>CAZBHG010000001.1:0-54424 GCA_964491735.1 uncultured Eubacteriales bacterium
GCCGCCTTTGATTCAAGCCCTATAATCGACTGATGAAGCAAAACCTGATTCAGAACCGAGCCAAGAACATAGCGGGTGTTGGGAACGGTAACAGCAGCTTCAACCGCTTCTGAGATAGCGCAGCCGAGGGAGCCGCCCGTGCCCGGGAACTGTTCAAGAATCGCGCGTCCGACGTTAGTCGTATCGCTGGGACTGGGAATAATCTTTGCGCCGAATGTTTCAATAATATTTTTACGGTAAGGCTTCTGATTGTAGCTGGTTTTGACCATAAAAACAGTCAGAGGCATTTTGTAATAAGCGCAAGCCATTGCAAGAGCCGTGCCCCACTGACCCGCACCCGTTTCGGTTGTAAGGCCCTCAAAGCCCTCATTTTTTGCATAATATACCTGCGGAATTGAAGAGTTGAGCTTATGGCTGCCGGAGGTGTTGTTTCCCTCAAATTTATAATATATCTTTGCGGGAGTGTTAAGCTCTTTTTCAAGGCAGTATGCACGGATAAGAGGGGAGGGTCGGTACATTTTGTAGAAATTAACAACGCTTTCCGGTATATCAATATACCTTGTTTCGTTGTCCATTTCCTGATGAGAAAGCTCTTTGCAGAAAATCGGATAGAGTTCCTCCTCTTTCAGAGGCTCATGCGTGCCGGGGTTGAGTAACGGCTCCGGCTGTTCCTTCATATCCGCCCTGAGGTT
This sequence comes from uncultured Eubacteriales bacterium, assembly GCA_964491735.1. Classification (GTDB taxonomy): domain Bacteria; phylum Bacillota; class Clostridia; order Oscillospirales; family Acutalibacteraceae; genus JAAZFZ01. The sequence goes on from CAZBHG010000001.1 coordinate 693, forward strand.
ATACCACTGCTTTGGGATTAATTCCTCGGGAAGATTTATGCGATAGGGGATGTTTTTCTTGTTCGACATAGTGATTTCTCCTTTCAAAATTACAATTGATAATTACAGCATGTGAATAAAAAAATAACCCTTGCCCCAAAAATCGGGACAAGAATTAATCCTGCGGTACCACCCAAATTGACACTAAAAGTGCCCACTCGTTTTACACACAACCATGTGTACTTCGTTGATAACGGATGAAGCTCCCGTCAGAAACTACTAGGCTTAATGCTTTTCGGTCTGCCCTCATAAGTCCATTCAATACAGTTCCTTCTGCCGCAATCACACCGCCTGCGACTCTCTTTGAGACGATTGCCGTATCTACTCTTCTTACTCTTAGGTTTTGCTTATTAAATTATTGTTGATTATATAACCTTGAAAATTATTTGTCAACACTTTTATAAAATATTTTTAAAATTTTTTTTACAATTCCTAGATGGAATAAAAAAATTGAATACAAGTATAAAATTTACAATATGTTAACGTATTATATGAGATAATAGTATAAAATGTAACCTGAAAATAAGGGGTGAGATTTTGTTTGGGTACGTCAAGGCATATAAGCCTGAAATGAAGGTTAAGGATTATGAGCTATATAAGGGCGTCTATTGCTCCATTTGCAAACAGCTTGGCAGGTCATACGGCCCGTTAGCTCAGCTTTCTCTCAGCTATGATATAACATTTCTGGCATTAGTGCGGATGGCTGTCAGCAGTGAATGCCCTGAATTTAAAAAATCAAAATGCAGTTACAATCCCCTTAAAAAATGCAATTGCTGCCAAAAAGGCAATAAAGAAATCATGTATTCAGTTGAATGTGCCATAATAATGCTCTACGGCAAAGTTAAGGATAATATTAAGGACAGCGGATTTTTCAAAAGGCTTGCATGTTATCTTATCCTTCCTTTTATCAGCGCAATGCATAAAAAAGCTGCCGGGCGTCAGCCGGAGGTTGAAAATATAGTCAGAACAGCCATGGAAGAACAGGCGAAAGTTGAAAAAAGCGGTTCTCAATTAATAGACGAGGCGGCACATCCGACTGCCGCTGCACTTTCAAAAATAATCTCAGCAGGATATGACGGCAATGAAAAAATAATTCTTGACAGAATGGGTTATCTTATCGGCAGATGGATTTATATTATTGATGCTGTGGACGACCTTTTTGACGATAAAAAATCGGGTGGCTATAATCCCTTGATTTCAAAGCTTTCAGAGTATGAGAGCAAAGGCGATAACGGACTTGCAGATTTTAAAGATTATCTGACCGGAGTTTTAAATCTGACTGTTGATGAATGTATAAAATCATTTGAGCTTCTGAAGCTTCAGCGGTTCAGTGATATTTTGAATAATATTTTATATTTGGGGCTTGAAAATACGAGGAACAAGGTATTTAGCGCAGAGGGGTGGTGTAAGCATGAAAAATCCGTATGAGGTGCTGGGTGTACCTGACAATGCGTCAGATGATGAAATCAGGCAGGCGTACCGTGAGCTTGCCCGTAAATACAGTAGTGATAATTATTCCGGCGGTCCTCTGTCAGATATAGCTAATGAAAAGATGAAGGAAATTGACAACGCGTATGATTCTATCATTCTCAACCGCGGCAACAAATCAGGCGGCGGCGGTTCCAGGGCAAAAAACACTGAAAATCAATATTCCTCAAGTTTTTCTGACTATTCCGATATCAGGGAACAGATAAAAAGCGGAAGATATGATGATGCCAACACACTTCTCGACGGTATTCCCAAACAATTGAGAACTGCGGAATGGTATTATCTCAAAGGCTCAATACAGTATCGTCAGGGCTGGCTGGAAGAGGCGGCGAAAAACTTCAACACCGCTTGCAGTATGGACCCCGAAAATGCAGAATACAGATCCGCTCTGAATAACTTTAACAATTCAAGAAACGGCGGGTACAGAACGACGCAAACACAAAACAGCAAGGGGTGCAGCGGCTGTGATATCTGCTCGGGTCTTATTTGTGCAGACTGCTGCTGTGAATGCTTTGGCGGGGATTTGATTCCATGTTGCTGATTTACTGTTGTTTGGTGGTGTTAGCTTGAAACAAAGCTCAAAAACGGCTCTCGGCGGGATTGCCGCCGCGGTCTCAGTGGCAATAATGTTTATTCTTTCAGTAATTCCGTTTATGACCTATGCAACTCCTGCCGTTGCGGGTGCTCTGATAATTTTTATAACTATTGAGCTTGACAGAAAATGGGCATTCGGTGTTTTTGCCGCAGTCGGGTTGCTGTCCTTAATGCTGGTACCTGATAAAGAGATTGCAGTTCTGTATGCGGCGTTCTTCGGCTATTATCCGATAATAAAATCAATTCTTGAAAGCCGCCTTCGCTCAAAGGCTCTTGAGGTGGTAATTAAACTTCTGATTTTTAATATATCTGTTATAGCTTCATACATTCTTATGATTAAATTTATGGGGATAACCATTGATGAGTCAGAGATGCTTGGGAAGTTTGTAATACCTCTGCTCCTTGGGCTTGGGAATATAGTCTTTATTATGTATGATTTTGCGCTGACAAGATTAATCAGTGCCTATCTGTATAAATGGCAGAAGTATTTTAAAAAAATATTTAAATAATAAACGGCGGCGCGGCAACAATTTTTTGTTATGTTATGAACAAATCTTGTTGTGCGCCGCCTTGAATTTATTTACCAATATGTGTATAATGTCTGTTGGATGTTGAAGGGGAGTGCTGAATGTGAAAATAATTGAAACCAATTTTGCAGTTATAGGCTGCGGCGGGCGCGGCAGTACCATGATGAGAGATTTGTCGTTAATTCCCGGCGTTAAGGTTGTCGCTGTTTGTGATCTTTTGGAGGATAGGGCTAACAAGGCTGCGGAGATTATCAGAGAAGCTGCGGGAAACACACCCGATGTCTACCTTGACTATAAGGAACTGCTTGTCCGTGAAGATATTTCTGCTGTTCTTTGCTGCACAACATGGATTACTCACGGCGTCATTGCTATTGATTCCATGAAAGCCGGCAAGAACGTTGCGATTGAAGTCGGCGGTGCTGCTTCAATTGAAGAATGTTGGCAAATGGTGCGCACTTCCGAGGAAACAGGAAAGTTTTGCATGCTTCTTGAAAATTGCTGCTATTGCAGGGATGAGCTTGCGCTTTTCAACATGGAGCGCAAGGGTGTGTTTGGCGAAATCGTCTATTGTCAGGGCGGGTATGAGCATGATTTGCGTGATGAAATTGGTCTCGGCCGTGAAATCAGGCACGGCAGAATACATAATTTTATGAACCGGAACGGTGAGCTTTATCCGACTCATGAGCTGGCTCCTTTGGGCAAAATTCTCAGAATAAACAGGGGCAACCGCTTTATCAGTCTCACTTCAATGGCGTCAAAGTCTGCGGGGCTTCATGAATGGATGCTCAAAGAGAAGGGCGAGAATTACGACCTTTCAAACTATAATTTTACTCAGGGCGATATTGTCACAACAATGATTAAGTGCGCTCACGGAGAAACTGTTTTTCTGATTCATGACTGCACCTTGCCCAGACCGTATTCAAGAAACGGAAGAGTTCAGGGGACAAAAGGTATCTGGATGGAAGACAATAACTCAATATATCTCGATGACGACCATACAAAACAGCATGAATGGGATTCGTTTGATTTGTTCCGTGAAAAATATGAGCATCCTCTGTGGAAGGAATATTTAAACGGAGAAATAAATTCAGGTCATGGCGGCATTGATTATCTTGTGCTTTGCGCTTTTGTTGAGGCGGCAATGTATAATCTAAAGCCTCCGATTGATGTATATGACACAGCGGTTTATATGGCAATTACCTGCCTTTCCGAGCAATCAATCGCAATGGGCAGTCTGCCCGTGCCTGTTCCGGATTTTACGAACGGCAGATGGATTGACCGCGAGCCTTTCCGCAGGGGTATCTATTGCCTTGAAGAGGTTTGTGAGGAGTTTTTCGGCAATGAAAAAACGGAGGGTAATGAATGAACTACTACATAGGAGTTGACGGCGGCGGAACAAAAACGGCATATGCTCTCTTTGATGAAAAGAAAAATATTGTTGCCTCTTTTAAAGGTCCGGGCAGCAACCATGAAAATATGGAGGGCTCCTTCAATGAAGCGGCAGCGATTATCTGGGAGGGTATAAACGGACTTCTAAAAGGCTGCGGTGTTTCGCTGCGCGATGTCAGGTTCACACTCATGGGGCTTGCGGGGATTGACCATCCTTTTCAGGAGGTTGAAATGAGAAAACGCCTTGAAGCCTATGGCCTAAAAGATTTCGCGATATATAATGACGGCTTTATTGTTGTGATGGCAGGCTCGGTAAGCGGTGCCGCAATCGGCTATAACTGCGGAACCGGTACCTGCTGCAATGCAATTGACAGCACCGGCAAAATGCTTCAGCTTGCGGGGCTGGGTGATTTTTCGGGCGATGTCGGCAACGGTCATTGGATTGCTACTATAGCCTATAAACTCATTTATGACGAGGTTTATCTGGGGCTGGAGAAAACAGCTCTTACTCAAAAATTCTTTAAGGAATTCGGCATTGAAAACCGCGAGCAGTTTCTTGCGAGCGTTTCCGAGCTTGACGGCGAAAATGTTGAGACATATATTATGCGCCTGATAGATTTCTTTTTCGAAGCCGCAAATGAGGGTGATAAGCCTGTGCATAAAGCCATCAATGTCATGGCGCAGCGCGGTGCCGAGATGATTGCCGCTCATGCGGAGCAGCTTTCTTTTGACGGTGACGAAATCGAGGTCGTTCTTTCCGGCTCAATTCATACAAAGCTGCCATCTGACATTTATATAGACCTGCTGAAGCAGAAGCTTGAAAAAATATGCAGCAGAAAATTCAAGATGATTAAGCTTGCACATGCTCCGGTAACAGGCTGTATTAACTGGATATTCAAACAATATATATAAGCAAAAGAGGAGAATTGAAAATGAAAGAAATTACGGTTGCGGTCATCGGTTCCGGCAGCACATATTGTCCCGAACTTGTTGACGGTCTGATTAAAGCGAAAAATTCACTGAAACTTAAAAAAATATCCTTTATGGATATTGACGAGCGTAAAAGAAACATAGTCGGAAGTCTTTGCGTTCGTATGATTAAAAATGCCGGAGTTGACTGCGAGGTTCAGTTAACTGACGATCTTGACGCTGCGCTTTTAGGCGCGGATTTTGTTTTGACGCAGATACGCGTCGGCAAGCTTCCGGCGCGTTTCCTTGATGAGACAATTCCGTTAAAATATGATTTGATTGGTCAGGAGACAACCGGCATCGGCGGGTTTTTCAAGGCGTTGAGGACTATTCCCGTCATAAAAAACATCTGTGACAGAATTGAAGCAATCTGCCCCGACGCATGGCTTATAAACTTTACAAACCCGTCCGGCATAATTACAGAATTTGTCCTCAACAATACAAACGTCAAGTGTATCGGCCTTTGCAATGTTCCTATTGATATGGTTGACGATACAAAGGAGATAAGCGGCGAGGACAGCGAAATTACCTACGTCGGGCTTAACCATCTGAGCTGGATTACATCTGTCAAAAAGGACGGCAAGGATTTGCTGCCCGCCATGATTGAATCCGGCTTTTCACCCAAGGTCATGGAGAATATTAAGGACGACGGTTTTTCAATCGAGTGCCTTTCTGCTATTCAGGCAATTCCCTCATCCTATCTTCAGTATTATTACTGCAGAGCAGCAAAGCTGAAATATCTCCAGTCGGGCGCAAAGTGCAGAGCTGAGGTCTGCATGGAGATTGAGGAGCAGCTTCTCGAATTATATTCAAATGAGAAAATTGTTGAGAAACCTGCGCTTCTTGACAAGAGAGGCGGTCACAAATATTCTCTGGTGGCTGTCTCACTTATTGATTCATTAGCAAATGACAAGAGGGATGTTCAGATTGTCAATATCAAAAACGGCAAAACTCTTCCGTTCCTGGAAGAGGATGATGTCGTTGAAATAGCGGCGGTAATCGGCAAGGACGGTGCTGTTCCTGTTCCGGTTGAAGAAATCAAAAATCATCACATTATCGGTCTTATGAGAATTGTGAAGGAATACGAGAAATATGCCGTTCAGGCGGGAATTACCGGCTCAAACGATGCCGCCATCAATGCTCTTCTTGTTCATCCGCTTGTCGGTGACTGGGAGAAGGCGTCAAAGTGTTTTGAAGAGATGAAACAGGCTCACAAGGCCTATCTTCCTCAATTCTTTATGAATTAAAAAAAGGCATTTGCATAATGCGGGGCGGATTACCACTCCTGCGGTGATTAATATCGCAGTGGAGGGTTATCCGTCCCGATTAATTTTAATATTTAATTCAAGTTTAAAATCAAAAAATTAGTTTTTCTTTAACAAATTAATTCATATTTAGATTATTATTCGTTGACTTTATGGAAGCGTTATGTTATCCTTTTGTGTAGCATAATAATGGGGTATTTTTATATGAGAACATCCCTGCGCATTATTTTTCGGTGCTGATTGAAAAAAATTGAACGACGACTGTGACGTCAAAAAATTTGGAAGAATATATCAGTATCAAATTAAGGAGTTTTATAATCAATGGAATGGACATCACTTAACGAACTGAGAGAAAAGTATCTGAGCTTTTTTGAAAGCAAGGGGCATTTGCGCCTGCCCAGCTTTCCGTTAATTCCGCAGGGCGACAAAAGCCTTCTGCTGATTAATGCGGGCATGGCTCCGATGAAAAAATATTTTACAGGTGAGCTTACACCACCCCGCGTCAGGGTCACGACCTGCCAGAAATGCATTCGCACGCCCGATATTGAGCGCGTAGGCAAAACCGCGCGCCACGGCACATATTTTGAAATGCTCGGCAACTTCTCCTTCGGTGATTATTTTAAGCATGAGGCGACTGCTTGGGCATGGGAATTCTGCACGAAGGTTATTGAGATGTCGCCGGACAAGCTCTATGTCAGCGTTTATCTTGAAGACGATGAGGCGTATGATATATGGACAAAAGAGGTCGGTGTCGCACCCGACCATATGGTGCGTCTGGGCAAAGAGGACAACTTCTGGGAGCTTGGCGCCGGTCCCTGCGGCCCGTGCTCGGAGATATACTATGACCGCGGCGAAAAGTACGGCTGCGGTTCACCTGACTGCAAGGTGGGATGTGACTGCGACCGCTATGTTGAGTTCTGGAACCTTGTTTTTACTCAGTTCAATAATGACGGAAGCAACAATTATTCAAAGCTGCAGAAGTGCAATATAGACACAGGCATGGGGCTGGAGCGTCTTGCCTGCATTTCTCAGGGAGTTGATAACCTTTTTGAGGTTGACACCGTTCAGAATATCATGAAGCACATTCAAAGAATTGCGGGCGTCGAATACCGCAATAATGCTAAGAACGATGTTTCACTCCGCGTTGTGACCGACCATATAAGAAGCACAACATTTATGATAGGCGACGGAGTTATGCCTTCAAACGAGGGCAGGGGATACGTTCTCCGCCGTTTGTTAAGGCGTGCCGCAAGGCATGGCAAGCTTCTCGGTATCGACCGTCCGTTCCTTTCCGAGGTCTGCGAAACCGTAATCAATGAAAACAGAAACGCTTATCCAAACCTTGTTGAAAAACATGACTTTATTGTCAATGTTATTAAGAATGAAGAGGATAGCTTCAATAAAACAATTGACGCCGGTCTGCAGCTGCTTGAGCATATGCTTGAAGATATGAATAAAACAGGCATAACGGTTCTCAGCGGTGCCGATGCGTTCAAATTATCCGACACCTTCGGTTTTCCGATTGATTTGACAAAGGAAATCCTTGAAGAGAAGAATTATACAGTTGATGAAGAAACATTCAGCAGCCTTGTTCACGAACAGCGCGAGCGTTCCAGAAATGCAAGGAAGGATGCCGGAGCAGACGGCTGGAAGAATAAGGGCATCGTCACTAAGGGTATTGAAAAAACTGAATTTCTTGGTTACGAATCCCTCACGGCAAACGGTATAATCAAGGCTGTAATTATTGACGGACAGCGCAGTGATTACCTGGAAAGCAACACCGCGGCAACAATCGTTCTCGACAAAACGACATTTTATGCGGAGAGCGGCGGTCAGGTCGGCGATATAGGCATAATCGAAGGAGCTGACTTCATTTTTGAAGTCAACGCGGTTGTAAAAACAAATGACGGCGTAATTCTTCATCACGGCTCAATTATTGAGGGCGAGGGCGCAAAAGCGGGGGATGTTGTAACATCAAAGGTTGATGTAAAAACCAGAGAGGCAACCGCACGCAACCATACCGCGGCGCACCTGCTGCAGGCGGCGCTCAGAACAGTCCTCGGCAGTCATGTTGAGCAGGCGGGTCAGCTTGTAAACCCCAATGCGGTTCGTTTTGACTTCACGCATTTTGCGGCAATGACGGCACAGGAGCTTGAAAAGGTCGAGACTCTTGTTAATGAGACAATTTTGAAAGCTGCCGAAGTAACAATGACAGAAATGCCGATTGACGAGGCTAAGAAGCTTGGCGCGATGGCTCTGTTCGGCGAAAAATACGGCAGCATGGTCCGTGTTGTAAGGGCGGGAGATTTTTCAATCGAGCTTTGCGGCGGCACACATACTGATAATACGGGTAAGCTCGGTCTTTTCAAAATAATTTCCGAATCCTCCGTTGCGGCGGGAGTGCGCAGAATAGAGGGCGTAACAGGCTTCGGCGTTCTTGATTATATTAATGCGAACACTTCTCTTATCCAGTCTGCCGCACAGGCGATGAAGCTCGGAAATGTTCAGGAGCTTGCACGCAGGTCCTTAAGCCTTGTTTCGGAATTGAAGGCGAAGGAAAAGGAAATTGAAAGCCTTTCCGCAGAGCTTTCAGCTATTAAGGTTAAGGCATTTTTTGAGGACGCAAAGGAATTCTGCGGCATCAAGCTTGTTACGGCTGTTATTAACGGAATTTCTGCCGATGAAATCCGCTCTATGTCTGATAAAGCAAAGGAGAGCGGTGAAAATGTTGTCGCCGTTGTCGGCGGAGTCAATGACAAGGGTGTCGTCAGCTTTGCTGCTGCCTGCGGTAATGCTGCTGTGAAGCTTGGTGTCCATGCGGGCAACCTTGTAAAGTCTGTGGCACAGATTGCTGGCGGTTCCGGCGGCGGTCGTCCTGACAGCGCGATGGCGGGCGCAAAGGATGTCAATAAGGTCGTGGAGGCAGTCAATGCCGCTGAATCAATAATAAAAGGAATGATTAAATAACTTAGTTCCATGCGCTTATTTAGCTTTCAATGCTTAATTAAAATGGAGATGAGAGAATGGACTGCTTATTTTGTAAAATAATCAACGGTGACATTCCGTCGAAAAAAGCCTATGAGGACGAAAAGGTCTATGCATTTTATGACATTGACCCTAAAGCTCCGACTCATATTCTTATTATCCCAAAGGAGCATATAAAGTCTGCGGCTGAAATTACCGAAGCAAACAGCGGCGTCGTTGCTCATATTTTTGAGGTTTCGGCAAAGCTTGCAAAGGAATTCGGGCTTGAGGACGGTTTCAGGCTTGTTACAAACTGCGGTGACGCTGCGGGGCAGAGCGTAAAGCATCTGCATTTTCACCTTTTGGGCGGAAGAGATTTTACATGGCCTCCGGGCTGATAAATAATAATGACGGGGGATAACCCATGCCGAGACCGTTAGCTGTTTTAGGCATAACTTATTTCTTTTGTCTTGCGGTGCTTCTGAATCTTTCTGTGACGGTTGCCGTAATTATGCTTTGCATTGCGGCATCCTGTCTTGTTGTGACGCTTATAATTAAAACAACAAGAGAAACTGCAGTTTTTCCGACCGCGTTCTTTGCAATATTATTGGCATCAATAATGACTATTCTGACAGGCAATTATTATTTTGAGCCTGCAAAGAACCTTATCGGTGAAGATGTCAGCATCCACGCTCAAATTGTTGATTTGCCGTATGAGTATAACGGAAAGTTTTATTATACTCTTAAAACTATCGAAAGCGGCGGCGAAGAGGGCGGCATAAAACTTCGTCTTTCGTGTAAAACCCCGCTTGACGCCGAGCCATATGACTGTGTTGATTTTGTCGGAACTGTCTATGCCCTTGGCGGGGATGACAAAGACATTCGGAATTATTATTTATCCTCCGGTGTCAGTGTCGGGGCATATACTTTTCAGGATATAGTTGTATCAGAGGCTCAGAGCAGACCGCCTTTCTTCTATATTCTCAAGCTAAGGGCTGCGATAAAAAGCACTGTCAACTCGTATCTCCCAAATGAAAACGGAGGGCTGATAACCGCTCTGCTGCTCGGAGATACTTCGGGGCTTTCTTATGAAACAAAGCAGGCTTTTTCAAACACGGGAGTTGCCCATATATTTTCCGTTTCTGGGCTTCATATGTCTGTATGGGTTATGTCGGTTTTGGCTTTGCTTGAAGCTTTAAAAGTCAAAAGAAAAGCAGCCGCATTAATTTCGATTGCATTTTTATTTTTGCTTTTCGGGCTGACAGGTTTTTCAACAACATGCATGAGATCGGGCTTTATGTACCTTTTGATGCTTGTCGGCTATATTGTCAGGAGAAAAGCCGATCCGCTGAATTCTCTCGGCTTTGCGGTTTTTGTTATCACGATTATCAGCCCATATGCGGCAATAAGTGTCGGCCTGCAGCTTTCATTTCTGTCAACTTTGGGGATAATCACAATGTATAGCCCGATATCAAAACCCGTCTTCAGAAGAATAAACATAATCGGCTTTCGTTTTCCCAGGAGTTTACTTAAAGCCATAGCAGGCAGCGTATGCGTGACAATTCCCGCGGTTGTTTTCACAATGCCTGTGATAATTTATGTATTCGGCTCTGTTTCGCTGATTGCGCCGTTGTCAAACCTTATGATTAATTATTCATGCTCGGTTGCAATGATAACGGGCGGTTTGGCAGCAATAATATCTTTATTCGGCTTTTTGTCATTCGTTTCATATCCATTAATGTTTATTGCGGGGATAATGTCAAAATTTTCATTGTGGTGTGTGCGATATCTGAATAATTTCTCTTTTGCAAGCGTCAGCGCAGGCGAAAAATATATTATCATCTGGCTTGCCGGCTCTCTTTTGTTGTTTGCTTATGCCGCTGTTGTATATCGCTCCGAAGGTAAATGGGTTTTAAGGATGACTTCAATTTTCTGCATTATTTCGCTCCTTGCAGGTTTGCTTTCTTACAATGTCTTTAACAGCGGCGTGACAAAGATAACAGTTGTTGACACAGGCAACGGGACCTGCATTCTTGTAACAAAGAATTCACATGCGTTTATGATTGGATGCGGCGGGGATTATTTTGCGTCAAACAATGCAATTGAAGCCTTTGATAACAATTCAGTTGAATCTTTGGATGTTATGCTGATTCCGAGACTGAAAGATACGGAATACAATGCCGTCGAAGATGTTATCAAACAGATAAATGCAAAATGCTATGTTGCCCCGCTTATGGATAATATACTTAGCTTTTATGACAGGACGAGGAATTTTCTGGTTACTCAAAACGCTGAAATAAACCTTTGGGATGTTTTAGACTGTCATTATGAATACGGCGATGACTGCTGTTACACGTATCTTGACATTGATGGGACAACAATTCTCTGTATCTTCAACGCAGGGTGCGATGTATCATTAATTCCGCAGCAGTACAGAGCAGCCGATATTCTTATAAGCAGGTCTGAACCGCCCGTGGAGCTTGCGGTTTCCGGCTTTTCGCTGGTTGTAATCAGTGCCGATGCACAAAAGTCGGTTGATGTGCTGCAAAATCAAAGAATGTCAGGCGTTTATGCGGCTGCGACGGCAGGATTGGGAAATATAGTAATCAGAACAAGCGGAAACTCGATTTTTTCGGTAGGGAGGCAAGGCTAGTGGCTGTTCTGACAGAAAAGGAATTAAAGCAACAGATTAAAAGCGGCAGCTTTGCCAATTTATATTTGATTTTCGGCGATGAAAGCTACTTAAAGCAGCACTATGTCAGCCAGATTTGCGAAAAGGCTGTTGATAAGGACTTTTCGGATTTTAACATGCATAAATTTGACGGCAAAGAAGCTGCAATAGACGACATTTCAAATGCAGTTGAAGCAATGCCTATGATGAGCGAACTGAGCTGTGTCCTTGTGAAAGATTTACCGCTTGATACTTTGTCAGACAATGACTATGAAAAGCTTGTGTCAATACTATCTGATTTGCCGGAAACCTGCGTGTTTATCTTTTATATTGATAATGCGAAGACTGACAAAAGGAAGGGCGGCAAATTCAGCAATATATTAAATATTGCCGAGCAGAAGGGGGCAGTTGTTGAACTCAACAAACTTAATTTGTCCGAGCTTAATAAACTGATTACTTCAGGGGTACAAAAACGCGGCTGTACCATTGATTACTCTAATGCGAATTATTTTATAAACTGCGTCGGCGATGATTTGAACCTGCTTCTCAACGAGATGGATAAACTGTGCTTTTATGTTAAAAGCGGCGAAATCAAAAAAGCAGACATTGACGATGTATGTGTTAAATCCATTGAGGCAAAAGTATTCGATTTGAGCAAGGCTTTGCTTCAAAACAACTGCGACAAAGCCTTTTCTCTGCTGGACACACTCTATTCTCAAAAAACCGAACCGGTATTAATAGCCGGCACATTGATTTCGGCATATGTTGACATGTATCGCGCCAAGATTGCCATTCTGGCGGGAGAAAGAGCGGAGGACGTTTCAAAGTTTTACAACTATAAAAATAAAGAATTTCGCTTGCGAAATGCAGCAAAGGATGCATCCGAACTGACCATTACACAGCTCAGGCTTTGCCTTGATGAACTGAGCAAAGCGGATGAGCTTCTTAAAGGCTCGGGCTTTGATTCAAGGCTTGTCCTTGAGCAATGCATGTCAAAGCTTTTGCTTGCCGCAAACAATTCTTGATTCGAGGCTATTTATGATTAAAATAGAACAGGTCGTTATTGTCGAAGGTAAGTATGACAAGATTCGCCTTTCTTCAATGCTTGATGCCGTTATTATTGAAACGGATGGATTCGGCATATATAAAGATAAAGAAAAACAGCGCCTTATCCGCAAACTGGCGGAAAAACGTGGAATATTAATATTGACTGACAGTGATTCCGCGGGCTTTAAAATCAGGTCGTTTATAAGCGGTACCGTTCCGCCCGAAAAAATACTGCATGCGTATATTCCTGATATTTTCGGCAAGGAACGCCGCAAGAATGCCCCTTCAAAGGAAGGAAAAATCGGCGTTGAGGGCTTGCCTGACAATATTATATATGATGCTCTCTGCCAGGCAGGTGTAACCTGTGATTTTACGGCAGCGGCGACCAGAAGAATCACAAAGACCGATTTGTTTGAGGACGGTATTACCGGAGGGAAAAACAGTCAATCAAAAAAAGCGAAGCTTTTAAAATATCTTGTTTTGCCTGAGCGAATGTCAACAAATGCGCTTTTACAGATATTAAATGTGTTTATGGATTACGATGACTATAAAAGTGCTGTCGAGGCATGCGGCATTTCAAGGAAGGAGCAGCCTGTTGATTAGAATAGGACACGGTTATGATGTTCATCGTTTGGTGAAAGGACGAAAATTAATTTTGGGCGGAGCCGATATACCTTATGAGCTTGGTCTTCTGGGGCATTCGGATGCCGATGTTTTGCTCCATGCAATCAGTGATGCTCTCTTGGGAGCGGCGGCATTGGGCGATATCGGCGGAATGTTTCCGGATAATGACCCAAAGTTCAAGGATGCGGACAGCCTGAAGCTCCTTGAGGCTGTTGTAAAAAGGCTTGAAGATAACGGATTTTTCATTGTTAATATAGATTCTACTGTAATAGCACAGGCTCCTAAGCTAAAGCCATATATTGAAACTATGAGGAATAATATCTCTAAGGTGTGCAGCACCGATTTTTCATGCATAAGCGTCAAAGCAACAACAGAGGAGGGGCTTGGGTTCAGTGGCTCGGGAGAGGGCATTGCGGCACACGCAGTATGCATTATTGAATCCAGGTAGAAATGGGGTTTTCTTATGACTACGTTTTGGGACTATTTAATAAACATTTGGGATAAAATCGGTGCGGTCTTTATGTCAATACGCATACCCGATTTACTTGACATATGCTTTGTGGCTTTTGTTCTCTACAATCTGTTTAAGCTTGTCAGAGAGACAAGGGCAATTCAGCTGTTAAAAGGCGTTGTTCTTCTCGGCGTAATTTATTTTGTTATTTCAACTTTGAATATGCAGGCAAGCTCCTATGTTTTTCAAAAGCTATTCAATGACTTTATTATTGTACTTATTATCCTGTTTCAGCCCGAAATCCGTCATGCTCTTGAAAGTGTCGGGAGAAGCAGATTTACAAGCCTTAACATGAATCTTTTCGGCAATAAAAATGAAAACGCAAGATTTGAAGAGCAGATGCAAAAGGCTATTGTTGAAATCTGCAGAGCTTTTGCAGACATGAGCAACAAAAAAATCGGTGCAATACTTGTATTTGAAAGAGATACGCTCCTTGGTGATGTTGCGGCAACAGGCACAATCGTTGACGCAAGCATCAGTCAGGAGTTGATAGGCAATATATTTTACCCCAAATCTCCTCTGCATGACGGTGCTGCAATTGTCAGGGGCGACAGGCTTCTGGCAGCCGGATGTATTTTGCCTTTGACTCAGGATAACCGAATAAGCAGTGAGCTCGGCACGAGGCACAGAGCCGGTATAGGAGTAACCGAACAGAGCGACGCAATTGTTGCAATTGTTTCTGAAGAGACAGGAGCTATTTCGATAGCACATAAGGGAGATCTCAAAAGAGGTATATCCGACAGCCAGCTTCGTGAGGAGCTTGTAGTGTATTTGCTCTCGGGAGACAGCAATAATAAAAATGATGAAAGAGGCAATAAAATCAGGAGCATTTTCGGGAGGTTCAAAAATGAGTGAGAAAAAGTTCTTTCACAACTTTTTTTATGATAATAGAGTAATTTTAATATTATCTGTAGTGTTTGCATTGATTTTCTGGGTTTTTGTTGCACTTGAATGCAGCCCGGAAGAGACGCGTGTTGTTGAGGATGTGCCTGTCGTAATAGATTTGAAAAACAGTGTTCCCAGTCAGTTCGGGCTGCAGATATTCGGAACAAGTGAATTTTATGTTGATATCACCGTAGTCGGAAAAAGATACGAGGTCAGCACAAGTGCTTTGACAGCTGATGATTTTTCGGCAACCGCACAGACAAGCTATGTCGATTCTGAAGGAAAACATACCCTTCAGGTTAAAGTCATTTCAAAAGATGCGGATGCCGATTATGAAATAACCGGCTACTCGTCAGAAAGCATTGAAGTTTATTTTGATACCTATACCGAGGGAGAATATACTCTTGTTACCGATGTTCAGGGTGATAGCTATATTCCGGAGGGCTATATTGCACAGGATAGTATTATTTCCACAAGCAAGGTCTTGATTGGCGGGCCCAGTACAGAAATTGCAAAAATTGACCGTGTTATTGCGCGGGTCATTGTTGACGATGACCTGACCGCAACAACGACATTAAAAGCTGAGATTATTCCCATGAATGAATACGGCGGCACATTAAGGTACCTGACGATTGATTCAGGCGGTATTGATGTCACCATAACCATTCCCGTTTATAAAAAGGTGGAAGTAAAAACGACGGTTGCCTTTAAAAATGCTCCCGCTTATTATATTCAGAATCCGCTTGTATACACTTGCAAGCCTTCAACCGTTACTATGGGCATTCCCGAATCAACAATTGACGACAAGGATGAATTCTGTATAGGGACAATTGATTTCAGTGAGCTTTCCAAGGGCAATAATACCTTCACAATAAAAACTACGGATGTATCAGGAGCGGTAGTTTTGGATGACATCAAAGCTTTTACGGTTACGGTTAATGTCCCGGATGTCATTGAAAAGAGCGTTAATATTAATTGCCAAAACATTAAAATAGGTGATTCGACAGAGGACTATTCACTCAGCATTGCTCAAAGCGGTTCTGTCAGTGTGAGTATTGTCGGGGATGCAGATTCTATTTCCGTTCTCGACTTAACAAATATCACGGCGGTTGCTGTGACTCCTGAGAATATTATTGAAGGATCCCAAAAGCTGGAAATGAGATTATATTTGAATTCTGCAGATAATTGCTGGATAAAAGGGAGCTACAAAATCAGCGTGGATGCGAAAACGGTTGAGAAATCAGAATAATTTAGGGAGGCAGCAGTGTGAAAAAAAGAATAATTTCAGTTCCATTGCTGTTGCTTATCTGTATACAGCTTTGCGGCTGCTCATCTTTCAAATTCGCTTCAGTAGAAGAGCTTATGCGTCCTCCGAAACTGTATGGAGACAATTCGGAATTACAGGCGGCGTTTGACAACGCTGTAGGTTTAGATGTCACATTGAAAGCACCGGTTTCGGGCAACTATAAATCGGCATTTATATATTTTGACATTGATAAGGACAATGATGATGAAGCGTTCGTCTTTTATGTTGATAACGCGGATGACAACGCAGTCAGAATGCAGGTTATGGACAAAAAGAACGGTGAGTGGGCATCAATAACCGCACTTGTCGGCTCAGGCAGCGAGGTAAACTCAGTTGATTTTACTGATATGAACTCGGATGATATATTTGAGATTGTTGTCAGCTGGAATATACTCGAAAGCAAGGGCAACAAAATCTTTTCAATTTACAAATTTGAAGTAGGCGAAAATATTGTTGCCGCCAGCGCAATTTGTACGGAAGCTTTTACAATAATGAAAACGGTTGATATTGATGCCGACTCAGATACGGAGGTTTTTTTCATACTGCTTGATACAACTTCAGAAGTGCCGAAGTCTGTTGCAAGAGTTCTGAAAATGAATGAGGACGGTAAGCTTGCTCTGTCGGGAGAGGTTAATCTGGACGGTAATGTCAGCGGATATTCAACGATAGAGGAAGTAATCGGCAGCAAGGATGGCATATATAAACTCTACATTGATGCTTACAAGGGCGAAACGCAGATGATAACCGAAGTAATATATTGGAACAGTGAAACAAGCACCCTTGAGGCTCCTTCTTTTGATTCTCAAACACAATCAAACAGCCAGACATGGCGAAGCGTCCGGCTGCCTACATATGACATTGATGATGATGATGAGCTTGAAATACCTGTCCAAATAAAAATGAATGGCGGAGTAACCGTTGCAGGTGATGTCAATTCGTTTTTTTATATAACAAAATGGTACAAGCTCAATGGAAAAGAATTGATTGAAGCAGAACAGAATGCTGTCAATTTTGACTGCAAATATATTGTTAATTTATCTTCAAAATGGGCGGATTCAATAACAATTTACAGCACGAAGCAGTCAAATGAATGGAAGGTATTCCTTTATGACGCGGCAAATTCAGTAACTAAAGACTTACTGTTTACAATTGCCTGCGTAAATAAAAGCACATGGAATGAATATAAGGATGTAGAATATGTCGGATATTCGGAAGTCTTTGAAAACAGCGCAAATAAAACGGTTATTGCGGCTGCAATTACCCAATCAGGCGAGGATATGGGGCTGAGCATGGACAAGCTAAAAGAAATAATCAGTATATTTAACGTGGGGTGAATTGTATGAAGCGTGTTTTGGTAGCGGAGGACGAAAGCTCTATCAGAGAGTTTATTGTTATCAATTTAAAGTACAGCGGCTATGAAGTTGTTGATGTTGCTGACGGTGCGCGTGCCTTAGAGGAGTACTTTGCGTGCAATGGTGATTTTGATATTGCCCTTCTTGACATAATGATGCCTGAATTAGACGGGCTCGAGGTCTGTAAAAGGCTCAGAAAAGAGAACACGAATATCGGCATTATTATGCTTACCGCAAAGACGCAGGAAATGGATAAGGTCAGCTGCCTTCTGATGGGTGCGGATGATTATGTTACAAAACCGTTTTCTCTTTCGGAGCTGCTCGCAAGAATTGACGCGGTTTACAGGCGCGTAGCATTAAATTCCAAGAACACGTCAAAAGCCGGAGACGGTAATGTCCTTACTTCCGGCGAGTTCGTTTTAGATTTAAGGAACCGTTCCATGACTCAGAAAGGTAAATTGATTGAACTTACTCAGGTCGAATTTCAGATAATGGAATACTTTTTTTCAAACCAGGGCGCCGCATTGAGCAGAACCAATATTCTCAAACGCGTATGGGGTACTGATAAAATTGGTGAAGAAAAAATTGTTGACGTCAACATGAGGCGCCTAAGGATGAAAATTGAAGGAGAGCCTTCATCCCCAAAGCATTTGGTAACAATCTGGGGTGTAGGATATAAATGGATTAGTTGACGGATTTTTTTTGAAGGGTGGCGGTAATATGAATGTTGGCGGAATAACCAAAAGGTGGATAAAAAACACACTGGGTATTATTACCGTTCTGCTTGCCATCATTGCCGCTGCCTGCATTGTTTTTATTCATAATTATTATTACAGAACAGTCAAATATACGCTCATCACAAAGGACAATGATTTGGTTACAACATTTTTTGATTTGAATTCAGGCTCGGATAGGGATGCATTTACCTCAGGAGCAAGAAAGTATATTGAAGCTTTTGAAGACAAAGATTCAATGGAGGTTTGGGTCATTGATAAAAACGGAAATGTTGTTGTCACTTCAAGCGGTTTTGATGAAAGTAATATTAAGATGCCCGATTATGAAGCCGCACTTACCTCCGATATCGGCAGAGGCGAGTGGCTTGGCAGGCTGGACTCCGGCGAAAAGGTCATGACAATGACTGCCACTCTTATCGGTGACAGCGGGGAGATAAACGGCGCGGTTAGATACCTGATATCCATGGAGGATATAGATTCTCAGCTTGCATTTGTTTCTGTGATTATTTGCCTTTTCTGCCTGATGTCGATTACTCTGGTTATTGTTTCAGGCACTTACTTTATACAGTCAATTGTCAAGCCGATACAAAGGATAAGTGAAACCGCCAAACAGATTGCAGGCGGCGATCTTGAGGCAAGAATAAAGGATTTCAAGACAGGCGATGAAATTAGTGAGTTAAGCGATACGATAAACTTCATGGCAAGCGAAATCGACGCGGCTGATAAAATGAAGAATGATTTTATTTCGACTATTTCACATGAGCTGAGAACGCCCTTAACAGCGATTAAAGGTTGGGGAGAAACAATATTGCAGGTCGGAGACAGCGATGAGGCTTTGACAAAGCGCGGCATGGAGGTTATAATAAGTGAATCGACCAGACTGTCCGGCATTGTTGAGGAACTGCTTGATTTTTCAAGGATGCAAAACGGCAGGATAAAGCTCAGGCTTGAAAAAATCGACGTTCTTGCGGAGCTGGACGAAACGGTCTTTACTTTTAAAGACAGGGCGTTGAGAGACGGAATCGAGCTTATTTATAACGCACCGGATTTGCCTGCACCTATGAATGGCGACCCGGCAAGAATTAAGCAGGTGTTCGTCAATATTCTTGACAACTCATTCAAATACACAGACCAGGGCGGTAAAATCGTTATCTTTTCGCAGGTAATTCATCCGGGTACGCTTGAAATAGTGATTGGAGATACCGGCTGCGGTATTTCGCCGAATGATTTGCCCAGAGTTAAGGAAAAGTTTTTTAAAGCAAATTCTTCAGTCAGAGGCTCCGGAATTGGTCTTGCCGTTGCTGATGAAATTATTAAACTGCATGGCGGGGAACTAAATGTTGAAAGCATATTGGGCGAAGGCACATCCGTTACAATTAAGCTTCCGATTGAAGTAAGCACCGCGGCTGATGAAAGGAGCAATTCTGTTGAGCAGTAAAAGCAAAGAAGTACAAAATAAGGTTTCCGTCGGCGGAGAGGCATTGATGGAGGGTATAATGATGAGAGGCCCCGAGGGCGCCGCAGTTGCCCTTCGTATGCCGGACGGCAGCATCGAAACCACAATGAAAAAAGTCGTTCTTCCGAAAGACAAATTCAAACCTTTTGGCTGGCCGCTTTTGCGGGGCCCCGTCAATTTTATTGACAATATGGTTTTCGGATATAAATGCCTCATGGAATCCGCAGAAAAAACAGGTCTTGATTTTGAGGACAACCCCGAAAACATGTCAAAGGTTGATAAATGGCTTGAAGAGCATTTCGGCCCCAAAATGATGTCCGTAATAGGCATTTTTTCCGCAATACTGGGTTTTGGTATAGCGTTTGGCCTTTTTTTCTGGATGCCGAGCTTTATTTTTGACAGTATAAACAAGGCTTCAGGTGGAGCGATCACATCATTGAGGACCGTCATTGAAGGCACAATGCGGGTCATCATCTTTGTCGCTTATATGGCGCTTGTTTCCATGATGAAAGATATTAAGCGTGTGTTTATGTACCACGGTGCGGAACATAAATCAATTTTCTGCTATGAAAAAGGTGAAGAGCTGACAGTCGAAAACGTCAGGCACCAGACTCGTTTTCATCCCCGCTGCGGGACAAGCTTTATCTTTGTTATGATTATCCTGAGTATTTTGATTTCTTCAGTTATTGCAGCTTTATTTCCCGTGCTTACTTCAAAACGCTTTATTTGGATGATTGTGAAAATTCTATTAATGCCGATAATTATGAGCATAGGATATGAATTCATTCGCTATGCAGGGAAACATGACAACCTGTTTGTAAAAATCGCTGCAGCCCCCGGCTTGTGGATGCAGAGAATCACAACAAAGGAGCCGACTGACGACATAATTGAGGTTGGAATAGCCTCGCTGAAAGCTGCTCTGGGTATTGTTGACGAGCTACCGGATGATAAACAGACTGAAGACACAATTGTTGAAAATTCAGATACGTTAATAATTGAGAATCCAGAGGAAACACACCTTGACAGTGACATATAAAGGGATATTAAACGAGACAATTGTAAGGTTAAGAGAAGCAGGCCTTGAGGACTGTGAGTTTGATGCGGAATGTCTGCTTGAATTCTGCACAGGCAAGGGCAGAACATATCTTGTTTTGCACAGCACGGATGCCGCTGATGAGACAATCTCGGTTAAACTGCATGAGCTTTGCAGCAGAAGAATCAAGGGCGAGCCTCTCCAATATATTCTGGGCGAATGGGAGTTCATGGGCTTTAAGTTTTCCGTCGGCAAAGGTGTTCTTATCCCCAGGCAGGAAACCGAGCTTCTGGTTGAAACCTCTGTTGATAGAATTAAAAAAATGGATTCGCCTGTCATTTTCGACCTTTGTTCCGGCACAGGCTGCATAGGGCTCAGTGTTGCAAAGCTGTGCAGTAACAGTAAGGTATATTTACTTGAAAAATCAGACGAAGCTTTTGATTATTTATTAAAAAACAGAGAATATCACAAGTTAAACAATGCTTTTTTGGTCAAAGCTGATATTACGAAGGGCTTCGACAGTTTTGATTTGCCGCAACCCGATATAATTTTATCAAATCCGCCTTACATTAAGCAGGATGAAATTCCGGTACTTCAAAAGGAGCTTATGCACGAGCCGTTAATGGCATTGTGCGGAGGGGCTGACGGGCTTGACTTCTATCGCAGCCTCGTTGACCTGTGGCTACCATCAATAAAAAAAGGCGGGTATGCCGCATTCGAGTGCGGAGAAACACAGGCGAAAAATATTTGCGTTTTGGCTTCCGATATAGTACAATATTACGAAATTAAAAAGGATTTAAGCGGCATTGACAGGGTTGTGTGCTTATATTTTTAGCCATTTACGAAAGCGGGGTATATCGAATGCTTATTAACCTATTCCGGAGCGGTTTTTCACTTCAAACGTTAATTGGGGTTATGTCAAGTATATTTGTTGTTTTTTGCACATTGCCTATACATGAGTATGCTCATGCCTATGTCGCAACTAAGCTTGGTGACCCGACACCCCGTTTATCAGGCAGGCTTACTCTGAACCCCATGGCTCATATTGATCCGATGGGTGCTTTGATGATAGTGCTTGTCGGCTTCGGCTACGCAAAGCCTGTTCAGGTAAATATGAGAAATTTTAAAAACAGTAAACGGGGCATGGCTCTTACTGCCGCCGCAGGTCCGGCAGCAAATATCATAATGGCATTTTTCTTCATAATATTGAATATCATTTTTAATATTTTTTATAGTTTAAACGGTAAATTAATTATGGAAGTATCGGCATGGTTTTTCGATTATGCAGCGATAATCAATATTTACCTTGCGGTTTTCAACCTATTACCGATTCCTCCTCTTGACGGCTCAAGAATTCTGAATGTTATTATTCCTTATAAGTACTACTATAAAATTATGCAATATGAGCGTTACATTGTAATTGCCGTTTTCGCTCTTTTAATATTCGGCGTATTAAATGCCCCGCTCGCTTATATTTCCGGTTTAATATATAACGGTTTGAGTTATATTGCATCCCTGCCATTTAATGCATTATTAAGTTGAGGTTTTTATGGAAAAGCTGTCTTATAAAATAGACGTTTTTGAGGGGCCTATGGATTTGCTGCTGTATTTAATCAGCAAACATAAGCTCAGTATAAACGATGTTCCGATTCTTGAGCTTGTCGAGCAGTATCTTAGCTATGTCCGCCAGATGCAAGATGAAAATCTGGAGGTCGCAAGCGATTTTCTTGAAATGGCGGCAAGGCTTGTCTACATAAAAACTTTATCCTTACTGCCTGTGCATGAGGAGGCGGACAAGCTTGCCGAAGAGCTGAGAGGTGAGCTGACTGAGTATCAGGACTGCAAGCTGATTGCAAATAAGCTGTCGACGCAGGCGAACGGATTTGATTATTTATCACGAAAGCAGCTGGAATTTGAGCCTGATATGACATATACAAGAACTCATGAACCTTCTGAGCTTTTCAAGGCGTTTCTTGCGGCAGTCGGCAAGGGGAAAAGGAGACTTCCGGTGCCTGTTGAAGCTTTTTCTAATATTATTGCGCATAAAATCGTATCTGTCGCTTCAAGGATTACATATGTACTCAACGGTTTGATGAGTAAAAGCAGGCAGAGCTTTACAGCGTTGTTTGATTCATCTGAATCACGCTCCGAAATGGTTGCAACTTTTCTGGCTGTGCTTGCGCTCATCAAAGCCAAAAGAGTAACAGTGAGCGGCGAAGAGGATAATCCCGAGGTGAGAATCCAGACAAACAAAGAGGAGTGGACTGACATTGAGATCGAATGAGCTGCAGGCCGCCGCCGAAGCAATTATTTTTGCATCCGGCGATCCGCTTGAGATTGCGAGAATTGCCCAAGCTCTTGAGATAGATGCTGAGTATGCTGAAATTATCCTTCAGAACCTGGCTGACGAGCTTGATGCAAGGGGCAGCGGTCTTGTGCTGCTGAAGCTTGGCAATAAATATCAGCTTTGTACAAGAACCGAATATGCAGGTCAGATAAAAACTGTACTTGATTTAAAGAGAAATACTCCGCTTTCTTCCGCGGCGTTTGAAGTGCTTGCCGTTGTTGCGTATAACCAGCCTGTCACAAAGTCGTATATTGAACAGGTCAGGGGAGTGGATTGTTCCGGTGTTATTGCAACCCTTTGCCAGAAAGGGCTTGTTGAAGAAAAGGGCAGGCTTGATTTGCCCGGCAGGCCGCTGCTGTACGGCACAACTCCCACGTTTTTGAAATGCTTCTGCATTTCTTCACTTTCCGAGCTGCCTGAGTTGCCCGAAAAAGATGAGCTTCCTAAAAAAGAGTTTGAGATTGACGGAAGCGAACAGCTTGAGATTTCACTTGATAACGATGATAATACTAACTTTTTTGAGAGCTGAAATCCTGAAGATGGGGTGAGGATGTTGACTTTTCTTTACATATTGCTTGGAATAGTGGCATTCATCATTGCCCTGTTCTGTATTCCTGTTATAATCGTTTTGGACTATGACAAGGAGTTTCTTTTTGAAGTAAGATATCTTTTTATAAAATATAAAATCTATCCTCCGCGTGAAAAGCCTGAAGAGAAAGAGAAAAAGGAAGAGAAGGATAAGAAAAAGAAGGGCGAGGAAAAAGGCGAGGATAAGGATAAGAAGGCAAAGGATAAAAAAGAAAATCCCATAAAAACCTTTTATAAAAATCAGGGATTTGACGCCTTGCTCGATTTGATAAAATACACTGCTAAAGCTGTCGGCGGAGCATTAAAAAATATTTTCAGGGCATTTGTGTTCAGAGAGCTTTATGTTAAACTGTCGGTATCAAAGGGCGATGCGGCGCAGACAGCTTATGAGTACGGAAAGCTATGCGCTGAGGTTTTTCCCGCTATGGGGTTGATTTGCTCAAATGTCAAGGTGAAAAAATATGCTTTGGATGTCAGCCCTGATTTTATCGGCAATAATAATAAAGCTTTTTTGCATGCAAAAATCTCTGTTATGCCGATTAAACTCACAAACGCGGTTATTGCGCTCGCATTCAAGCTTTTGTTTAAGGTATTGTTAAAGGTCCTTTTCAGCAACATAAAAAGTCAATCAAAAAAACAGAAATCTGAAATCAAACAAACTACTGAAAGGCGGAATTAAAAATGAAAGAACAGTCAGCCTCAGGAATTCTCGGTACAGCAATTGAAAAAATCAGAGATTTAGTTGATGTTAGCACAATTATCGGCAATCCAATCGAATCGGGCGGTGTCACAATCATTCCCGTTTCAAAAGTAACATATGGCTTCGCTTCAGGCGGTTCCGACTTCCCGTCAAAGGCCAACACAGATCTTTTCGGCGGCGGCGGCGGAGCAGGGATAACAATCAACCCTGTTGCTTTTATTGTTATCAATAACGGCGAAGTTTCCATTAAGCATATAGCTGTTGAGGAAAATTCGGCAGAACGTATTATTGGCATGGTCCCTGATATCGTCGATAAGGTGTCTGAATTAATTAAGAAATATATTAAGAAAGACGAAGATGCGCCTGAAAACAGTGATATAATCGAGCAATAATATAATTAATGAGTAGCCGCCTGCATATTAATTCTTATAGGCAGGTGGTTACTTTGTTGATAAAAAAGATTATATCAGTATTTATAATGTTATTGGCGTTTCCAATAGTTTGCTATGCTGCTGAACCGTCTGTTCAGGCTGAACCGTCTGTTTCAGCTAAATGCGTTGTACTCATGTGCGCCCAGACAGGTGAAATCCTTTATGGGAAAAATATGAATCAAAGACAGTCAATGGCAAGCACAACAAAAATAATGACGGCTCTTATTGCTCTTGAAGAAGGCTGCCCCGAAAAGGTTGTTAAAGCTTCAAAGGAAATGATAAGCGTTGAAGGCACATCTATGGGGCTTCTTGAGGGAGACAGCGTGACTTTGCGCACGTT
Source organism: uncultured Eubacteriales bacterium (assembly GCA_964491735.1). Lineage (GTDB taxonomy): Bacteria > Bacillota > Clostridia > Oscillospirales > Acutalibacteraceae > JAAZFZ01. Next base: position 25,953 of record CAZBHG010000001.1, read on the forward strand.
GGTTTACGGGATGCTTCTCGCCAGCGGCAATGATGCGGCAAATGCAACAGCCTGTACTGTCGCGGGGAGTTCAAAAAAGTTTGCAGAGCTTATGAATGAGCGTGCGGCTGAAATAGGCATGAAGAACACTCATTTTGTCACACCTTCGGGGCTTGACAATAAGGAGCACTATTCAACCGCATATGATATGGCTCTGCTGGCTTGTGAGGCAATAAAAAATGTTGAATTTCGCGCAATCTGTTCTTCAACAAGCTCTAAGGTTTACTATGGCAATCCTCCTTATCAGAGGACAGTAGTAAACCACAACAGATTATTATATACCTACGATGGCTGTATCGGCGTGAAAACCGGATTTACGAAAAAAAGCGGCAGATGCCTTGTTTCCGCGGCCGAGCGCGACGGCGTTACACTTGTTGCCGTGACTTTAAAAGACCCAAATGACTGGAAAGATCATGTGAAATTGCTTAACTACGGTTTTTCTCTTGTAAAAAAAGCCGAGCTTGATGAAGATTTGTCGGGTGTAAAATTAAAAGTTGTCGGCGGCAAAAAGTCCGCTTCTTCAGTAAAATGTGCGTTTGAGACCTCGACGGTCTGCAGTGTCAGTGATGAAGCTGAAATAACCAGAGTGGTGCTGATAAAACATTTCGAATATGCGCCTGTAAGCGAAGGCAATGTTGCCGGCAGCGTAAGATATTACAGCGGTGAGATGCTTTTGTGCGAAGTGCCGATTGTGGTCTGTCAGAGCGTAGATGCGGTAAATCCGGAAAAACAGGAAAATGATAATGATGAAAGCAAAAGCTTTTGGGATAATATTATTGAGAAAATTAAGGATTTTTTCAGAAGGGGTTAAAATAAATGGCTGACAACGGCGAAAGACTTCAAAAATTTATCTCCGAATGCGGGGTCGCTTCGCGCAGAAAGGCTGAAGAGCTTATAAGCGAAGGCAAGGTTAAGGTCAACGGGAAAACAGCCGCAATTGGGGATAAAATTAATCCCAAGCATGATATAGTGACTGTCAGCGGCAAAAAAGTTACGAACATTTCAAAACATGTCTATATAATGCTTCATAAGCCGAGGGGTTTCGTCACAACGATGAATGACGAGCTTGGCAGGAAGTGCGTTGCACAGCTCGTATCCGATGTCAATGAGAGGATTTACCCTATTGGCAGGCTTGACAGGGAGTCCGAAGGGCTTCTGCTGATGACGAACGACGGGGAATTTGCCAACGCGATGATGCACCCTGCCCACCATGTCTGCAAGAAATACCGTGTAACGATTCGCCCCGGAATTACTAAGGAACAAATTGAATTGATTCAGAACGGTGTTGAGCTTGAGGGCAGAATGACTGCACCGTGCGATGTCAGAGCACTCCAGAAGGAGGCTGACAAAATGGTTTTGGAAATCGACCTTTATGAAGGTAGGAACAGACAAATCAGAAAGGTCTGCGAAAAGCTTAATATAGAGGTCGCAAGGCTGAAAAGAACGGCTATCGGTCCTTTGAAGCTTGGCATGCTGCCCCAGGGCAAGTGGCGTGAGCTTACCATGGAAGAGGTCAATAAACTTATGGCATCCACGGCAAAAGGGAGTGAGAGAATTGATTGAATTTAAACCGATAATTGAATCGGACAAGCCTGAGTCAAAGAATGACGATGGCATTTTCAGTTATGTTGCGCTTGAAGACGGTAAAACAGAGGTCGGCATGTGCTTTTCAAGACTTGAAGGCTATAATATGAATATAATCAGCGTCAAAGCGAATGACTCTGACAGCTTCATAATTGAAGGGCTGATAAGGTCTGCATTAAATTTTGGCGCAAACAGAGGAGCTTATATTGCGAAAATAACTGATAATTCAGTATCAACTATTGCTGAGACTTTGGGTTTTAAAAATATTGACGGAATACTGACAGGTGAAATACCCGATTTACTGACCGGACATTGCTGCGCTGATAAAAAACATTGACAAAGTGAACGAAAAATTGGTACAATATAGGATAGGAATTTTGAAAACGAGGGCTTTAATATATGATTAGAAGTATGACCGGCTTTGGCAGGGCGCAGGAAACAGTTGATGGTTATGGCATTATTTGCGAGATAAAGAGCGTTAATCACCGCTATTTTGAATTTTCCTCCAAGATTACCCGTACATACGGTTTTCTTGACGAAAAGCTGAAAAACTTTTTTCAGAGCAAAATCGGAAGGGGCAAGGTCGAGTGCTTTGTTCAGATTGACGCTATTGAAGAAAGCGACGTGGTCATCAATCTCAACCATTCAATAGTTTCCGGTTATTTAAAAACTTTCAATGAAATCTCGGAAAGATACGGGCTTGAAAATGACGTTACGGTTTCGACCCTTTCAAGATATCCCGATATCTTTTCTATCCATAAAGAGCAAACCGATGAAGAGAGAATCTGGGAAGCTGTAAAAACCGTTGCTGCCTCGGCATATGACAGATTCACTTCTATGAGAGAGGCAGAGGGCAAAAGGCTTACCGAAGACGTTCTCGCCCGAGCGGATGAGATAATTAAAAATGTTGAATTTATTGAAACACGTTCGCCTGAAAGCGTTAAAGAATATAATGATAAGCTCCTGATAAAAATGAGAGAGTTTCTTGACGGCGCCCATGTCGATGAGCAGAGGATTCTGACCGAAGCCGCAATATTTGCGGACAAGGTTGCCGTTGCGGAAGAAACCGTCCGGCTTCGCAGCCATATTGACCAGCTTCGCGACTTTTTCAAGTCCGATGAAGCAATAGGCAGGAAGATGGATTTTCTTATTCAGGAGATTAACCGTGAGGCAAATACAATCGGTTCAAAGGCTCAGGACGTTGAGATTGCCCGCAGGGTGCTGGAGATAAAAGCTGAGATTGAAAAAATCCGTGAGCAGATTCAGAATATTGAATAGTATTTGGGGAGGCGTTCGCAAATGAAACTTATTAACATAGGATTTGGCAACATGGTTAATGCTTCAAGGCTCGTTGCAATTGTCAGCCCCGAATCCGCTCCGATAAAAAGGATTATTCAGGACTCAAAAGAGAGAGGGACTTTAATTGATGCCACTCACGGCAGGCGGACAAGGGCGGTTATTATTACCGACAGCGACCATGTGATTCTCACCTATCTGCAATCCGAAACAGTTGCAAATCGTTTGAATGATGAAGCTGACGATATAGGCATTGAGGAGGCGGAAAATGAAGATTGAGCGACAAGGATTATTGATTATTCTTTCCGGCCCTTCCGGTTCAGGTAAAGATACAGTTTTGAATGAGCTTTCAAAGCAGGATGACGATATCAAAATTTCAATATCCCTTACGACAAGACCTAAAAGGGATTGGGAGATTGACGGAGTTCATTATTATTTCGTAAATGAAAATTACTTTTTAAGAAAAATTGAATGTAATCAGATTCTCGAATATGCGGTATACAACAACAATTATTACGGAACGCCGAAATCAATAATAGACCAATGGCTTGAAAACGGTGAAACCGTAATATTAAAAATTGAGGTTAAGGGAGCTCAGAAGATAAGAGAGCTTTATCCGGATGCTGTAAGTATCTTTCTTATGCCGCCTACTATGAAGATTCTCAAAGAGAGGCTTTTCAAGCGTGAATCTGAGAATAGTGAAGAAATTCTCAAAAGGCTTTCAATTGCCGGCGAAGAGATAAAACGCGCAACCGAATATAATTATATTGTTGTAAACGATTTACTTGACTATGCTGTCAGCGATATCAGAGCAATTATCAGGGCAGAAAGGCAGAGCTCCTCCAGATTAAAATATTTGATAAATGAGGTAATTGAAAATGATTAATAACGATTTGAGCAAAGTATTAAAGGGACACATAAGCAGATATTCTCTTGTTACGGCAACGGCAAAACGCGCCAGAATTATCGCTGAAGAGGCAGAAGAGAACAGAACTATTATGATGGAAAAGCCGGTCAGTCTCGCAATCAATGAGATTATTGATGGTAAATACAGAATTATTGAGCCTGAGGAAATCAGGAATATCTGAAATCAGTTTCAAGGGGTGATTATATGCCAACGCTCAACATAGCCAGAGTTGCTGTTGAAAACACGGCTTATCACTTCGACAAGCTTTTTGACTATCTGATTGATGACAGATTTCTTGACACGGCAAAACCGGGCTGCCGCGTGACCGTTCCATTCGGCAATGGCAACAGGCAGCGTTTAGGAATTATTTTTGAGGTCTGCGAAATCAGTGAGCAGGAGCTACAAAACGGAATCAAAAAAATTGCGGCGGTGCTTGACGAAGCATCGCTTATTAATAATGAACTGTTAGAGCTTGCATTGTGGCTCAAGGACAGAACATTCTGCACGCTTTTTGAAGCCGCAAAGGCTCTTTTGCCTTCCGGTGTCAATCATAAGATACAAACATCCTACGCCGCGGTTCCTTTGAAGGATTCGGGGGAAAACATGAATCTTTCTGCCGATGAGCAGAATATATACGACTATCTTTTGCGGCGCGGCGGCTATGTTAAGCTATCAAAGCTTCTTGACACTATGGGTTTAGAAATGTCTAGCCCTCTGCCTGAAAATCTCGTAAAAAAAGGGCTGCTGCTGCGTAACTTCGATGCTGTCAGGAACATAGGGGATTTGACCGTAAAAATGGTGCGTCTTTCTCCTTCTCTTGCGGATGAGTTTGAAAGGCTGCCAAAGCTCACAAAAAAGCAGAATAGTATTGTTGAGCTGCTGAGTGACATCGGTTCCGCCTCCGTCAAGGAGGTTTGTTATTTTACAGGGCTGACACCGTCGGTAACAGCGTCCCTCGAAAAAAAAGGAATTGTCGAATTCTTTGAAAACGAGGTTTACCGAAATCCATATGAGAATAACAATATTCAGCCCGATTGCAAACCTATTGAACTGACGGAAAAGCAGAATGAAATCTATTCTAATCTTATTAATCAATACAGAAACGGCGCAGGTGCATCCCTGCTCTTCGGTGTTACGGGCAGCGGCAAAACACTTGTCTACCTTCGCCTGATTGATGATATAATAATAAACGGTGACGGCGTTATACTAATGGTGCCTGAAATTTCTCTGACACCTCAGACACTCAGACTGTTTCACGGTCGATACGGAAAAAATGTGGCTGTCTTTCACAGCGCTCTTTCCGTCGGTGAAAGGCTTGATGAATGGAAAAGAGTTAAAAGGGGAGAGGTGCAGATTGTTGTCGGCACAAGGTCTGCCGTATTTGCACCGTTTGAAAAAATCGGGCTTATAATAATTGATGAAGAGCAGGAGCATACATATAAATCGGAATCAACGCCGAGATACAGCGCAAAGGACGTCGCACGTTTCAGATGTGCAAAGCATAAAGCTCTCCTGCTGCTTGCGTCGGCAACACCGAGCCTTGAAAGCTATGCAGCGGCCGTCAAGGGAAGATATACGCTAAATGTATTGGATGAACGTTACGGAGATGCAATTCTGCCCCAGGTCATTACTGTGGATATGTGTGAAGAGAGGCAAAACGGAAACTTGTCCTCACTGAGCACTGCGCTTGTCGAAGCTTTGAGGCAAAATCTTGAAGACGGTCATCAGTCGATTCTGTTAATTAACCGCAGAGGATATAACACCTTCGCTTCTTGCCATGACTGCGGTCATGTTATTACCTGCCCGTCGTGCAGCATTTCTCTTACATATCACCATGCAAACGGGAGGCTCATGTGCCACTATTGCGGTTATTCCGCTCCGTTCACTTCAACCTGTACAGTTTGCGGCAAGGATTCCGTTAAATATTCGGGTTACGGCACGCAGAAAGTTGAGGATGAACTGTCTGAGCTTTTGCCGCAGGCCAGAATTCTGCGTATGGATACCGATACAACAATGGCAAAATTTTCGCATGAAACCAAGCTTGAAACATTTGCCAAGCATCAATATGACGTTTTGCTCGGCACCCAAATGGTTGCAAAGGGGTTGGATTTTGAAAACGTAACGCTTGTGGGTGTCGTTTCGGTTGACCAGCAGCTTTATAACGACGATTACAGAAGCCTTGAGCGTACCTTTGATTTGCTGACGCAGGTTGTAGGGCGCGCGGGCAGGGGTCAATATGAGGGCAAGGCTATAATTCAGACATTGACGCCTGAAAACGAAATCATAAACCTTGCGGCAAAGCAGGATTTTGAGTCGTTTTTTAATTCCGAGATAAAAATCAGAAAAATGCTCATTTACCCGCCATTTTGCGATATTTGCGTTATAGGTCTTTTGTGTGATGAAGAACTGTTTGTCAGGGCAGGAGCAAAACGGATGCTTGAACTTATTCAGAAGTATTCTGCGGAAAAATATAAGAATGAAAAGATTATTGTTCTGGGTCCTATGCCTGCACGCATTGCGAAAATCAGCAACAAATACAGATACAGGCTGATTATTAAATGCCATAATACAGTTGATTTCAGAAAGATGATTTCAGAAATTCTTTGTGAATTCGGAAAAGATACAAAATTTAGCAAGGTTTCAGCATATGCTGATATGGACCCTGAGAGCATACTATAATTGAATTATAATAGGAGATGCAAAAATGGCTTACAGAAATATTGTTAAAAAAGGTGACCCGATACTCAATAAAACAAGCCGTAAGGTTGAAACTTTTGATAATAAGCTTCACACCTTGCTTGATGATATGAGAGAGACGCTGTATAGGGAAAACGGCGTCGGCCTTGCCGCTGTCCAGGTCGGAGTTCTCAAACGAGTTGTAGTGATTGATGTCGGAGAAGGTATTATTGAGCTTGTGAACCCGGAAATAATATACACTGAGGGCGTTCAGGAGGTCGCTGAAGGCTGCCTTTCTCTCCCGGGGGAATATGGTGTTACATCAAGGCCTGCCATTGTAAAGGTCAAGGCGCAAAACAGGGACGGTCAGTGGTTCGTATATAAGGGCGAGGAAATAAAGGCTCGCTGCTTTTGCCATGAAATAGATCACCTTGATGGCATACTTTTTACTTCACATGTCATAAGACCGGCCGATTAAGGAGAAAAATATGAACATTGTTTTTATGGGTACCCCGGATTTTGCAGTTCCATGCTTTAAAAGGCTGATTGCGGACGGGCATAATGTTTTAGCTGCATTTACTCAGCCGGATAAACCCAAGGGCAGAGGACACTTAATGGCGCCTCCCGAGGTCAAGTCTGCGGCACTCGAAAACAATATTCCGGTTTATCAGCCCTTATCATTTAAAAATGACGACACGTTTGAAATCCTTGAAAAATTAAACCCTGAGCTTATTGTCGTTGTTGCCTATGGAAAAATTCTTCCCGCAAGGGTTTTGAATCTTCCCAAATTTGGCTGCATAAATATTCATGCGTCTATTCTTCCTCAATACAGGGGGGCGGCGCCGATTCAGCGGGCTGTTTTAAATGGCGAAAAGACCACAGGCATAACATCACAGAAGATGGATGTTGGGATTGATACAGGCGATATTCTGATTAAGGCTCAAACCGAAATCGGTGAAAACGAAACATCTGAGGAGCTTTGGGACAGACTTTCGGCGCTTGGCGCGATGGTGTTGTCCGAAACGGTAGAAGGTATTATAAAAGGTACATTAAAACCGGAAAAGCAGGATGACAGCCTTGCGACCTACGCCTCAATGCTGACTAAGGATTTATGCCCGATTGACTGGAGCAAGCCCGCTCAAACCGTTCATAATCAAATCAGAGGCTTAAATTCATGGCCGGTCGCTACGTTTTTGTGCAGCGAAAAAAAACTGAAGGTATATAATTCGCTGCTTTGTGATTTTGATGCAAAAGGTGCCGCTTCAGGTGAGGTTGTCGCTTCTGACGGCAGGCTTGTTGTCGCCTGCGGTGACGGCAAATGCATTGAAATATTAATACTGCAGGCGGAGGGCAAAAGAGCAATGTCCGCCGCCGAGTATTTGAGGGGCTGCAAAATTGAGAAGGGTACAATACTCAAATAGCGTAAAACCCCGGTTGCGTTTAGAAAAATAAGCATAGCTTGTCTATTGCTCGGTCAGGAGTTCAGGCTGCGCTAATATTATATTAAAGGGTAGAATATTATGGGATGGATGTATTTTGATATTTATTATCTTGTTTTGGTAGTGCCTGCACTAATTTTTGCCGTCGCAATGCAGGCAAAGGTTAAAAGAACTTATGCGGGCTTTTCTCAGGTCAGAAACAGCAGGGGGCTGACAGGCGAGCAGGCGGCTATGCGTATTCTTTATCATTACGGTGTCAACGATGTCAGCGTAGAAAGAGTCGCGGGCAAACTGACCGACCATTATGACCCAAAAACTAAGGTAATAAGGCTCTCAGAAGGAGTCTTCGACAGCACATCGGTTGCGGCAGTCGGTATTGCCTGCCACGAGGCAGGTCATGCGGCACAGCATGCAGAAAGCTATGTGCCGGTAAAAATAAGAAATGCGATTTTGCCTGTCTGCAACATTGGCTCACGAATCGGTTTGCCCATTGCAATATTGGGCTATTTCATGGGTTTTGAGCCGCTGATTTCAATCGGCCTGCTTTTATATGCGCTTATTGCCGTTTTTCAGTTTGTCACTCTTCCCGTTGAATTCAATGCAAGCAAAAGAGCCGTTGCTGTCATGGAAGAGGACGGAATGCTATTTGATGAGGAGCTTTACGGAGCAAAAAAGGTTTTAACGGCGGCGGCAATGACTTATGTTGCGGCTCTTGCCGTTACCCTTGCAAACCTGCTCAGGCTATTATTAAGGTTTAACAGGAATAGGTGATTTTGTGAAGAACGCAAGGCAGACTGCCTTCGAAATTCTCTTAAAACTTTATAGAAACAATGCCTATTCTAATTTGGCTATAAACAGTGCACTTACGGAAAGCGAGCTTTCACAGCGTGACTCTTCCCTTGTAAGTGCTTTGGTTTACGGTGTTATTGAAAGGCAGATAACAATTGATTACACTCTGAGCCTGTATCTTTCACAGCCGGTGAAAAAGCTCAGACCAGAAGTGCTGATATCGCTCAGGCTTGGAGTGTTTCAGCTTTTGTTTTTGGATAGAATACCGACCTCGGCGGCGATAAACGAAAGCGTCAATTTGGTCAAGCAGAACCATTGTTCATTTGCTTCGGGGCTTGTAAATGCGGTTCTCCGCAAGGTTGATTCAAACGGTTTAAAGCTGCCCGATAAAGCCAATAATTTTTTTGAATATTACAGTATTGCGTATTCCTGCCCCGAATGGCTTGTTAAGCTTTGGTGCGACACCTACGGAGAGGAAAATGCAGTCGGCATTATGTCGTGCTCACTTGGCGGCGCGCCGACTGTTTTAAGAGTCAACACATTAAAAACGACAACAAAAGGTCTTGTCGAAATGCTGGCGGACGAGGGCGTTGAGGCTGTCGAGTGCCATGAGGTTGAGAATGCTGTTGCGGTTGAAAAAATCGGAAATATCGAACAGCTTGAAGCCTATAAACTCGGTTATTTTCATGTTCAGGATATTGCCTCACAGCTATGCTGCAAGGCTCTGGGCGTTAAAAACGGCGAAACAGTGTACGACATGTGTTCTGCTCCCGGGGGTAAGGCTTTCACCCTTGCCGAAGAAATGGGCAATACGGGCAAAATTTTTGCCTTTGATATTTATCCCGCAAGAGTCGAACTAATTGAAAAAGGTGTAAAGCGGTTGGGCTTTACAGACATTTTTGCCGCTTTAGGGGATGCGTTAAAATTTAATGACAATTTAGAAAAATCAGACAGAATTTTATGCGATGTGCCGTGTTCTGGGCTTGGTATTATCCGAAAAAAGCCTGAAATTCGCTATAAAATTCCTCTAGATATTGACAAATTGCCGAATTTACAGTATCTTATACTTTGTAATGCTTCAAGATATCTAAAAAACGGTGGAATATTGATATATTCAACCTGCACTTTAAACCGTAAGGAAAATGAGGATGTCTGCGACAGGTTTTTATCAGAACACCCGACGTTTAAGTCAGTGAAAGTCCTTGAAGATGTACCCGGATATGAGACAAGCGGTAATTATGTGACACTTATGCCACATATCAACAATTCTGACGGCTTCTTTATAGCCGCTTTCAGCGAAACGGAGTGACAATTTGGCAACCGTTGATGTAAAGTCTTTATACTTGACAGAGCTTGAGGCTGAAGTTAGGGAGCTTTCACTGCCGTCCTTCAGGGCAAGGCAGATATATGAATGGCTTCATGTCAGAGGCGCAATGAGCTTTGATGATATGACAAATTTGTCAAAGGAACTTCGCGCTTCGATTTCGGAATGTTTTGAAATATACGGATGTGAAATTGAGAAGAAATTCACTTCAGAGCTTGACGGTACGGTGAAATATCTTTTTAAACTCCACGATGGCGAACTGATTGAAGCTGTGCTTATGCACTATAAATATGGCAGCACTCTTTGTATTTCCACACAGGTCGGCTGCAGGATGGGTTGCGCTTTTTGTGCTTCCGGGCTTTGCGGATTTGTCCGTAACCTTACCGCATCCGAGATGCTCAGCCAAATTCATGCCGCTCAAAATGACATGAAAATCAGAGTTTCTCATATAGTTTTAATGGGCATGGGCGAGCCGCTCGATAATTATGCAAATGTTCTAAGGTTTTTAAAGCTGGTTTCTAATCCGGATGGGTTAAATATAGGCATGAGAAATATTTCTCTTTCCACCAGCGGCTTGGTTGACAAAATTTATGACCTTCTTTCCGAAAAGCTTCAGCTGACGCTTTCTGTTTCCTTACATGCGCCGAATGACCAAATTCGCTCAAATATTATGCCTGTCAACAAAAAATATCCTGTAAATGAGCTTCTGACAGCCTGCAAAAAATATACTCAGCTTACCTCCAGAAGGATTTCGTTTGAGTATGCAATGATAAGCGGCGTCAATGACAGCGACGAGTGTGCACAAGAACTTTCAACAAAGCTCAAAGGAATGCTCTGCCACGTCAATTTAATTCCCGCAAATGAAGTGAGTGAAAACTCATTTACGAAAAGCACATCTGAAAGGCTGGGGCGCTTTTCGAATATTCTCGGGAAGAATGGGATTAATGTTACAGTAAGAAGAAGCCTGGGATCAGATATTAACGCATCCTGCGGTCAGCTTCGCAACAGGCATCAGAAAGGGGAGGTGTGAACTTGAAGATTGTTGCAAAAACCGATATAGGCACGGTACGCAGTTCCAATCAGGACTGTTACAGCATCGGTGAGCTTCCCGGCGGCGTCGCATGGTCAGTAGTATGTGACGGCATGGGCGGTGCTTTGGGCGGCGACGTAGCGAGTTCAACAGCTGTCAAAATGATTTCTGAAAAGATTGCCTCCTGTTACCACAGCGGTATGAGTTCAAATTCTGTTAAAAACATACTTATTTCTGCAATTGAAACCACAAATGCATGCCTTTATGATATGTCTTTGGCAAATGAATCCCTGACGGGAATGGGGACAACGGTTGTAGCGGCAATTGTCACCGATAAGCTTGCCTGCATTGCCCATGCGGGGGACAGCAGAGCATATAAGGTCACAGGCGATGGAATGATTCAGCTTACAAAAGACCATTCTGTTGTTCAGACTCTCGTTGAGAATGGCCAGATAACAGAAAATGAGGCTAAAGTTCACCCCAGAAAAAATTTAATCACAAGGGCTTTGGGAGTCAGCGAAAGTATTGAAATTGATTTCTGCGAAGAACCCATTACGAACGATGACACAATTATCATTTGTACTGACGGTCTGACAAATTTTGTTGAGGCTGATGAAATATATAAAGTAACTCAGAGTGTTGACCACTATCAATTTGCAGAACGGCTTGTCGAGCTTGCCAACTTAAACGGCGGGGGAGACAATATTACTGTTGTTGCAATTGCGCATTAATTTATCTGGGGGTGTGTTAAATGGATAATTATGTAGGTAAAAGGCTTGACGGACGCTACGAGATTCAGGAGATAATCGGCGTCGGCGGAATGGCTGTTGTCTACAAGGCTTATGATAATATTGATGACAGAATTGTTGCTGTAAAAATTATGAAGGACGAATTTCTTGCAAATGATGAATTTCGCCGTAGATTTAAGAATGAATCAAAAGCAATTGCAGTATTATCTCATCCCAATATCGTCAAGGTTTATGATGTCAGCTACGGTGACAAACTGCAATATATTGTCATGGAGTATGTCGAAGGCGTTACACTCAAAGAATATATCGAGCAGCAGGGCAAGATTTCATGGAAAGAGACTGTCCATTTTGTCATGCAGATTCTCAGAGCTTTGCAGCATGCCCACGATAAGGGCATAGTTCATAGGGATATTAAGCCTCAGAACATATTGCTTCTGCATAACGGTAATATTAAGGTTACTGATTTCGGGATTGCGCGTTTCAGCCGCAGCGAAACAAGAACTATGACCGAAAGCGCAATTGGTTCGGTTCACTATATCAGCCCCGAACAGGCAAGGGGCGACATAACCGACGACAAAGCCGATATCTATTCGTTAGGCGTTGTAATGTATGAGATGCTCACGGGTCAGCTGCCTTTCCAGTCAGACAGCTCTGTGACGGTTGCAATTATGCAGCTTCAGTCGGAGGCGAAGCGCCCGACTGAAATCAATCCCGCAATTCCTATAGGGCTTGAACAGATTACAATGCGCGCAATGAGGAAAAAGCCGCGTGACCGCTATCAGTCCGCCGCGGAGATGATTCTCGACCTTGAAGAGTTCAAAAGAAACCCCGCAATCAGGTTTGAATATTCATATTTTGTTGACAATGAGCCGACAAAATATGTTGAACCCGGTGAAAAGGTTGCGTCAAAGCCTTCCGACGCTGTAACAACACCTGAAGGCGAGGCTGACCCGGAGGAAGAGGAAGCAGAAGAAAAGAGGAGAGTTGTTCCGATTATTACCGGAATAGCCTGCGCAGTCGTGGCTTTGGTTGTTATTATCCTTTCAATTCTGTATTTCAAAGGCGTTTTCAACAATAATGATAAGATTGAAGTCCAGAAGTTCATCGGGATGAATTACTATATCGACATTGAGAATAATGACGATTATAAAGATTATACTTTTGTAGTGGAACAAGAGCAAAGCAGTGATAAGGAAGCCGGTACAGTTATCAAACAGGATCCCAGCAAGGGTGAAAAAATTAAAGCCGGTGATACAGTTACTTTGACAATTGCAATCGGTAACGAAACCGCAGTAGTACCTGATGTTTCAAATATTTCTCTTGAGGAAGCGAAAAGCCGACTTATAAGTGAAGGCTTTACAAACATTGCCGGAGCGCAGTATGAATACAGCACGACGGTTAATAAGGATAAGGTCATCAGGACAGATCCTTCAAGCGGCTCCGAAGTAAATATAAGCACTCAGATTACTATTTATATTGCAACCGATGATAATTCAGGCTCACTTGTTAAGGTGCCTGACCTGCTTGGCTGGTCTCTTGCCGATGCAAAAGAAATGCTTGAAAGTGCAGGCCTTGTTTTAAGCACCAATGTCACAACGCAGGACAGTGACAAGCCAAAGGATCAGGTTATCGGTCAGAGCCTTAATGCGGATGATTCAGTTCCCGCAGGCACATCAATCAGTGTTACTGTCAGCAGCGGTGTTCCCGCTTCATCATCTGCTACCATTAAACTGAAGCTTCCCAATTGCGGCTCAGGCGTTGACGGAGTGCTCAAGGTTTATATTGACAACATTATTGTTGATGATGTTTCGAATATAACCATTCTTCTCAACGGCAACACACATACATTCACAGTCAGCGGTTCCGGCTCGGGAAAGGCGCTTCAGGCATATATTGACGGCACCCTTGTATATGAGTGCAAACTTAACTTTAAAACATCTCCCGCCACCATTTCAAATGAAAAAACTTACGATTACTCTGCCGATACCAAGGAAGTAGTGCCTGATGTTGTGGATGAGACAGAGGAAAATGCGATTAATATTCTTAACGACGCAGGCTTTCAGAATGTTATTGTGTCAAAGGTTACAAATGATAATAAGGTCGGCGTGGTAATAAATCAAACACCTGAATATAACATTAATATGACATATGATATAAGCACTGCTGTCACCATTTATGTCGGCGTAGCGAGTTCGGCTAATGCTAACTCAGGACAGTAAAAGCTTCAGAGGTTGATTTTATGCAGCTTAGCGGAGTAATTATAAAAGGCATCGGCGGCTTCTACTATGTAGAGGTCGCCGATTCGGTGTTTGAGTGCAAAGCCAGAGGGATATTCCGCAAGGAAAAAATTACTCCTTTGGTTGGTGATCGTGTCGAAATATCAGTTGATGAAAACAATAAGGGAACAATTGAAAGCATCAAAGAAAGAAAAACAGAGCTGTCACGTCCGCCTATCGCAAATGTGGACAAGATATTTATCGTCGCTTCAATTGTTGAACCTCTGCCTAACACTGTGGTAATTGATATGATGACAGCAATTGCCCAGCAAAATGGTATCGAGCCGTCAATTATCATTACAAAAACTGATTTGTCGGATGTTGACTGGTTATATGATATTTATAAGATGACGGGCTATGATGTCTTTTGCGTTTCCCCGGTAAGCGGCGAAGGCATCGATGCAGTCAGAGACGCTCTGAGAGGTCATATAAGTGCATTTACCGGCAACAGCGGAGTCGGCAAATCCACGCTCCTCAACAGCTTGGACAAGAGCCTGAGCTTAGATGCGGGCGAAATCAGCGAAAAGCTTGGGCGTGGCCGCCATACTACCCGTCATGTTGAGTTGTTCAAGATAAACGGCGGTTATGTCGCGGATACTCCGGGCTTTACAAGCTTGGATATTGAGGGCAATGAATATATATCAAAGGAGGATTTGCCGTTCTGTTTCAAAGAGTTTTTGCCATATCTCGGCAAATGCAAGTTTTCAACCTGCAATCATGTCGGCGATAAGGGCTGCAAAATCGTTGAGGCTGTCGAGAACGGAATAATCAGCAAATCAAGGCATAACAACTATATTGCAATGTACAATAATGTTAAAAATATAAAAAGCTGGCAACTTGATTAAAAAATATTATCACCGGACTCCCAGATATTGATTATACTGTAATGAGCAATATTAACGCTTAATATCTTGGAGGCGGTGCATTTTATGCATAACTGTCATCGCAGCAGCTGTGTCGGATGTGCAAGCGTGGCTTTTGGTGCGGGATTGATTGTGGCGAGCTGCTTCCCTAACACAGTTATTGTTATTATCTTGGCTATCGCCCTGGTTTTACTCGGCTTTGCTTCAAGGTGTTACTGCAATAATTTTTATAGGGGTTGATTGAGTAATGAAGGTAGTAGTCGTGCGCAGTCCAAAGGCTTTCAGGGGTGTTTTAAGACTGATTTTCAGAATTAAGAAGCAGGATGTTATCTAATATATTAAATATATGTTTAGACGGGGCCGTATCGGAACGATGGGAAAAAATCGTTCTGATACAGCCCCGTCAAACTAATGAATTCTATTTAAATGTTATTCTTTTCCTTCAAACTTTTCAACTGTAATTTCAACATCTTCGTCGCCGAAATTTTTCAAATCTTTATTTACCTGAGTTTTTTCGCCGCCGGAAATGTAGATGTCGTGCTTATTCTCAGACTGCGTTTCAGGCGTTTTGACCGGTTCAATTGCCTGCGCAGGCTGTTGTTTGCCTGAGACATCAAGAGAGAAATCTTTAATATCATAGCTGCCTCCGATAATCGGTGGAAGATCGGGCAACCCTGCGTTTGTCTCAACTCCATCAAAAATGGCCTTCTCCTCGGGAACGGGTTTATTATTCTTCTTTCTTTTCTTTTTCTTCAGACAGACAATTAAAAGAATAAGTACAAAGAGGAACAGCGCCCCTGCGGAAATATATATGCCAAGCATCAAGCCCTGCGGCATAAAGCTGAACTCAATTGTATGTTCGCCCTTAGAAACATTGATTCCGATTAATGAATCTCCGATCTTGATTATGCTGTTGTGCGGGACAGCCTCTCCGTCAACCTTAATACTCCAGCCATTGTCATAAGGAATAGATGTATAGAGAATACCGTCCTCATTAGCGTTTACTGTGCCCTTAATATATGTATCATTGAAAGTACTTACATTCAGCTGCCCGTCTTCAAGAATATCGTAGCCCTCTATGAATTTATCCATCTCAAGACCGTAGGCATAGAAGGTTACATTGCCGCTTTCGGTATCATCATTATTAAGTCTGATATATACATTTACAGGTTCGTTTGCTTCGCAAACGCCGAGGTCAATAATATCCTTTTCTTCATCATGCTCTATATTGAAATTACTGCCTTCAATTCTCAGGATATCGACATCAGCGGAATCAACAAAAATATAAACGTTTTGAGTGGCTTCAGGTGTGACGGCTAAAGTGAAGCTTGCGGGAGCACCCACAACTGTTCTGTTATAGGTGAAATATCCGCTCTCAAAACCTGTGTAAAAAGTATTTATATTGTCATAGGTTACATTCTCGGAGGAAACATTGAGGCGCGTGAAAACATCGCTAACGCCTGTTGCTTTTTCAAAATAATCGGCCTGAACCACAAAGGGGTCGCTGTCAGTATAAGTCCAGTTTTTGATATTTGAGTCAACCATATAAGCAATCGGAAGATAATATTTGTTTTCATAAGCCGTAAATTTTTCGGAGCTTGTTTTCCCTTTATAGAGATAGCTGCTCATTCTGTCGTCTTCATCGTTACACACTATGTATTTAAGCGACATCATAGCGTTATAAACCGGAGTATTCAGATTATATGTATAGCTGTTTATGTAGTTGCTCATCATGCCAAGATTGCTTTGAAGGTTTGATAAGCTCTCATATGCCATCGAAGAAAACGTTGAAACTCCGTTGTAGCCATACCACGAAGGGTCCATTCTTGTGCGAAGCTCAGTGAGCTCCATGCGGTAGAAGCAATTGTCCTCAATCTCATCAAGCTGATCTTTGAGCACCTTAAAAGCGTCATAGTCTCCGGCATAAAAAGATTTGGGCTGTGACATGCTGAAGTGGTAAGAATCACAGCAAATAACTTCACCCGCAACACAGACAAGCATAACCAGTGACATTGTACCTGCCTTAAATTTCGGACTCCTAAAATAATATAAAACGATTGTATAGATAACAGTAAACAAAAGGCTGACAAAAACAGTCAACTCATTCACATTCTTAGAGCCGATTTCCTGCACAGCTACTATGAAGAAAACAACGCCGATGCCGGAAAATAAAATCTCTTTGCCCATAAGCTCCTTGATATGAATTACAGCCTTATATGCCATTACGAGCAGGATAAAGGAATACATGAATGAAAATCTGTAGGGTAGGTCGTTTGGAAAGTGAAAGCCGTGCCAAACATAGTTTGCATAGTTAATGCTGAAGCTGTAATACAGAAAAGCGAGAAGCCCGACGTTGCAAATCTTTTCCCTCACCGGAATGGATTTTATAAAAAGGTAGAGCGGAACAAGAATAACCGTAGCTATACCGCAATAAACATTTGGAAGGACGTCCTCGCCGCTGCTCCTGATTGTTGGCTCCAGTGATGCTAAATTATTTGCCAAAAAGTCAAAAATAGTAAAGTAGCTGTTAATTTCCGACGGGAATGTATCTGTGATTGCCGAACTGTTCTGAAGTATATAATATACCGGAATAAGCGAAAATGCCGCAAGGCACGCTGCAAGGGCGGAGCCGCCGGCAAAAAGCAAACCGCTCCGTATGAGACGTGAATATTTGATTTTGTCCTTAAGCTTGTAGCCGAAACTGTAATCAATGCGCAGGCAGGGCTTGATACCCTCATGATAATTGTTGATATCATAGTTTGAAATGTAGTACACGACAAAATACAAAACTGAGAAAATGCAGACCATATATGACATGTAATAGCTGCATACCATCGTGAGTACGAGAGTGATTGTGTAGAGAGTTGCTTTGCTTTTATTGATAATGTTTTCAATACCCAGAATTAAAAGAGGTAAGAATGCCATTGCGTCAAGCCACATAATGTTCCAGTAGTATGCAATGAAAAAACCGCAGAAGGAATATAAAACACCAAACGCCGCCGTTGTCTGGTCATGCTTGCCCAATGAGCGTTTAAGATAGTAGCAGAAGAAGGCGCTGGCAAAACAGCCTTTGAGCAGAATGATTGCGCCTATCGCATCAGGTATATTGACGTGACCAAACAAAAAAATAAGTGCGGTCAACGGGCTTGAAAGATAATTGAAGTAGTTGCCGAGAAATGAACTTCCAAGACCAGAAGTCCAGGAATAAAGTAGGCTTTTTCCTTCGGTAATCCTGTCATAAAGCTCGGCAAACAGAGGGCCGTACTGATGATATAAATCCATTCTCAGAATGGTCATATCTCCGAACGGGATGGCACTAAAACAAAAGTAAACAAAAAGTGTCAGAATTGCCGTGACAATAAACGCTAGAAAAACAAAACAATTATCTTTTATTATTCTGCCGATAAATGAACCGGCCAGAGCGCCCTTTGATTTCTCTTTCTTCATTTAATCCATACCATCCTTAATTAGTTTAGTTTTTATCGGATTGTGTAAAAACAAATACAATTTTGTAATATGCAATATAAAATATTATATCATACAGAATGTATTTTTCAAGTGCTGTCGCATAAGTTTCAAATTTTTCTGTTCTATTTTAGGACAAGAAGTAATATCTATTTGATATGAACACTTTGTCCGTAAGGAGGATAAAAATGGAGGAATACATAACAAAGAGATTTGACAATGCTGTTGCAAACATAACGCCGAGAATTCAAAAGCTCCTCATGGACATTTCTTCGGAGGACAAAGAAAATATCTGGGAAATCAGAATGAGAAACAACGCCCCCGTTATCCTTTTTGGGAGTGGCGGAGTGTTCTTTCTAAACAGAAATTCGAGGATAAGCCGATTATACTCGGATAGTGCTGTCACCATGAATTTAGCAGAAATTAATGATACATTTACAAGGCTGTGCGGCTATTCCGTCCACACTCATTCCGAAACTATTGCCAACGGATTTGTATCCGTTGAAGGCGGACACAGAGCCGGAATTTGCGGCACTGCCGTTTTTTCTGATAATGAAATATCATCAGTCAGGGATATCTCTTCAATTAATTTAAGAATTGCCAGAGAAAACACTCAGGCATCAAAACAGCTCTGTGAACTGCTTTTTTCCGACGGACTTCGAAGCATTATTATTGCCGGCCCGCCGACAAGCGGCAAAACGACAATGCTCAGGGACTTGACAAGAAGGCTTTCAAGCGGATTCTGCGGCAATTATTATAAAACAGTTGTCATTGATGAAAGAGGGGAAATTGCCGCAGTACACAGAGGCAACGCGGGCAATGATGTGGGGCTGAACTGCGACGTACTGTCGGCATACCCCAAGGGCGAAGGTATATTGACTGCCCTTCGTTCGCTCTCACCTGAAATCATTATTTGTGATGAGGTCGGAGGCATGGCGGAAATTGAAGCAATTGAATCGGGGCTGAATTCAGGCGTTAAATTTGCCGTTTCCGTTCACGCCTCAAGCCGTGAAGAACTGTTGAGCAGACCGCAAATCAGAAGATTGCTCATGACATTTGCCTTTGACGAAATTGTTTTGCTCAAGGGCGGATGCTCGCCGTGCGTGATATCAAAAATTTTCAGGACGGGTGAGTTGCTCAATGAAATCAGCAGGGATATTGTTTGTTGTGTTAGCGGTAAGCCTGATGGGGCAGTATCTGAGGCATGGAATGGGTCAGCGGGTCAAAGAGCTTGAAAGGATTAAAATCATGCTTGGGGTTTTGTGCGCACAGCTTGAATACAGTCAGGCGCCGGTCTGTTCTCTGCTTGAAAATCTGTGCGCGAGAAGCGAGCTTGCAAAACTGGGCTTTCTTGATGACTGCCGTTCAAAGCTCGAAACAGGCGAACCATTTCCAACAGCCTGGAATTTGAGCGTGGAGAACGCAACCGGTTTGAAACACCTGAAAAATGATGATATTGACTTATTACTGCCGCTTGGCGAGATTATCGGTGCTGCCAATGCCGACAGTCAGATAAACAGCCTTAAACTGCATCAAATATTGCTAAACGCCGGTCTTGAAAGCGCCCGGCAGGAAAACGAAAAATACGGCAGAGCCTGCTCGTCCATCGGAGTGCTCGCAGGCATCGCAGCAGGTATAGTTTTGATATAAAGGATGGCGATAGGTTTGGATATGGAATTGATTATTAAAATAGCAGCCGTCGGTATTGTTGTTGCCGTAATTAATACAATTCTGACCAAAGCGGGCAGAGATGATTATGCAATGCTTACAACACTGTCAGGCATTATTGTTGTTGTTATGATGATTATTCCTGAACTGTCAGCACTTTTGTCTGAGCTGAAATCGGTATTTGACCTATGACAATATATCAGATTTTCGCTATTACGATATTGGCAGCTGTTATGGCATTTATTGTTAAACAGGCAAAGCCCGAATACGCCCTTTTTGTTCAGCTTGGCGGTGTGGTTATTGTTTTATTGTTTGCCCTATCCTTTTTTTCAGATATTGCCCAGACGGCAATTGATATGGTTGAATTCACAGGAATAAGCAGCAGCTTTTTTAAACTATTAATCAAAGCGCTCGGAATATCCATAACAGCGGAGCTGGCAGCCGAAATTTGCAGGGACAGCGACTCGAAATCACTTGCGGCTAACATTGAGCTTGCGGCAAAGCTGATTATTCTTTCCATGTCGCTACCGATGATAAAAGAGGTTGCAGAGCTTGCCGTTGGACTGATTAACGGATGAGATGAAAATGAAAGTATTAAAAACATTGGTCGTCATTCTAACATTTATCTGTCTGTTTTCAACCTGTGCATATGCGGTTGGAGATAATGAGGCGACGCAAATTTATGATGAACAGCTTGAAGAAAGCGGAGCGGATGAAGTCAAGGATTCTCTCTCGCAGGAGACTCAGGAAATGCTTGAGGAACTGGGAATAGATGATATAGATTTTTACTCTCTCTTCGAAACTTCGCCGAGAAAAATCATTGACCTTCTGATAAATATAATCAAAGGTCATATAAACAGCCCTCTTAATTCCATGGCAAAGATTATGGGTGTGCTTGTGCTTATGGCTCTTGCAAACAGCTTCACACCTGAAGGAGAGAAGGTGAAGCTTGCCGTCAACATAATCTGCACCTGCTTTGTGCTGCTTATAATTATATCGCCTTTGTCGTCTGCAATTTCAGGCGCAGTGTCAAGCGCGTCAGCTTTAAGTACCTTTATGCTGGTGTTGATTCCTGTGCTTGCCGGTGTCATCACTGCTTCGGGCAATCCGCTTCTGGCAGTCAGTTTCAATTCCATTGCATTTATGAGCGCTCAGGGGATTTCACAGATAATAAAAAACATTGTTGTTCCTTGCTCCGGTATTGTAATGGCTATGGGTTCAATAAGTGCATTCACACCGGATTTTAAGCTTGAAGAAATTGCCGATTTAGTTAAAAAGGTTGTAATTGGCGCTTTTTCAGCCCTTGTTGCACTGTTTTCCGCTTTTTTAACAATAAAGGGAGTTATGGCGAACGCCGCCGATACGGTTACGGCAAAGGCGATAAAGCTTGCCGTCAGCAGTGCAATACCTGTTGTCGGTTCAGCACTCGCGGACTCATACAGCTCGATTATCGGCAGTTTATCTCTTGTTAAAAGCGCAGTAGGGGTTTTTGGGATAGTTTGTGTTCTTCTTATGACGGCTCCGATAATAATTGAGCTTACAATGTGGAGCCTTGGTTTTAAAATAATGAGCGCATGCTCAAAAATGCTCGGTATCGACGGAATCGACTGTTTATTTAAAGCAATTGGCTCAGGTGTAACGCTTCTCAATATCTGCCTTATATTTAACATGTTCCTGATGACGATTACTCTTGGGATTACTCTTGCCATGAGGGCAGGAATTTAATAAATATCTCGGAGGTCAAAATGGATGATATTAAGAAATGGGCGTTGTGTGTAACGCTTTGTGCATTCGCAGGTGCAGTAGTTTACATACTTGCGCCAAAAGGAGTTCTTGAGAAACCGATGAGGACGGTCGTTTCTCTTTTTATTATTGCCGCTATCTTTTCACCGTTCCTGAACGGGGAGGGTATTGATCTGAACTTGCTCTCAACGATTGACAGCATTGATACGCAACAAAAAACAGATATAGAGGAATTGATTGACGAGCAGGTGGAAAAGAGCGTTGCAGATGTCGCCAAGGCTGAGATTGAAGCCGTACTGAAAGAAAATAATATCAAAGATGGACAAATATCAATAATTACGGATATTAGCGATGACGGCAGCATAATTATTAAAGAGGCTGGGGTAACAGTCGGCAGTAAATATAAATCAATTCAAAATGACTTGTCAAAAGACCTGAAAGAAAGACTGGGTTTAGACATAGAAGTATCAATTAAAGGTGCAGGTGATTAAATGAAGGTTATTAAGGATGCATTTGCAGCTATAACAAAAAAGTTTAAGGCAGATAAAAAGCTCCTGTGTATATTGCTGGTGGGTATTGCGGGGATGTTTTTAATTTTGTTTGCCGACTTTGGCGGCAGCGATGACACATCAGAAACAGAGAAAGAACAGACAACGCAGACCCAGACACAGACGGAAAGCCGGGATGAATATACATATGTTGAGGACGTTGAAAAAAGGTTAAGTAAGCTCATAAGCTCAATCGATGGGGCGGGCAAAACAAAGGTCATGGTGACCCTTGAAAACGGTGTTGAGCAGATTTATGCCACACAGGATAAAACCCAAAGCAGTTCATCCTCTTCAATCGACAGCGGCGGTCAAAATGTTGAGGAAAGCTTCAACAAAGAGGATGAGTATATTATAATTAAAAGCAGTGACGACAGTGAAACCGGGCTGATATTGAAAATTGTTCAGCCAAGTATCAGAGGCGTTGCAATTGTTTGCGAGGGGGCGGATTCAACGGTTGTCAAGAAGAACATTGTTGAAGCTGTTACAGCGGTAACAGGCATAAGTTCAGCTAAGGTCAGCATAGCAAAAATGGCAGACAATCAGAACACGGAGGATTGATTATGATTATTAAAAAAAGACAGCTGGTTATGGCAACTCTCATTTTGGCGCTTAGTGCTGCGGTTTTCATCAACTGGTATTACACGCGTCCGGTTGTGGAGTCTGCCGGTAATGACATTGACGTGACAGACATCACGAGCACCACCGGCGCTTCTTTGGATGCAGAAGGCAATCTGGGCGATGCTGAATATGTCAACTCAGATTCAGCTGCGTCAAAAGAGGAATATTTTGCAAATTCAGAGCTAAAAAGAAGCGAGGCGCATGATAAAGCATTGGATGCTCTTGAGGATGTCATTGAAGACAGTAAATCCGATGATGCGGCAGTTAAAAAGGCTTCTGCACAATTGGATGAGCTTACAAATGCAATTAAGCTTGAGGCGGATATTGAAGCTTTAATACTTGCAAAAACCGGTCTTGACAGCGTCGTTTTGATAAACGGCAAAAAATGCGAAACTGTTGTCGAGAACGGAGATCTTGACGGCACAGGTGTTTTGAAAATAAAAGAGCTTGTGACAGCGCAGACCGGTTTTTCGGTTGAAAATATAACAATTATTGAATTAAGTAGTTGAGTATTTAAAAGTTTGTGGTATAATATAGGGCAAGGAGGTTTGCCCTATGGATGAAAACTTGAGGAATGAGAATTCCGGCGACCTTGTAATATCAGAAAATGTTATTGCTTCCATTGCATTAAATGCGGCAAAGGATGTTGACGGAGTAAGCGGTTTTGCGGCAAGACCTGCCGATGTGCATACAATTTTGAATTTGGGTGATGAATCGCTCAAATCTGTGCGTGTGTGGACAGGTGAGAATGATATTAAGCTTCAAATATTCATTAATATCATGAGCGGGAAGAAAATCCCTACAGTTGCCGGAGAGGTGCAGAGAGCCGTCAAAAATGCCGTTCAAAGCATGACAGGCAAAATTGTAACTAAAGTAAATGTCAGCATTGCAGCAATTGAGTTTGCAGAGCAGATAAAAAACTGATTTTCAGCCCTCCGCAGGCAGTGGGGGGCAAATTGCTGTTTTATAATAATAATAGATTTGCAGGCACTGTGAAAGGACGAAACTTATGACAAGAAGGCAGGCGAGGGAACAAGCCTTTGCTCTTTTATTTGAAAAATCATTTAACGATGAGGTTGGGATGCAGGAAATTATCAATCTTGCTCAGGAAGAAAGGCTTTTAAAAGTTGACAGCTTTTCGAGCAGTCTTGCGCTTAACGCATGCAATAATATTGAAGAGATTGACGGGCTGATTGAAAACAACTCAATCGGTTGGAAAAAGAGCAGAATTTCAAAGGTTACGCTCGCAATTCTTCGCCTCGCAATTTACGAGCTTATTTTTTGCGAGGATATCCCTGTGAGTGTGTCTATAAATGAGGCTGTTGAGCTTTGTAAAATTTATGCCGATGAAACGGATGCTTCTTTTGTAAACGGAATTCTTGGAGCTGTTTCAAGAACTGCCGATATAAAGAAGAACATACTGACTGAGAGTGAATGAAATGGGTGCTTATCTCGGAATTGATACAAGCAACTATACCACCTCGGTCGCTGTTTTTGACAGCTTTAGCAATACGGTAATACAGCGGAAAAAGCTCCTCCCCGTTAAAGAAGGCGAGCTTGGGCTCCGCCAGAGTGATGCTGTTTTTCACCATACCGTCAGGCTTCCGGAGCTTATGGAGTCACTATTTGAAGAAAGTGATATTGATATTTCGTCTGTAGGAGTTTCAGGCACTCCCAGAGACGCAGAAGGCTCTTATATGCCGTGTTTCCTTGTTGGCGTTAATTCCGCACGCTGCATATGCGCCTCATTTTGCAAACCTCTTCACATATTTTCCCATCAGGCAGGTCACGTTGCGGCGGCTCTTTTTTCCTCGGGCAGGCTTGACCTCATTGAAAAGGAATTTATTGCTTTTCATGTTTCCGGCGGGACGACTGAGGCTCTCTTGGTTTCTACATCGAATGAAAAAGTATTTGATATTAAGCCTGTTGCTTCTTCTCTTGACCTAAAAGCCGGACAAGCGGTTGACAGGGTCGGAGTTATGCTTGGTCTTCCGTTTCCGGCAGGTCAGGGTGTTGACAGGCTCGCACGGGAAAGCGGCAGGGTTTATAAAATATCCCCGTCGCTCAAGGACGGAGATTGCAGCCTTTCCGGAGTTGAAAATAAATGCCGTGCGATGTATTCCTCCGGTGAAAGCAAGGAGGATATCTGCCGCTATTGTATTGATTATATTATGGAATCGTTAAGAAAAATGGTTGTTTATTTATTGCAGAAGTACGGCGGGCTTCCTCTCGTGTTTTCCGGCGGTGTCATGTCTAATTCAATTATCAGAGAGAGCTTTGAAAATGAATTCGGCGCAGTTTTTGCCGAGCCCGTTTTTTCTTCCGATAATGCTGCGGGAACGGCAATTCTTGCAAGTATAAAGGAGAGCAGAAAATGAATTCTCCCGTTATTACCGTTTCGCAGCTTAACTCTTATATTAAATCAGTAATTGACGGTGACGGAATTCTCAGCAGTATTTATATTTGCGGAGAAATATCAAACTTCACCAACCATTACAGAACCGGGCATTTTTATATGGTCTTAAAGGACGCAAACGCATCTATTAAGGCTGTCATGTTTAGGTCAAGCGCGCTTCGCCTTCGCTTTATGCCTGAAAACGGTATGATGGTTATTGTAAAAGGGCATATTTCTGTTTATGAGAGAGACGGTCAATATCAGCTGTATATTGACGATATGCAGCCCGACGGTGCGGGTGCTTTGAGCGTTGCCTATGAACAATTAAAAAACAAGCTTGCCTCCCAAGGGCTTTTTGATGACAAATATAAGAAGGCAATACCCGTTTGCCCCGAACGTGTCGGCGTAATAACCTCGCCGACAGGCGCCGCAATTCAGGATATTCTTAATGTTTTAGGCAGACGTTTTCCATTAGCAAAGGTCGTTTTCTGCCCTGTTGAAGTTCAGGGAGTAAATGCCGCTCCTCAGATTGTCAATGCGATTGAAAGATATAATGCGGGGAATTATGCCGACGTGCTGATAGTGGGCAGGGGCGGGGGGTCAATTGAAGACCTCTGGGCTTTTAACGAAGAAAAGGTTGCGAGGGCTGTTTTTGCTTGCGAAATCCCCATTATTTCCGCTGTAGGGCATGAGACTGATTTCACAATCTGTGATTTTGTTTCGGATTTAAGGGCACCGACTCCTTCCGTTGCCGCCGAGCTTGCTGTTCCGAATTGGGTTGAATATAAAGAACGTATTTACTTCCTTAAATCCTGCCTTATTAATGAATTAAGCGGCAGCATCGAAAAAAAGCGGCAGTATGTTTTTAATCTGATGCATTCGCCGTTTTTTGCAAGCCCGCTTTACTATATAGACGTTAAGAGGCAGACCGTTGACAGCTTTGTTGGGAGATTATCGGGGTGTATGCAAAGTGATATATCGAATAAAAGGGCGGCGTTTTCGGTTTTGTGCGGAAAGCTTGATGCTTTAAGTCCCTTAAAAGTTCTTGGCAGAGGGTATTCCCTGACATTTAAAAATAAAAAACCGATAAGCAATATAAACGACGTCGAAATCGGAGACGAAGTCAGTGTAAGGTTTTCAAACGGAGCTGTGAACTGCTCAATCATTTCGAAAGCAGAGTGATATTATTGAAAAAGCCGACATTCGAACAATCATCGGCAAGGCTTGAAGAGATAGTTAAGATATTAGAGGACGGAAATATCCCGATTGACGAATCTCTTAAACTCTTTGAAGAGGGGACAAAGCTTGCCGAATTCTGCAATTTATGTCTTGACAACGCTCAGCAGAAAATTATTGAGCTGACCGAGCTTGAAGCGGAGGCTGAAAATGCAGAGTAGCTATATGGATGAACAGCAGGCCTTAATTAACAGAGCGTTGGCTGAACGACTGCCTGATGATTGCGGTATTGTCGGTAAGGCTATGAAATACAGTGTTGAAAACGGCGGCAAGCGCATAAGACCTATTCTTACCCTTGAGTTCTGCAAAATCTGCGGCGGTGAAATAAAAAATGCTGTTGACTTTGCATGTGCAGTTGAAATGATTCACACATATTCACTTATCCATGACGATTTGCCATGTATGGATGACGATTATATGCGTCGCGGCAAGCCCTCATGCCACATCAGGTTCGGTGAGGAGTTTGCTCTGCTTGCAGGCGACGCGCTCCTGACGCTGGCTTTTAAAACAGTTATGTTGTGCGATGAAGTCAGTGCTGAAAACAGGGTCAAAGCCTGCAAGGTGCTGTCTGATGCGGCAGGATGCTACGGTATGGTTGGCGGTCAGATGCTTGACTTGCAGAATGAAGGCAAAAAAGCTGATATTAATACCCTCAAAAAGACCGATGAGCTAAAAACAGGGGCAATGATTGAGGTCTCCGCCGTTCTGGGCTGCATTGCCGCAAATGCGGATGAAAACCGAATAGAAGCCGCAAGGGAGTACTCAAAAAATATCGGATTGGCATTTCAGATTGTAGATGATATACTTGACATGACAAGCGATGAAAAGACGCTTGGCAAACCGATTGGCAGCGACGAAGAAAACGACAAATGCACATATGTATCTCTGCTCGGTCTTGAAAGAGCAAAACAGTTGGCGGATGAGCTGACATTGAGAGCAAAATCCTCTCTGAATATTTTTAATGATGAAGCGGATTTTCTCAAAGAGCTTGCTGATAATCTTGCAAAACGCAGGAGTTGAATTTTAATACTAAATGGAAAACATAATTAATAGAAATGTAAAAATCCTAAATAAAATCAATTCACCAGATGATGTTAAAAAGCTTAATGGCGAAGAAATGGGAATTTTAGCTCAGGACATCAGAAATGTATTGATTAGCACAGTGTCGAAAAACGGAGGCCATCTTGCATCCAATCTCGGTGTGGTTGAGCTTACCATCGCTCTGCATAAGGTTTTTGATTCGCCTAAGGATCAGATTGTTTTTGATGTAGGTCATCAGATGTATACTCACAAGCTCCTGACAGGCCGATATAAGGACTTCGGGACTTTGAGGACAGAGGGCGGCATATCTGGCTTTTCAAGGCCAAGTGAAAGCGAACATGATATTTTTTTCAGCGGGCATTCCAGCACCGCTGTTTCATCTGCGCTGGGCCTCGCCGCTGCAAATGCAATGGATAAAAGGAATGACCATGTTATTGCAGTTGTCGGCGACGGAGCTTTGACTGGCGGTCTTGTATATGAAGGGCTGAATAATGCGGGCAGGACAAAAAGAAAGCTCATTGTTATTCTCAATGACAATGAAATGTCAATTTCAAAAAATGTCGGTTCAATTGCCCGTTACCTTGCAATTGCCAGAGCAAGACCCGAATATATGAAAACCAAGGCAAGAATCGAAACTTTGCTGAGGCATATTCCCTTGATAGGCAACAGCCTTGCAAAATTGATATATAATATAACACATGCTTTGAAGGGCATTATTTATTCAAACACTACAATTTTTGAAGATTTGGGTTTAGATAGTTTAGATATTGTTGATTTAGTTGTTGC
>CAZBHG010000002.1:0-26682 GCA_964491735.1 uncultured Eubacteriales bacterium
TGTCGCGGTGTCCAAAGTAAGTGTTGCATAGAAGCTGATATCTGATGCCGGCATTGCTCCGGGAACCGCGGGATCCCATCCGCTGAAGGTATAATTTTCAGGAACTGTTACGGTAGGCTGCGTAATCGGCGCGTTATATGCTAACTCAAATGTTCCTATAAGCTCATTGTTTACATAAAACGAAGCTTTGTATATGATTGCCGAATATGTGCCGGAAATAGTTATGTTTTCCGCCGGAATCGTTGCGGGAACCTCTGGCGACCAGCCGCTGAAGCTTTGACCTGTCGGCGGCGTAACAACCGGTGCCGTAACCGCAGAGCCGTAATCGCCGGTTATTTTAGTATATTCTGCGCCGTCAATATAGAAGGTGATTGTGTAGATGTTGGGAATGTAGGAGCCGTAAATGTCAACATTCTCGGTGCCGATAGCTGCGGGGACTTCTGAGAGCCATCCGCTGAAACGGTAGCCCGTGGGCGGCGTAACCGTAGGAGCGGTGACCGCGGTGCCGACCGGGCCTGACACCTGGCTTTCAACTACATTGTTTATATAGAAGGTGACTGTATAGGTTTCTTCAATCCAGGTGGCGTTAATATAGACATCGCTTGCAGGCATCGTGGCGGGAACATTTTCCCACCCGTTAAAGACATATCCTGCCTTTGAGGGAGCGGACGGAAGCGAAATTGTCGCCCCGTAGTTTGTGGGAACGGTGCTGTATGTCTCATTGTCAACCAAAAAGATTGCATTGTAGCTGTTGGCAATATAATTTCCGGAAGAAACAATCGAGCCTGCTGTCATTGTCTCCGGCAGATTGCTCCAGCCGCTGAAATGATAGCCTTCCCTTGCAGGTACTTCAGGAGGCACAACTGGGTCTCCATAGGCATATGTGAGTTTCTGTAAGAAAACGTTGTCCAGATAGAACCGGATATTATAAGAGTTTACCGAGAAGGTACCCGTGACTGTATACCCGCCGACAGGCATTTTTGTCGGAATCGATGACCAGCCGGAGAATGTGTATCCTGTTCTTTCCGGATCCGCCAGACGGGTGATTGTGGCGTTGTACTCGTAGGTTTCTGTTGCATGAACATTGCCGTCAACATAATAAACAATGTCATAGCTGTTTATTGAGAACGAACCCATTATCGTGAGGTCGCCTGCGGGCATAGTAGTAGGCAAATCAGGCCAGCCGGAAAAGGTGTAACCTGTTCTTGTCGGCGCTTCGAGAGGCGTGATAATCGCACCGTAATCGTATAGAACGGTCCCGAACTC
The DNA here is from genome assembly GCA_964491735.1 of uncultured Eubacteriales bacterium. Classification (GTDB taxonomy): domain Bacteria; phylum Bacillota; class Clostridia; order Oscillospirales; family Acutalibacteraceae; genus JAAZFZ01. The sequence goes on from CAZBHG010000002.1 coordinate 1,267, forward strand.
AACGCCGTCAACATAATATATAATTTTATAGCTGTTGACGTTCCAAACAGCGTAGAGGGTTACTCCCTGAGTTGTCATTGTGTACTGACCGCCGTCTGAATAAGCAACAGAGCCGCCGAGGGTTGTTGACCAGCCGAAGAACACATAACCAGCCTTATAATATCCGTTTGCCTTGAGCTGCGCCGAGGTTCCGTAGGGGATAGTCTGCGCTGTCATTGAGCCTCCGGTGTTGCCGTTGCCTTCAAAGGTGACGGTGTAGCTTATGGCTGCCCATTTTGCATAATAAGTTGTATTGCTCAGCGGGAAGGGCTGCGGCAGGGTAACAGCGGTTGTGCAAGCCGCCTCACTGTACCATCCGGAGAAGTTATAGCCCGTACGTGTCGGAGGTGTAGGCAGAGCAACCGTTGCATCGCCCGAAGCACCCGTCTGAGTAGTATAGACATCGTTTGAGCCGTAGTTTAGATTAAAGGTTATTGTTGTTGTTTTATGAACAAGTGCGGTTCTTGCCGCGTAAAGCTCAGCCGCCAAAGCATCAGGCCCGTTTGCACCGGACTGGTTTGAGGCAAGATATTGTGACGATGTGCTTGTTGCCTGCCAGTTTGTGTTTTCTGATGCTCCTGATGATGTCAAAGCCCCCGACACCTTATTGTATGCGGTTATATACACAAGCCATGATGCCGCTGTGTAATGATCACTGCTGCAGGCAGGCGTTGCTGCGACTTGCTGGTTTACATAGTTGAAATCGGCACCCGCAACCGCCAAATTCGATGTTGCAGTTGTGATTGAGCTTGCCAGAGTGATTACCGAAGCCTTGTCAATAATCGGAATTTTTACGCTCACAAGGTTGCCGTTTCCGTCATAGACAGGTCTCTTGCTCTCTGCGGTGTCAATATAATTCTGAAGTGTCGTTCTTGTGGCAGAGGTGTAATAATAGAGTGCCGAGCGGTTACCTCCAGCGGGGTCGACGGCAGTTATCTTATTGCTCCTGTGCGAAGCGTTTGAGATGGCTGTGTTAATAGCAGTGAAATCGGCGGGCTCGGTGTAGAGATAGAGGAAAAGAGTGTCTGTCAGCGTGTTAAGCCTTGCCTGATTTGCTGTTGTGCCCGTTGAAGTGATGTTATTACCCTCTGTCAGCAGGGACTGAACAACAGCCTGATGCGCGGAATTGAGCGAAGACAGAGGAATAGTGTCAACAAGTGCGGAGGTTTGTGTCCAGTACGTTGATACAACAGGACCGTAGGCGAGGTTACTCAGAGCAGTCTGGAGAGCCGTGGCCTTTGTTGCAAGGGTATCCTGAACTCTGGAATCGTAGCTTGAGGCGTTATTGATATATGTGCCTACGGCATTATAAGCAGTTGTTGCGGCGTTCCTTGTTGCCTGTGTGTAGGTATATACAGCTGTGCCGCTGGGCAAAGCTGTGGCATATGTAGTGCCTGCCATTGATGTGTAAGCATATCTGTTGGAAACGGTGAAGGGATTGTAGACAGGAGAATAATCCGTAATCTTAGATGCATTGGCATAAACTATACTTGCGTTTGAAGTATCAAGCGCCGAAAATCTGAGGTTTTCAATAGCTGTCTGCAAATTCCTTGCCGCGCGGTCATAGGTCGGCTGGTAAAGCGTGTTGTAGCTTGTGTTCTTGACCTCCAGAGCTTCCGTAAATGCTGCTTCAAGGGCTGTTCTTGACTCTGTCGTGTAATAAGACTTATTGCCCGACCAGAACTGAAGGATATTGGTAAGACCGGCCTCACCGTTATAGTAAACATAATATGTGCTGCCCTCGCTGACGGTTGTAATAAGCGATGAAAGGGTTTTAAGAGATGTATACGGACTTGAGGTGCTGTAATAACTTGAGTTGATGCCGGAAAGACCTGTCATAGGCAGAGAGGTGTTTGTGTTATAAACCGTTCCGTAGTAAGTGTTGGTTGAATCGGCAAGCTTGAGTGTAAGATTGCCGTAATAAGTCGAAAGATTTGTTGCTGCGTAATCAATATCTGTCTGGGCGGCAGTGGGGGTAACAAGCAAAGTGTTGGCATTGTCATAATAGGATGCAAAACTATCCCACCCAGAGCTGTAATACCAGCTCTGAGGAATCAGACCCTTGCCGGTACCCGTAGCGCCGACTGCGGCGGCATCGGTGCCGCTTGCAGCTGTCTTTGTTGAAAGTGTCTGGTTCCACGAAACGCTCGCGGTGTTGATATTTGAACGCAGAACCGACTTGTCGATGGTGACAATTTTCAGATTCGTGCCGATTCTTGTATGGTTATGCTTGGAGGCCGTGCTTGTTCCCGTTGTTAAGTCATGAAGATAGAAATAGGGAATAAGGGTATATTCTCCGGAGGTTCCTGCACCGTAAAGCGTCGCAGAGGTCGTGTCATATTTGTATGTCAGGTTTGTGTCACCGGTTCTTACAGGATTCAATGCCGTTACCGCAGCTGCGTCAGAGGTGGTGTTCTGATCAAAGGAGGAGACAAACCCGCTTTTTACGACAAAGCCGTTAAACTGCTGCGGCTGATTTGTTTCGTCTGCCGAGCCTCTCGGCCTCTCATATTCAAAGAAATGCATTCTCAAATTAATGCTTGTAAGGGATTGTGTGCTTGTGTCAAGGTAAACGGTGGCAAGCGAACGGTTGCTATCATTACCGGTTGAACCGTTCCAGTAGAATGGGGAACCGTAGTCCCTGTCAGGCGACCAGTACCAGGAGGAACACATTAGGGAATCAGTTGTATTGACGAAGGAGTTCGTAGCAAAGTTGTGATACCCCCTGTTCACATCGGAGTTTGCTGTTCCACTTGTGGAAATCGTGCCGTAAACGCCTTTGCCCAAAACTCTCGAGACATAGCGGATATCGCCGCACTCATCGTCATCCGAGGCGCTCTTGGCGGTTGTTGTGAAAGAATAGGCGCCGGCGGGGAAAATAACATTTTCCACATAGGAATAACCATAAATCTCATATGTATCTGTAATCTTTGAGTATGTATATATATTATCCCAGTTGGTCGTGAGGTTTATCTTGAATTTAAGCGTTGTGCCTACCGTTGCAGTGCCGCTTGCCAAGGTCCACACATAAGTGTTGTTTGTGATGACGGGGCCGGTGAAGGTGACGGTTGTGTTGTTTGTGCAGGTGAGTATCGGCGTGCCCACAATAGCCGGATTATAATTGCTGTAAGCACTGTCAAAGCTGTTAATAACCAATGTGACGGTTGTTGCGACAGGCGTTTCACCCGCATATGCCTGCTCCCTGCAGCTTACAGTCGATGCAAGCTCGGGAACACCGGAGGGCGTTGCTTTAACGATTGTTGTGCCCTTAGCCATTGAATACTGGGTATTTGCTACCCTTGTAACATCAGTAACATCAAGGCTGACATTCGGAACAGGTCTGCGCAGATCCCCGTCAATAGTAGAGTCGTCAATGCTCGCTGCCGACACTTGAGACTCCGTCTTTTGAGAGGCAGAATCAATCAAATCTTCGGCAAAAGCGGCAACTCCGCACAGAGGCAGAAAAGTTGTTGCCATTACGATTGCCATCATGAGGCTGAACAGTCTTTTTTTCATTGTTAATGTTCCCTCCAATAATTTATAGTTTTCGATTTATAACATGCATCTTTTTATTGCAATATAGAACAATTGGGCAGAGACACACATTTATTATAACATACCAAATTCTACCTGTAAACACTTTTTATGGAATTATAGGGGGCGGGCAGCTTGCAATATAAAAAAATTATTGTACAAACAAACGGATAATGGTACTATACAATATAATAGGGCTGAGACGTAAGAAAACAATTACTATGAGGTGATATTTGTGGACTGTATAAAAATAATGAAAGTAAGAAACAATGCTGTTGTGCCAAAGAAAGCGACTGCGGGCAGCGCGGGCATTGACTTGTGCGCATGCATTGAAGAGGCAATGATAATACCCGCCGGAGGTCATGCCTTTGTGCCGACAGGCATTGCCGTCGCTCTTCCGAACAGCGGGCTTGCCGCCATGGTTTTTGCAAGGAGCGGGCTTGCAATCAAGCACGGCATAGGGATGCTCAACGGGGTCGGAGTTGTTGACAGTGATTACAGGGGAGAGGTCTGTGTCGGGCTTGTCAATCAGTTTGACGTTGATTATGAAATTCAGCCCGGCGAAAGAATTGCACAGCTTGTTGTTATGCCCGTTTCATGCCTCCCGGTATTTGAGGTCGAAAGCCTTGACGAGACCGACAGGGGCGCGGGCGGCTTCGGCTCAACGGGAAAGAAATAATTATCTGTTCCTTAATCAAAAGCAAAAGGGTTAATTGAATAAAAAATCAGTGGCAGCTGCGGATGAAGCAGCTGCCACATTGCGTTTTCACTTTTTATTTAATCTACACTGCTGATTATCTTGTTAAGGTCAATAAGGTTGATGCATTTCATTGTGCAGACCTCAACGCATTTGCCGCAGCCTGTGCATTTTTCATAGTCGACCTTTGCGCAGAAGTTTGTTACCGAAACCGCGTCATATTCGCACGCCTTGACGCAGCGCATACATCCTATACATCCCGCCATGCATTCGCCCCGTGTCAGCGCGCCCTTGTCCTTGTTTGCGCAGAGCACAGCCGCCTTGACCTCATGGAGAGGCAAAAGCTCAATGATATGCTTGGGGCAGGTGTTGACACATTTTTTGCACGCACGGCAGATGAGGGGGTTAATCCTCGCAACGCCCTCGCAGATATGAATTGCTTCATAGGGGCAGACCTCAACGCAGTCACCGAAGCCGATGCATCCGTAGATGCAGTCCTTAGGGCCGCCAAAAAGCTGATTTGCCATTTTACAGCTCAGAACGCCGCTGTAATTGAGCTTTTTTGACGCATTGCGGTTATTGCCCTGGCAGAGAACAACAGCGGCGGAGGGCTTCACCTCACCTGCGGACAAGCCCGCAATTTCAGCTATTAATTTAGAAACCTCATTGCCGCCGGGGTTGCACAGCGCGGTATTGGTGGTTTCGCCTTTGGAAAGGGCAGAAGCATAGCCCGAGCAGCCGGAAAAGCCGCAGGAGCCGCAGTTTGCACCGGGCAGAGCCTCCTGTATTCTTTCCGCTTTTTCATCGACAGGGATAGCCATGACCTTTGATGCTATTGCCAGCCCAAGCCCTGCAACAAGACCGATAGCGGACACAATGATTACGGCAAAAATAACTTCATTCATCTTACCGCCTCCTTAACTGCCGAACATTCCGTCAACCAGCCCCGTAAAACCGAGGAAGGAGACGGACACCAGGGATGCCGCGATAAGAACTATCGGCAGACCCTGAAGGAATTTTGGAATTTCGCAGCTTTCCATTCTTTCACGCACACCTGCAAACATAACCATAGCTACCATAAAGCCGAGACCGCCGCCGACGGAGTTGAACATTGACTGTGCAAAATTATAGCTGCTTGAGATGTTAAGCAGGACAACGCCAAGAACAGCGCAGTTCGTCGTGATAAGAGGAAGATATATGCCAAGCGCATTGTAAAGGGGAGGCATATACTTTTTGAGAATAATCTCAACAAGCTGTACGAGCGCGGCAATGACAAGAATGAAAACGATAGTCTGAAGATATTCGTAATTCGGCATAAGAATATATTTGTTAATTGGGTATGTTACCGCCGTTGAAAGAGCCATAACAAATATAACTGCCGCCGACATACCGACTGCGGTGTTTAGCTTTTTGGAAACGCCGAGGAACGGGCAGATGCCGAGGAATTTACACAAAACAAAATTTTGAGTCAAAATTGCCGTCATCAGAATTGAGATATAGATTTTCATTTTGAAGCCACCTCCTCAGTGTTGCCGTGCGCTTCTCCACCCTTAATGAGAAGAGAACAGTTTCCTGCCATCGGGCAGAAGCTGCAGCCTTTAAGCTCTGCCTTAGGTTTGCCTTTCTTTTCGGCGAGCCTGTTAGCGCAGGCCATGAGCATTCCGAAAACAAAGAATCCGCCGGGAGCGAGGATGAATATAGTCATTGGAGTGAAGCCTGTTTTTTCAGCAATATTAAAGCCGTTGAACCCTCCCAGAGGATTGTCGCCGAAAACGGCAAGCAGCCCCTGAAGGTTTGCAAGGAGAGTGCCTGCGCCAAGCACCTCTCTGATAGATGCCATAACGCAAAGGGTCATCGTGAAGCCTATGCCCATGCCAAGCCCGTCAACTGTTGAGGCAAGCACCGAGTTTTTGCCCGCAAACGCTTCAGCTCTGCCGAGAATGATGCAGTTGACAACGATAAGCGGCAGGTAGACACCGAGCGCAGAATCTATCGCGGGTACAAACGCCTTGACAAGCATCTGAACAATAGTAACAAAGGAGGCTATGACAACAACATATGCGGGGATACGAATTTTTGACGGAATGATTTTGCGAAGTGCCGAAATAGCAATGTTTGAGCAAATAAGAACAAGCGTTGCCGATATGCCCATGCCGATTGCGTTTGTAACGGAGGTCGAAATCGCAAGCGTCGGGCAGGTGCCTAGAACAAGGCGGAGAACAGGGTTTTCAGCAATAAACCCCTTAGTCAGTTCCTTTCTTAAAGGCTTCTTTTCGCCCATTATTGCTCACCTCCCGTAATAGCTTCATACAAATCCAGCGCGTCGTTTACCGCTCCAGTCACAGCCCTTGAGGTTATGGTTGCGCCCGTAAGAGCGTCAATCGAATTCTCCCCTGCCTTGTCTTTTGAAACGGTGATTTCGCCGCTCAAGCCCTGAAATTGTCTCAAAAAGCTGTCATTTTGGGCGTTCATACCGAGGCCGGCTGTTTCGCTGAGCTCAAGAGTCTTGACTGTGTCGACTGAGCCGTCAGCTTTGACGCCTGTCATTATTATTACATCGCCGCCGTAGCCGTTTTCGGAGGTTGTGAAGACATAGCCGACGCATTTTTTGCCTGCGTCAAGACCTTCATAGTAGGCGTATTCCGTGCCGCCGAGTTTAACTGTTTTGGCGTCAGAAAAAGTCTTTGCCTGCGCAAGGACAAGCTTCCTACTATCCTCCGCTGTCTTTGCGTTAAGCTCGTCAATTTTGGGCGCTGTGACCTTGTTCGTCAGAGCCAGCAAAAACGTGGAAACAAGGCAGATTGAGAAAAGAACAATTGCGGGTATGCCGAAGGTTTTAAAGCTTTTCATGCGTTAACCGCCTCCTTCTTTTCTCCGGAGGATTTCTTCTCTTTTTTAGCTTTCTCCGCACCGAACGGTTTCGGAGTCGTGAGATTCTCAATGTGAGGAACAAGGATGTTCATTATGATAATCGAGAATGAAACGCCTTCGGGCGCGCTTGCGAACAGCCTTATAAGTGCCGTCAGGATGCCGCAGCCTATACCGAAAACAATCTTTCCCTTGAGATTTATGGGTGAGGTTGAATAGTCGGTCGCCATAAAGAATGCGCCGAGGAGCAGACCGCCGCCCATAATCTGATAGGCGAGGTATTCAAAATCTCCCTTGCCTGCTATAAGCATAATAACGGCGAAGGTTCCGATATATGTAAACGGAATGATAGGCAAAATAACTCCGCGTACCATCAGATAAATGCCGCCGAGGATAATAGCCAGCGCGCAGACTTCACCGAGGCTGCCCTCACGCAGACCCAGGAACATTTCTGAAAGCGAAACAGGCGGCAAAACATCCGATTTCATAACCGCGAGGGGCGAGGCTGTTGTTGCCGCGTCCGCGCCGAGCCATGCCAGAGGCTTTGTCCACGTCGTCATTGCTGTGGAGAAGGAGGCGAGCAGAACAATTCTGCCGATAAGAGCGGGGTTCACAAAGTTCTGCCCTATGCCGCCGAACAGCTGCTTGACAACAACAATGGCAATGACAGAGCCGACAGCCGCCATCCATAGCGGAATCGAAACCGGCAGGTTGAATGCAAGCAAAATACCCGTTACAACCGCGCTCAAATCGCCGATTGTGTTGTGCCGTTTCATAGCCCTGCGCGCAAGATATTCGGAAAGCACGCAGACCCCGACTGTGGTTGCCGTTACGGCAAGGACGCGAAAGCCGAAAATAATCGTTGACGCAATGAGTTCGGGCACAAGGGCGATAATGACGTCAAGCATTATTCTCTTTGAGGTCGAGCGGGAGTGAATATGGGGTGAAGCGCTGACCGTGAGTTTCTTTCCGATGCTCATTTATTTTCACCCGCCTCTCTCATAACTGATTTGGCAAGCCTCATGTACTGAACAAGAGGCCTTCCGCTCGGGCAGGTATAGGCGCAGCTGCCGCACTCCATGCAAACGTCTATGCCGATTTTTTTAAGCTTGTCAATGTCCTTTGCCTTTGCATAGCGTTCAATAAGCGTCGGCATAAGGCTCATCGGGCATGCGAGGGAACACCTGCCGCAGCGGATACATTCCATTTCGGGCTTGAGCGCCGTGTCGCCCTTCGCAAAAGCAAGTATGGCGTTATTCTGTTTGCATATCGGAAAGTCTGCGCTTATAATTGCGGTGCCCATCATCGGCCCGCCCAAAATAATTTTTGCAGGCTCGGCTTTAAAACCGCCGCAGAAATCTATTATGTCTCCGATTCTTGTGCCGACAGGCACTCTGACGTTGTGCGGGTTTGCGATTGCGGAGCCGTCAACAGTCAGAGTACGGCTGATGAGCGGCCTTCCTGTTCTCAGATATCTCCCTATGTATGCGACGCTGCCGACATTCATAACGATGCAGCCGACGTCTGCGGGAAGCTTTCCGGGCGGAACCTTCCTGCCCGTTGTTGACTGTACCATCATCTTTTCGGCGCCCTGAGGATAACGTGATTTGAGAACCATCATTTTTACGGAGTTGTCCTTATCCCTGTCGCTGTCGGCGACCTTCTCAAGCGCGGCAAACACGTCGGGCTTGTTGTCCTCAACTGCGATAATCACGTCTTTAATTTTCAACAGCTCCTTGAGCTTATAAACACCGTCTAGGATATTTGCTGTGTTTTCAATACATTCACGGTAGTCCACCGTTATAAAAGGCTCACATTCCGCCGCATTTACAACAAGCGTGTCAATCGTTTTGTCAGGCGGAACATTGATTTTGACGTGTGACGGGAAGCCCGCTCCGCCAAGACCTACAAGCCCTGATGCTCTTACAGCTTTAAACAGCTCCTCTTTGGTTTCAACCTTCGGCGGTTTAATGCCTTCAAACAGCCGCATCTCACCGTCAGATTCAATTGTTACAGCCTGTGAAATCGCCCCGCTCGGCAGCTTGATTTCACCGACCGCAATAACCTTGCCGGAAATCGAGGCGTGTATCGGTGCGCTGACATACTTGTCACTGTCACCGACAACCTGACCTACAGCAACGCTGTCGCCTACCTTGACTGTTGGAGCGCACGGCGCTCCGATGTGCTGCTGCATAGGCAGCGTCACTTTTTCAGGCAGCGGTATCCGGACGGTTTTCATCTCAGCGGTGTTTTTGTTGTGCGAAACGGCGACTCCGCCACGCACCTTCCTGACCGCAGAGAGAACACCCTCCACTTTGATCGCGCTCATTATTTCATCCCCTTCAATAATACATCCTCTTTAATATGTAAAGCCGTTTCATTAAGCTAGCGCAAAAAATACATTTTTTGTTTAATGAGAACGGGAATTACCGCCTTGAGTACTGCTCCTGTTATTATGCCTGTAACAATTGCGAAAACGGTGAGCAGCGGAGCATAGCCGATAATGGCTTTTGTGCCTGTGAGAACAACGGCCGCAAGGAGCTGACCTGCGTTATGAGCGACAGCCGACGCAACGCTGACGCCGATAATGCCGAACAGCTGCTTTTTGAGCCTTAATAATAACCACATAACCATTGTGCTGAGAAGACCGCCCGAAAAGCTCATAAACAACGCAGTCGGCCCCCTTGTCAGCCCGGCAAAAACGGCTTTAATCAGCGTTATGTACAGAGCTTGTCTTAGCCCCATTGCCGAAGCTGTAAACATCGTGACGATGTTCGAAAAACCCGGCTTTGCCCCGGGCGGCAATCCGGGCAGCGCGGGAAGAAGTCCCTCGAGATACGAGAGGGCGAGTGCCTGCGCGCTCAATATTCCCAGCAAAGCAATATTTTTGACGTTGACTTTTTTCTCCATATTTTTCCAACCTAATATGTTAAGGCATCAACAGCACTCTGAGATGTGCCTTCTATTTCTATTACCGTCCCTGCCGGAAGACATGCGGCGACATCACCGACATGTTCAAGTGCGCCAGACAGGACACAAAGCTTGTCCCTGCATTCGGCGTGGGAAAAGCAGACGCTGTTTTTATCGAATTTAATCGTCACTTCAGGCTCGCAGCCGAGAGTGGTTTCATAGCTTTCATCGACTTCTGAAAGGTTTACTCTCATTATCTCAACGCCGCCGCTGTATATCACAGCCTCAAGCTCTTCGCATGAAAAATACTTAGGAATCAAAAAGACTGAGCATATCGCCAGAATAAAGATTATTAAAATAATATCCGCTTTTTTCAGCAGCCTGTTCATTTCGTTACCTCAGCTTATAGTCGGCGCTTTGAACGGTAAAGCTTTCGGAAAGCCCGTCTGTCACTGCAACCGAGTTGTCCTCAAAAATAAACACAGCTTCAGCGCCGTATTTCTCCAGAAGAGGGAGACTTGCATCATAGCCGAGTACAAAGCAGGCGGTGGAAAGGGCATCGCTCATAAGCCCCGATTCACAAACAACGGTCACGCTTGTAAGCCCGCTTTCTGCTGGATAGCCTGTTGAGGGGTTAAGTATATGATGATAGGTTTTTCCGTCAACCGTGAGAACCTTTTCATAGTTTCCTGAGGTTGAAACAAATGAAGCGGTGATATTCAGAACGCCCATATAATCGTTTGCATCACCCGACGGGTTTCTTATCCCGACCTTGAATTTACCGCCGCCGTAAAGCAGAATACTGCCGCCCGCCGAAACAACCGCACGTTTCAGCCCCTGCTCTTCGGCAATTTTCTTTGCCTCGTCGCAGGCAATTCCCTTGCCGAGCGCGCCCATATCAAGCTTCTGCCCGAAGGGGATTTTGACGGTGTCCCCCGAAATTACTATCCTGTCCGCTCCGACCGTTTCAAGGGCTTTGTCAATTTCGCTCTGTTTCGGGACACGGGCATTGTCGCTGCCTATACCCCACAGGGAGGATAATGCGCCCAAAGAAATGTCAAGGGCGTAGCTGCTGCTTTCGCATACCTCCAGCGTTTTATTCAGCCATGTGACAGTGTCGGAGCTTATCTCAACGCTGCTGCCGGATGCGGAATTAATTTTCGCAATATCCGAAGCTGAAACATTCATTGAAAGGTTATTGTTTTCAACTTCCGATATTCTGTCAATAATCTGCTGCGCCGCTTTTTCAGCGTTTTTGCCTGTCAGCTTCTGCGAGATAACAGTACCCATAGCGATATCGCTTTTTGCATATTCGCTGCTGCCGATGAAATAATCAGCCGCTATAATGCCTGCTAAAACTATTAGCAACACAACCGGAATAAAAGGCAGCAATTTTGACTTTCTGCCGTTCATTTTGGACAAATTGCACACCTCCGCCAGTAAAATGCATAATAACACATGTTATATTCTACAATATTTCCATTGAATAATCAAGCAGACACCGCCTTGAATTATTTACAATTATTTATGTATATTTTGGGCAATTGTGCTATAATTAATTAAATTAATGTATGTTCGGGAGGACCTTTTGAATGAATATGAATTTTTTTATGCCCGCAAGGCTTGTAAGCGGAAAAAACGCTGTAATTCAAAACTCTGCGCTTTTAAGTGAGTTTGGCGGCAGATGCCTTATTGTCACCGGCGGCTCGTCGGCAAAAAAAAGCGGCGCGCTTGACGACATGGTCAGCGCACTGGAAAAGGAAAACATTAAATTTGATTTTTTTGATTCTATCGGCCCCAATCCGCTTATTTCATCCTGCCGGCAGGCGGGCTGCAAAGCGAGGGATACGGGAGCGGATTTTATTGTCGGTATCGGCGGCGGCTCTGTTCTCGATGCAGCAAAGGCGATAGGGATTTTTGCCGCAAACAGCGACTTAAGCCCTGCCGATATATTCAAAAGATGTTATAAAAACAGCCCCCTGCCTGTTGTGCTGGTAGGCACCACGGCAGGAACGGGGAGCGAAGTGACAGGCGTATCCGTCCTCACACAGGACGATACAGGGCGGAAAAAAAGCATTTCCGGAGCGGATTGCTATGCAAAGGTTTCATTCCTTGATGCAAAATACACAAATTCCGTTCCTTTTGACATTACCGCTTCAACTGCGCTTGACGCACTCGCGCACACCGTCGAGGCATGGTTCGGGCCGAGGATGAATGAAACGACAAAGCTCTTTGCCGTGAAATCAATGCAGCTTCTCTGGAATAACATTAAGTATATGGCTCAGACCAAAAGCCTGCCGGATGAAAAACAGCGCGAAGAGCTTTATTTCGGCTCAATCTATGCAGGGCTTGCCATTAATACATGCGGGACGGGCTTCCCCCATCCGCTGGGCTATGTCCTCACGGAAAACTTCAATGTACCTCACGGAAAGGCGTGCGCCGCGTTCATGCCGAAATTTCTGGAGAGGGCGGAAAAATTTGAGCCTCAGAAATTAAATGAGCTGCTTGACACAGTGGGCGAGGCAAGGGAGAGCTTTTCAGCTACGGTGACTCTCCTTGAAGACCTGCACGGCATAAAAATATCAAAGCAGGAGGCTTTCGCGTTCGCAAAGCGGTGGGAGGGCGCAGTGCCCAAAAATTTTGAAGCATCCCCCGGCGGGCTGACGCAGCAGGAGGCGGCGGGAATTCTGTATGAACTGTTTTAGATTAAGCTGTCGATATTTTTAAGAACATAGCCTGCGTCCATGATAGCGCGCTCAAAAAGACCGTCGGGAATGTCTCTCGAAACACTGACGAAAGCCTTTTTTTCTTCGAGGTCAACGGTGATGTCTGTGACGCCGTCAATGCCCGAAATGGCTTTGTAAACATGATTTTTGCAGTTTTCGCACATCATGCCGTCAATGGTCAGCGTTTTTTTCATATTAAAATTCTCCTTAGTTTCATTTTTTGAATTGTCCTGAACTTCAGAAATTTTGAATTTGAAAAATTTGAGCCTTAAAGCGTTGCTCACAACAAAAACGGAACTCATGCTCATTGCGGCGGCGCCAAGCATCGGATTCAGGCGCCAGCCGAGAGAAGTGAAGAAAACACCTGCCGCAACGGGAATACCCACCGAGTTATAAAAGAACGCCCAGAAAAGATTTTCCTTGATATTTTTGATGACCGCTGTGCTCAGACGTATGGCGTTTGCGGCATCGACAGGGTCGCTTTTTATTAGCACAATATCGGCGGATTCAATCGCAATATCTGTCCCTGCACCGAGAGCTATGCCGACATCGGCTCTTGCGAGTGCGGGGGCATCGTTTATTCCGTCGCCGACCATCGCAACCTTTTTGCCCTGCTCCTGGAGGGTGCGGATTTCCCGCTCCTTATCCTCCGGCAGAACCTCCGCCACCGCTTTGTCAATTCCGAGCTGATTTCTTATGGCCTCCGCGGTCACCTTGTTGTCACCCGTGAGCATCACAACCTCAATACCCATGGATTTCAGCTGCCCGACAGCGTCTCTGCTTGTGGGTTTGACAACATCGGCTACTGCTATTATTCCCATAATTTTACTGTTTATTGCAAAAATAAGAGGAGTTTTTCCATTTTGAGCAAAATTATTCATATTTTCCGAATAATCCGCGACCGAAATACCGTTTTCACGCATAAAAGCCGCATTGCCCGCAAGGCATTGTGAGCCGTTTATTTTCGCCGTAACGCCCTTGCCCGGCACTGCTCTGAAATCCTCGGTGCTTTTGATTTCGATATTTTTCTCCTGCGCGTGCTGAACTATTGCCGCCGCCAGCGGATGCTCTGACGATGATTCAAGCCCTGCCGCAATGCTCAGAAATTCATTTTCGGACATGCCCTGAGAAGGCAGGATATCGGTCACGACAGGCTTTCCCCGTGTGAGCGTGCCTGTTTTATCAAACACAACCGTATTTATACTGTGAGCCGTTTCAAGCGCTTCGGCGGATTTTATCAATATGCCGTTTTCTGCACCCTTGCCCGTCCCGACCATAATGGCAACGGGAGTCGCAAGCCCCAGCGCGCACGGGCAGGATATGACAAGCACCGCGATGCCGATTGAAAGTGCAAACTCAAAAGAATATCCGACAAGAAGCCACACAGCGGCGGCAACAACAGCTATTGATATTACGACCGGCACAAATATGCCGCTTATTTTATCCGCAAGCTTTGCTATGGGAGCCTTTGAATTGCCCGCCTGCTCGACGAGGTCAATTATCCGGGCAAGCGCGGTGTCGTTTCCGACTTCTTCCGCCGTGAATTTAAAAAATCCCGTCTTATTGATTGACGCGCCGACCACCTTGTCGCCGATGCCGACCTCAACGGGTATGCTTTCGCCCGTGATTACCGAACGGTCAACCGAACCGCTCCCCTGAATTATCGTGCCGTCGACGGGTATGCTCTGCCCGGGGCGTATGACAATGATATCGCCGGCTTTGACATCACTTACAGGCACTTCAAGCTCCACGCCGTTGGATTCAACCGTCGCTGTTTTCGGGGCAAGGTCCATGAGCTTTCTGAGCGCGTCATTTGTCCTGCTCTTTGAACGGGTTTCAAGATATTTTCCGAGGGTTATCAGGGTCAAAATCGTACCTGAGGATTCGAAATATATATCCATCCCGTACCGCTCAATAATGCCCGTATCACCGTGACCGACTGCCCAGCCGAGGCGGAAAATCACGAAAACGCCGTAGACAGCCGCCGCTCCGGAGCCTATTGCAATGAGAGAGTCCATATTGGGCGCACGCTTGAAAAGGGCGCGAAAGCCCGTTGAAAAATAGCTTCTGTTCATATAAATAATCGGCAGAAGCAGCAAAAACTGTGAAAACGCAAATGTAATAATGTTTTCATTGCCGTGAAATACTGAGCTTATAAACTGCGGCACCGGGATATGCAAATATTCCGCCATCATGTGGTGCATGGAAATATACATCAGAGGGACAAGGAAGACGAGCGACACAATGAGCCTCTTTTTCATTGAGGCTATCTGTTCTTTATATATTGAATCCGTCCTGCTCTCCGTCGCCTTTTCGCCCTGCGCCTTTGCGCCGTAACCAACAGACTGCACCGCGCCGATTATTTTTGAAGCATCGGTGCTGTTTTCGTTATATTCAACCGTCATGCTGTTTGAAAGGAGGCTGACGTTAACGTCGTCCACACCGTCCAGCTTGCTGACAGCCTTTTGAATGTGAGCCTGACATGCCGCGCAGGTCATGCCGCTGACATCAAATTTTTTCTTCATTACGTCCTCCGATTTTAAAGTTGTCTATAGAATTCAATTCTATCATATTTAAGTTTTCTATTCACCTTTATTTTGGCAAAGATTTTATAAGAATATGCGGAAGCTGTTTTCTGCCGTTATTGCCGAATGCAGGGGCGACCATGTTACCCTTGACACATTGGTCGCCCCTACATTGTTCCAAAATAAATTTTTGCGTTTATCCGTACAAATGGTTACAAAACCTCTTAATTTACTGTTTATCTGACAACCGAAATCCTGTCGTCAAACCTCGGCTTCATTTCCGGCTTTTCATCAGGATAGCCTATGCCGACACCGATTTGATAAATAAAGCTTTCGTCAATGCCTATTTTCTTCTTCCACTTCCCGCCCTTTTCCTTATCATTGAAAAGCGCGCTCGCGCTGCCGACAATGCAGGTGGCAAGCCCCATACTTTCTGCGGCAATGCAAATATTTTCAACCATGATTCCCGCATCCATATAGCTTTCGCCCGCGGCAAAAATTGCGGCAAAGGTCGGCGCATTGTGATAAAACGGATTTTTATCCGATCTTGTATGCACAGGAGTGTCCCATCCGACAATGTTCTTGAAATCCGTCTGCATTTCAGCGAGCATTCCGCCATTCTGAATAAACCTTACATGGCAGGGCTGCGAGTTCCTTCCGCTCGGCGCTCTGAGGGCTGCGGCGATGAGAGCTTCAAGCTCATCCCCGCTTATCTGTTCCTTTTTATATTCCCTGACTGTCTGCCTTTTTATAATGACGTCAACCGTTTCATTTTTAACCATTATGAAGACTCCCTTTGTGTTGATTTGTAGTTTTCAATCAGTTTGTCAAGCTGGTTTTCATTTTCGGTTATAATATATGAGCCTGCGATTTCGGAGATGCTGCTGTCAAATTCATCGCTTTTCAAGGATTTAAGGCAGGCGCTGCGGTAGGCGCTGAAATAAGTTTCATCGTCCTTTGACATATCCGTTCTTATAACAAGAAAGATATAATCCCCCACTTCAACGACCGCGGCTTTGCCACCGCTAAGCGCGGCAACCTTATCATAAAATCCTTCGGGGTATTCAGAGCTGCCCCTTTTAAGCACATTAACCGTGCCCGAGGTTGAGGTGGAATCCTGTTCCTTTGCATAAGCAGTGCCGACCTCCTCAAGAGTCGCACCGTTATCTATCTGTGTAAGCAAGCTGTTGAATTTTGCTCTGAGCGCTTTCTTTCCTTCATTGTCAAGGGCGACGGTGTTGCCCTTCTCATCGGTCGCCGTCAGATATCCGTTGACGGTGCTGAAGGCAACATAATTGGCATAAAAGTATTCCTTTATTTCGTCAACGGGAACCTCTTTGCTCCCGCCCTCATCATAGTAGGAGGAAAATATCACATCGCTTTTTGCGCTGCCTGTGTGTATTTTTGTTAAGGTCTGTTTTGAAACCCCGATTGATTTATAATAGTCTGAATAAACTCTCCACTCATCGCTGACATCCTCTGAAATTTCCGTTTTATGTTCTGTGTCAAGGGTAAGACCGAGGCTGTCAAATTCAGTGTTGAATGCCGCATATTCGGCACAAAGCTGCTCGGTAATCTTTATATAGTCGTCTTGAACAGAGGTTTCGTTAAGACTGTAATCCTCAGGATTGGACGAAACCTTGTCAAGGTAATATATAAAAATCTCATCGGAAAGCTCAAGCCCGGAAATATTTACAGCTGTTTTGCCCGATGCCTTTGAACATGACGCAAAAAACGAACAGAAAATGCAGACGCAGACTGCAGCGCTAATGAGTTTTTTCAATAATAACACTTCCTAAGCTTTATAATTGCTTGCTTTTAATGATACCATGCAAAAAATATTTTTTCAACTGTTTACGCATTGTTTGACACCAATTGCCAAATATGCTATTATTACAACAATTAATATTTCTATCTTTTTCAAGATGAAAGGCGGAATGAGCTATGTATTCGGATATCGTTGACACAATTGGCTTTGTTTCAAAGTACGACCCTGCCGTCGGCGAGGCTATGAGCCTTGAGCTTGCACGTCAGAGGCGCAACATTGAGCTAATCGCATCGGAGAACCTTGTTTCCCCCGCAGTCATGGCGGCTATGGGCAGCGTTCTGACAAACAAATATGCCGAAGGGTACCCCGGCAAACGCTATTACGGCGGCTGCGAGTGCGTTGATATTGTTGAGAATCTTGCGATTGACAGGGCAAAGGAGCTTTTCGGCGCCGACTTTGCCAATGTTCAGGCACATTCCGGAGCGCAGGCAAACATGGCGGTTTATTCCGCATTCCTTAACCCGGGTGACACGGTAATGGGCATGAACCTTGCGCACGGCGGCCATCTTTCACACGGCTCACCCGTCAACATGAGCGGCAAGCTCTACCATTTTGAGCCATACGGCGTCAATGATGAAGGTTTTATAGATTATGACGAGCTTGAGAGAAGGGCAATGCAGCTCAAGCCCAAAATGATTGTTGCGGGGGCTTCCGCCTATCCGAGAATAATTGATTTCAAAAGAATGGGCGAAATTGCAAAGGCATGCGGCGCATATTTCATGGTCGACATGGCGCATATCGCAGGTCTTATCGCCGCAGGTCTTCATCCCTCACCCGTGCCTTATGCTGACGTTGTTACATCAACAACCCATAAAACACTGAGAGGTCCAAGGGGCGGGCTGATTCTTTGCAGGGAAGAATATGGGCAGGCAATAAATAAATCAATTTTTCCCGGCAATCAGGGCGGCCCTCTTATGCACATCATCGCCTCAAAAGCCGTTTGCTTCGGCGAAGCGCTGAAGCCCGAATTCAAGGAATATCAGAAGAATATCCTTTCAAACTGCAAGGCTCTCGCAAACGGGCTTATCAAAAGGGGAGTTGACCTCGTTTCGGGCGGAACGGACAATCATCTCATGCTTGTTGACCTGCGTTCACTCGGCATAACGGGCAAGGAGCTTGAGCATCGCCTTGATGAGGTGTTTATTACAGCAAACAAAAACGCCATTCCGAATGACCCTCAGAAGCCGTTCGTTACAAGCGGTGTCCGCCTTGGCACAGCGGCAGTCACATCAAGGGGTCTTGATGAAGAGGATATGGACAGGATTGCTCAGTTTATTTACCTTGCCGCGACGGATTTTGAAAACAGCGCGGAGAACATCAAGGCGGGAGTCAACGCAATCTGCAGCGCTCATCCGCTTTACGAATAATCAGCTAACCTATGTTGTTAATTAATTGCCTGCTGAAGTCACGGCGCGTGACTTTTGGCAGGCAATTATCAATATATTATTTTAAAAAAACGGTGCCGTAAAAGCACCGTTAAAAATATGATATTCATTTTGTTTTATATATGAAAGCAAAGCAGTTCTGCCCGCAATGTGTGGTTATTGTGCAGCCCGCCTGGACTATATAAAGCTCCTTAAAGTGCAGCCTGCTCATAACGAGCTTCTTAGCCTTTTTCAGTTCGCTTTCTTCGACCCCCGTGTGTACCAGAAAAGCACAGTCCAGGTCGATGTTGTCCCATGCCCTGTCAATTTCATCCTCAATATATTGGAGCCTGACCTGTTCCATTCTGCCGCGGTATTTTTTACCGATATCGAGAACCCCGTCCTCCATCTGGATGCACGGCTTTATGCCCAGAATATTCGCACCGTAGGTGGCAAGTGCCGAGCATCTGCCGCCCTTATATAAAAAGTCCAGTTTGTCGATAATGAAACTGACCTGAATTTTATTTCGTATCTTGCAAAGCCTCTGAGCTATTGTCTGGGCGTCAAGCCCGTCATTCCTCATATTGCAGGCATCTATTGCAAGCAAAGCCATGCCCGAGCAAAGGCTCAAAGAATCCACAACATATACATTCTCAAACTCTGAGGCGGCAATCACCGCGTTTTGATAGGTTGAAGAAATCTGTGAGCTTAAAGAAATGTGAACAACATCCATGCCTTTTTCAATTAAATCCGAAAAGAAATCTATATATTCGTAAATCGGCACAGATGAGGTTTTAGGCAGAACTTTATCTTCAATATAAGCAGTGAATATATCCTGAGGTACAATGTCTACTCCATCTTTATAGCCCTTTTCGTTCAATGTGATAATAAGGGGAATAACCGATATATTGTATTTGTTTTTAAGTTCTTCAGAAAAATCAGCAGGGCTGTCAACTGTTACGGCAACGCGTCTGAACATTTATTTTGAACCTTTCGGGTTAAGATTTAGTGAACCTGAAAATAAGTATAACAGATTTGTTTCGAATTTTCAATGATAAACGCTATTTGAGAACTATTTCCTCTTGCAGCCTATCAATTGATTATTGACTAACCGACATATCTTCAATCCTATATTATGCAAAACTTTGATGCATCATCCCATAAAATTCCAGCGTGCTTTAACCGCGTGTCAGTTTCCTTATCCAACGGTAACGGTTAGCTTTGACTGCCGCCGCGGCGCATTTGAAAATTTGGTCTGAATTGAGGCAGAATATAACTGCAATCGGGGACCAGCCGAACACAAACGCCCCCAAAAATGAAAGCGGAAGAACAATTCCCCAGATGCTAATAAGGTCGTTAATCAGCACAAACGTCGAGTCTCCGCCGCCGCGGATAATTCCGGTAATAACGGGCATCTGATAGGCAGTGCCCATGCCTGTTACACAGAGCACCAGAATAAAGCTGTTTGCGAGACTGCGGGATTCGGAGGAAAGGCTACTGTAAAGGGAAAGAACGGGAATCCTGACAAAAAACAGTATCAGGCTTGCAGCAATACCGATACCTATATACATAACCTGCAGGGTTCGCACGTATTCACGCAGCTTTGCGCGGCAGGATTCATATGTTTCAGATTTCCCGATAGTTTCACCGATAATGACAGCCGTCGCGGAGGCGGCTCCGACCGAGGCGACCTTCAGCACCTGAAAAATTGCCGACGCAACGGAATTTGCGGCAATGGCGCTGTCGCTCATATGCCCGAGAATCACGGTCTGGAGAGCAGTCGAAACGCCGAACATTGCGCCGACCAGCACAAAACGCCAGCAGATTTTCAGATAATCGCGCGTAAGCGTGGCGTCCGGACGGACAAAATCCTTTACCTTGGCGGAAAGCTTTTTGTCAAACCGCAGAACGTATATCAAAACAATAATCAGTTCAACCGCGCGGGCGGTAAGGGTACCGATTGCGGCGCCTGTAACACCGAGGGCGGGCGCGCCGAAATGACCATTTATCAGGACATAGTTAATTGAGCAGTTCACAACAAGGGTCACAAGCGAAACACGGAAGCCTATCCGCACAGTTTTAACACTGCGCATGCCCGCAAGCAACAGATTAGTCAGCGCAAAAAGAATATATGTGAAACGGATAAGGCGCAGATATTCCACGCCCTGTTCAATAATTTCGGGAGATTCGGTGAACAGCCCTACTATTTGACCAGGGAAAAACGAAGTGAGCAGGAACAGCAATAAGCCTGCGAACGCTCCGAGATACAGCGCTCCGCTGATGATTTTTCTGATTTCCGCGGTTCTTTGCTGCCCCCAGTACTGGCTGCACAGCACAACGACAGAATCCCCCGCGCTCATGATGATTAGCTGGTAAATATATTGTATCTGATTGACTGCCGCCACGCCCGAGAGAGAGGCTTCACTGTATGAACCGACCATAACATTGTCAGCAAGATTAACGCTCAGTGTAATGATATTATGCAGAATCAACACCCAGTAAAGGGAATTAAAGTTTTTATAAAAGCCTTTGTCTCTTGTCAAAATCATAAATAATCCACCGAAAATTTAAGATGTGCTCAACGATTTGAATGAGCAGGCACAATTATAGCACAGGGTGTAGAAACTGTCAAAATATAGTAATATGGCATGAAAAAGAGCCGAAAATCACATTTGCTGATTTTCGGCTCTTTGAATATGCTTATCTCAGGATGCAGTTTTTTCCGCTTCCTTCAATTCAAGCTGCTCTTTATTTTTACGTTTATATATGAAAATCATAGGAATGACGGCAAAGATTCCGACTACCGCCGCCGCAAGGAAGATATTGGGTGTCGGAATGGATTTTGTTATGCCCAGTTCCGTATAGGTTTCGCCGCTGCCCTTTATGACATTCGCGCCTATATATGGGCCGGTAACCATCGGTATAAGGACGAAAAAGATCATCCTCACTCCCTGGAACTGACCGACCTTGTCAACGGGCGTTTCGTCCCTGACAATTCCGTTTACCGCGGAGGTGCAGATAAGGTTCGCTCCGAGCATCACCGTCCCTGCCATTGCGAGGGTTGCCATTGTTCTGACAAAATAGACCCAGATAAAGCCGACAATCAGCACTCCCAGAGTCGGGAGAAGGAATTTGTGCTTGCCCGTCTTATCCATGAGCTTGCCGAACAGCACACTCGCAATGCTCGCCATGACGAGAACTATGGCAAGCACGAGGGCATAGTTCTCAATTTTCAGATATCCCTGAATGTAGATAATTAGGTATGGCATAAAGACCTGATACGCCATCGACAATATGGCAAGCGCGCAAAGAGTAATGTAAAGCGTTGAATGCTTTTTAACCGTTGAGGGGCGGAAGCCGTAAACGATATTGCCGAAATAGCTTTGCCTGTTCGGCTTGAGGTCAGGCGAATCCTTAATAATAAACAGCCCCAGAATACCGCCGATAATTACCATTCCGCCGACAATCAGAAAGAATGTTTTCCAGTCGCCCGCCTGTTTAAGGCCGTCAAGCGCGCCGAAAACTATAAGCAAAGCAAACAGGGGCATTACTTCGAGCACCGTTTCAGCCTTGCCTCTGTTTGTGTTGTCCGTAACATCCGTCACCCATGCGTTGAAGGCCGAATCGTTCGAGGTCGAGCCGAAAAATGTCATGATACAGTCCATGATAATGACAAGAATGGCGGTCGCGGCAACCACATTAACAGCTGGGAATGCTGCTTTGACGTTGCTTTCTGAAATAAATGCGAATGAAGCCGTTGTTATGCCCCAGATAATATAGCCGACGCATATCAGAAGCTTGCGTTTGCCGATTCTGTCGGAATAAACGCCCATGATAAGCGTTGTTATCGTTGCCGTCACGGCGCTTGCCGCAACCATTGCTGCTATGTAGTCGGGATTGCCCGAAATGGTGTCATAGAGGAACACGTTAAAATACATATTCTCGACAGTCCATGCAATCTGACCGAACAGCCCGAACAAGATAATGGATATCCACACTCTGCCTGATATTTTGCTGCCTTTCATTCTTATGACCTCCGAATTCTTACGATTTTGCATTTAACGCAAGGTAAATATTTTTATCTTTGCCTGCCCATGAAGAAAAGGGCAACCGTACCCGGCCCGCTGTGTGCGCTCACGACAGGGTTAAGACACTCGAGCGTAATATCCTGAACGCCGAGCCTTTCTCTGATGAGATTGGCAACGATTTTTGCGTCCTCTGGACAGTCCCCGTGTGAAATATATATTTTTTGCTGCTTTGCGTCGGGGAAAACGCTCTCTTCCATTCTGTTGACAAGCTCCGCGAGTGAAGCATGTCTCCCTCTGGATTTGGAGACAGGGACGAGCCTGCCCTCATCGTCCATATGCATTATCGGCTTAATGCTCAATATGCTTCCGACAATAGCTGTTGAAGCCGGAATCCTCCCGCCTCTTTTCAGGAAAAACAGGTCGTCAACCGTAAACCAGTGGCAAACTTTGAGCCGGTTTTCAACAAGCCAGTCGTTTAGCTCTTCGATTGAAAGACCGCTGTCTCTTTTTTCAGCCGCGCAGGTGACGAGCAGACCCTCGCCGAGAGCCGCGCCGAGGGAGTCAACGACAAAAATCTTTCTCTCCGGGTATTTTGACCTTAACTCCTCAGCTGCAAGGCTGCCTGTTTGGAAGTTGCCGCTGAGAGCCGACGAAAAGGCGATGCATAAAACATCAATGCCGTCCCTGAGATATTTTTCAAAGGTTTCAATATATATCTCAAAGCTCACGCATGATGTTGTGATTTTTGCCTTGGCTCTGAGCATTTCATAAAATTTCGGAATATTATCAAAATCAATTGCGGTAATGCTGCCATCTTCGTTTTCACACTGAACAGGCATCCTGACAACTTCAACATCATACTTTTCAGCAAAATCCTCGGAAAAATCAGAGCCGGAATCGGTTATAATTTTATAGTTCATATTACCTCCTGAAAAATGTATCGTATAAATAAAGGATTTTACAAAATCCGAAACTTATACATAAATTAAAAAATACAATGCACACTAAACAAATCATATCAGCGAGCAGGCGTTTTTCAACAGGTATTATTCAACATATCAAAAATTATAGCACCTGTTTTGTTAAAAGTAAAACACAATCCTATTCTTAATGCAATTTTCTTGACAAAATCAATATTTTCACTTAATATATTATGAGGTTAAAAAGATGAAATATCTGTAGAAAAATGGAGGAAAATTTATGGTTATCGCAGCAGTAGGCAAAAACGGGACGGGCAAGGACTTTTTTCTTGAGTATATTGCAAAAAAGTATGAACTGCCGATGGTTTCTATCGGCGATATATGCAGGGAGCTTGCGGCAAAGGACGGGCTTGAGCTAACACGTGAGAATCTTCACAAGACCTCACAAAAATATATGGGTGAATTCGGTCAGTCATTCTTTCCAAGCCGGATAGTCGAAAAAATCAGGGAATCCGGCAGCCCCGTTTTCCTCGTTTCGGGCATTCGCCCGCTTTCCGACGTTCAATACCTCAAGGGCGCTTTCGGCGATGAGTTCGTTCTCGTCGACATCGTGATTTCGGACGATATGGTACGGTATGAAAGGATGCTCGCAAGAGGCTCCGACCGTGACGGCAATTCAATTGAAAAGCTCAGGGAGTATGACCGGGGCGAAGAGAATATATTCAAAACCTCCGAGACAGAAAAGCTTGCGGATGTCGTCATTAAAAACGACGGCGGAGTTGAGGATTTTTATGCCGCGATTGAGGAGTTCTATAACACCACAATCCTTCCGAAAATTAACTGATAAATCAAAAAAATATAAAGCAGAAGCCGTGAGTTTTTCGCTCACGGCTTTTAAATTTACTCTGTATTTGCCGCGCGCGGCGGCTTATGAAACACAATATAATGCGGAACAATTCATTTCAGCTGAGTTATCTTGTTTTTCCTGACAAGATAAGCATGATTCGCAATGTCAATCAAAGGCTTGTCATTGAGCGAATCGGTGTAAAAATTCTCAATCTGCGTATCCGGATACATTTCTCTGAAAGCCGAAACTTTGTTCTCACGGTAGCAGATAAAGTGAATTTTGCCGGTTTCAAAGTCAACCTTTGAGCCTATGTAGTTTTTAATATTAAGCCTTTTGCAGACCTCACGGATTGTGATTTCGGGACTTGCCGTTAAAATCAGGTCTCCGTCCTTGAATTTTTCAGTGAACATGGGCTTGATTTTATGTATATTCCTATCCCAGAACCTGCAAATGTCCTCCTGAATGTTATCAAAAGAGCCAAGGGCTTCCTCAACAGCTTTTTCGTATTTTTCCGTCACCATCTGAAGCGTAATCCTGTGCAGCTTGTATCTGATAAGGCATTCAGTCACCTTAGGAATATATTTTATCAGCGACGGCGTCTTTCTCAGCAGGTAAAAGAAAAAATCAATTGCGCTCTCGCCGTCATATATTGTATTGTCAAAGTCGTAAACATTCATTTTCTTCACCGCCTTATCTCACAAGCTTTAGTTTGACTTATTTAATCATATAATATGGTCATTGTCAATGAAAAATACTGGGTACGGTTGTCTGTTAATTCTATTTTATGATATAAAAGCAGTTTATGTTTCTTGGCAAAAAGTGTTGACAAATTCATGTGTAAAGGATAGAATATATTCATCATATGAACACATGCTCATATGATGAACTGATAGATTGTTTCTGCCAAACCGGAAGCTAATTGAATAAGGGGTGACTGAAATGCAAAGCGATATCTTCAGCAATGATATTAAAGATGAACGGGTCGAAGCGGATGACTGCTGTGAGGTTGCAAATGACCTCACGGATATTGAGACACTTTATGATTTGTCAGAGCTTTTCAAGGTGTTCGGTGACAGCACAAGGATTAGAATTCTAAACACCCTGCTTGGCGGCGAAAAATGTGTTTTCCA
>CAZBHG010000002.1:26712-43940 GCA_964491735.1 uncultured Eubacteriales bacterium
GGGCAGAGCGCGATTTCGCATCAGCTGAGAATACTCAGGACCGCAGGTCTTGTCCGCCCGAGACGTGACGGAAAGACGATATACTATTCGCTCGACGACGAGCATGTCAAACAGATACTTGACGCGGGGCTTGAACACATTATGCATAAGAGGTGAAAGAGAATGTTTAGGCGCAAACATACGCATGGCGGCTGCAAGTGCGGCGATGAAATCTCCTCATGCAGATGTTCCTTAGATGTGGGAGAAGATGATGAAGAAAATGGCTGGCTCGAAACGACAACGCTTATTGCCTCCGCCGTTTTGCTCTGCTGTTCTTTCCTGCCGTTTCTGAATGAGACAGGATTCTGGGTAATTACGACATTGTCGGCTGCGCTTGCGGCTTATCCTATTATAATTGAAGCGTTTAAAAAAATATCCGAGCATAGCTTCGATGAAAATATTCTGCTTGCAATTTCAGTTCCCGCCGCTTTTGCTATCGGTGAGCTGAGGGAGGCGGCCGCTATTGCGCTGTTTTTCAGGCTGGGAGAAATGCTTGAGAATTATGCCTCCGGCAAAAGCCGAAAATCCATTGCCGCCATTGCCCAAATCAGACCTGATACGGCGAACATAAAGAGTGATAACGGTGAAATCATTAAGGTCAATGCCTGCGAGGTCGGGGTCGGCAGTGTTATAGTCGTCATGCCGCATGAGCGCGTACCTCTTGACGGCGTTGTTCTCGAAGGGTACTCCTCTGCGGACGCCTCTGCCCTGACGGGTGAGAGCCTGCCCGTTGAGCTTCAAAGCGGCAGCGAGGTCCTCAGCGGCATGATTAACGGCAGTTCGAGTTTTACTGTGAAAACAACCGCGGAGTTTTCGGATTCCGCCGCCTCAAGAATTATCGAGATGGTCGAGACAGCGGCTGAAAGAAAGGGAAGCTCGCAGAAGCTGATAACAAGGCTTGCAAAGATTTATACCCCCGTCGCAGTTATTTTAGGCGTATTGCTTGCCGTTGTGCCGTCGCTTATAACGGGCGACTGGAAAACATGGGTTTACAGGGGACTGGTTTTCCTTGTTGCGTCCTGCCCCTGCGCACTTGTTTTGTCCGTGCCGCTCGGATTTTTTGCGGGCATGGGTGCCGCGGCGAAAAGCGGGATTCTTGTCAAGGGCGGGCGTTTCGTTGAAGCTATTGAACAGGCCAAAGCCGCAGTGTTCGATAAAACAGGGACACTTACAACGGGAGAGCTGAAGGTTACAAATGTAACAGTATTCAACGGATTTTCCGAAAGCGAGGTCAAGCAGTATGCTGCCGCAGCCGAAAGGTATTCGGAGCATCCGATTGCAAAATCAATCGTTTCGGCATTCAGTGCTTCGGATTTATCCGATACGGAATATGTTGAGGAGCTTGCGGGCGGTGGGACGAGAGCCGGGTACGGCTCAAAAGAAATCCTTTGCGGCGGTAAAAAACTGATGGATGATTTCGGAATTGACGTAACGGCGGCTCTGGCAGCCCCGATATATATAGCGGTTGACGGCGTTCTTGCCGGAAGCATTGATGTTGAGAGCGAGACAAGAAAGGATGCGGCGAAGACAATTGAAGAGCTGAAAAAGCTCGGCATAAAAAGAACTTTCATTCTCACGGGCGACAGCAGCGAGCAGGCGCAGGCTGTTGCACTGGAATGTAAAATAGATGAATGCTTTGCGGAGCTTTTGCCTGAGGAAAAGCTTGAGAAACTCATGGAGATAAAGGAGAAATATGGCAGCGTCATCTATGTGGGCGACGGGATAAACGATGCTCCCGTTCTTGCGGCGGCCGACGCGGGTGTCGCAATGGGTCTTGGCACACAGGCGGCAATGCAGGCGGCGGATATTGTTCTGACTGGCTCAAAGCTGCACAGGCTTGTCGATGCGAGAAAACTGTTTTCCGCCACTGTCTCTGCCGTCAGGTTCAATATCGGCTTTTCGCTTTTGGCAAAGGCCGCTGTATTGATTCTCGGTGCCGCCGGTCTGACTCCTATGTGGGCGGCGGTTTTTGCGGATGTGGGCGTGCTGATAATAACGGTCGCAAATTCTTCAAGGCTTCTGGGCCGCGGAAAAAAAGAATAGTCTTCGCCCCATGAAGAATTGAGGCTTGCATATTTTTGGGTTTTATAATACAATAAACGGAGTGATTTTAGGAAAGAATATGAATTATTAAATATCACTTTTCGTATCAAGCTCCGATGCTGTTTTTTATTTTGAAACTCAATTAAAGGAAGTAACAAGGTGAAGATTTCAGTTATTGTTCCGGTTTACAATCTGGAGCGCTATCTTTCGCAGACACTTGAATCCTTAAAAAATCAAAAACAGAAAAGTATTGAGGTTATTATTGTTGATGACGGCTCGACTGATTCGACTCCCTCGGTAGTTGACCGTTATGTAAAAGAAAACCCCAATTTCAAAAAAATAACTATTGAGCACCGCGGTCTTGCCGCCTCCCGCAACGTGGGGCTTAAAGCCGCAAGCGGAAAATATGTAACATTCCTCAACGGTGACGATTTGTATACAAAGGTCTTCCTTGACAATATGCTCGATGCGGCGGAAAAGTACGAGGCGGATATGGTAGTCGGCAAAATGTGCAGCTTTGACGCTTTCGGAACACACGCCTTTTCAAGCACAGGAGGGCTTTCACTCAGGAAGCTCACCGACCGTTTCGACACCGATTTAATCTGGAATCCTTCCCTCTCAAACAAATTGTTCCTGCGTTCAAAGGTTGAAGCGCTGGGGCTGACTTTGCCCGAATGCGGGGTCGCGCAGGACGCGGTGTTTTCAATGACCTATGCGCTGAAATGCGATGTCATTGCCTGCTCGCACAGGGGCTTTACACAGTACAGAACAAGAGAGCTTGGCTCCGGCATAACCTGCACCGCCACCGAGCTTAACGATTATCTGACCGCATACGAGCTTATCCGCTCCGCCGCAAATACAAGCTTTGAAAAGGCCGTAAACGATGCCAAAACAGAGTTTGACAGAAACGAGATACTCAGGCAGCAGGAGGATTATTTCGACCAGATATATTTAAAAGAGATGACGGTCATTCTTCACCGGTTTTATCGTCGTTTCTGGCTGCTTGATGAAAGCGATATCCGCCTTGCCGACATGGCATTGCAGGAGCTTCGCAGCAAGCTGACCGCGCAGGCAAAGAAGAGAATTATAAGATGGAACCGTGATATTTATTTCAACGGCTCACTGATTGTTACAAGAGAAGATCTGGCGAAAAATCCGGTTGTATGCATTTCTGTCTGCGGCGACCTGACAAAGGAACAGCTTGAAACTCAGCTTGAGCATATATATAATCAATCGCTTCCTTCGTTTGAGCTTGCAGTTATGTCTGACCTCAAAAAAATCTTTCCCGACAAGTGGAAAAAGTGTGAAAACGTCCGCTTTATCAATGCAAAAACTGCGGGGGAATTCAAGGACGCATGCCTTGAAACAACCACCGCTCAATATATTATGTTCCTTGACAGATTTGCCGTTATTGACTTAAAGGGCATTTCTCACCTGTTCGAGGAGGTTTCAAAATCGACGGATATTGATTTTGCCTCGTCGCCCGTTTCCCGTTTTTATGACAACAAGGTTGAGGAATATAAATCAAGCTCTCTGGCTTTTTCGGTCAGCAAGGATGCGACAAGAAGCGAGAATTTTCCCGAATTTATGCTGGATTTGTATCTTGATAACAAGCTGTTTAGAATTTCGCATTTGCTGGGTATTAAATTCTGTTTTTCTGACAATAAAGTGCTGGACGCCTACAGGCTTTATATTAATTCAAGCTTCAAAAAGATTGAATCAAGAGGAGTTTATTTCAGCGAAAGCGAGGAGCGGCTGATAAGCGAAATTGAGGAGGAGAAAGCTCTTGTCCCCCCCGAATGTACACAATATCTTAAAAAATGGAAATCGCTATACAATAAAAACATAGTCAGGCGGAAAAACATTAAAAAGCTTGTCAATCAGCTCAAGTTTGTCAAAAAAATTCTGATTGCCCTGTTTGATGCGTTTTTCAAATACTTCTTCAGCAGGCTTCCGATAAAAAACAAAGTGTTGTTCTACTCAATACGCGCCGACGGCAAGCTGCTTGAAAACAGTAAATGCGTCTATGACAGGCTCAACGCAAAAAAAGAAGTTTTTGCCCATGTGTTACCCCATTCCCTTTTATCAAAACCAAAAATATACTATCATCTTTTCACAAGCAAGGTCATTGTGACCGATGATTATTTGAAATACCTGAGATATTTCAGACTTCGTCCTCAGCAGAAGGTTATTCAAATCTGGCACGCAGGCGGCGCGTTCAAACGCTTCGGTCTTGACGCCCCATCGAATCTCTCAAGGCTTGAGGAGCTGCAGACACATTCACAGTATAGCGACGTAGCGGTAAGCTCAGAGAATTGCAGGCAATTCTATGCCCATGCGTTTGGCATAAGTATTGACGTCGTGAAGGCTCTGGGTATTCCGAGAACGGATATCCTGCTTGACAATGAAAAATGTAATGATTTGCGGAAAACTTTTTTTGAAAAACATCCTAAGAATGTAGGCAAAAAATTAATCGTTTATTTCCCGACTTTCAGGGAAGAAGGCGGCAAGCACTGCAATTATAACCCGCAGATTGACTGGGGCGAGCTTGACCAGAAACTTAGCGACGACGAGCTTTTTATCATCCACAGGCACCCTGTTATGACAGAAGAATTCTTAAAGGGCAGGTTCTATGACCGGATAAAGGACTATACCTATGAGCCGACCTCAACCCTCCTATGTATTGCGGATATAATAATAACCGATTATTCGAGCGTAATTTTTGACGCCGCCCTTTTAAATCTACCGACTGTTTTTTACTGTCCCGATTTTGACACTTATGAGCGCGATTTTTATTTAAAATATCCCGAAGATTTGCCCGGCCCGGTAATTTACAGCAGCAATGAACTTATGGATACAGTCCGAAGCGTGATGAACAACCCGCCGATATCAATGATTAAACAGTTCAGAGACAATCAGGTCGGAGCGTGCGACGGAAAATCAACAGACAGAATTGTTGAACTGATTCAAGCCTATCTCCGTTAATATGAAATTACAAAGGCACAAGTCTTAATTAAAAGGCTTGTGCCCGTTGCATTTCAGATTATTTCTTCTGGAAGGACTGGCAGTCTGTGCATTGATCCTTTTTAGGGTCGTTTTCATGTGTTCCGACCTGAATCTTATCAAGCGAGCAATAAGTTTTATTGCCACAATGATATTTGCACTGTGTCACTGAACAGCCAATACTCGTATTCGGTGATTTGGTATCCATTCCCCTGCACCTCCGAAATTTCTGCATTTCAAGGGTGCAAAAGGCGCGACCGTAAAATTCGACTCAATCGCATTTTTTGACAATGCTTTTAATCGCAGTCAGGTAGTGAAGTGATCCGTTATTCACGGCGTTATTTAAAACCTTGCCCGCACCTTTATATACCCTTGCATTTTCTTAGCGAAAACATGCTGCACACTCTTGTGTGCAGTACTATTTTGTCCGTTCACGCCGGGATAAACCACGGAATTAAGTTTTAAATTTTGTTAGATTTTCAAAAAAATTGAAAATAAATTTTATTATAAATTCGGGTTTACATACCGCCCGTTGCCCGCCGATTTTCCGTTGTTAATCGCTTGCTCCGGGCAGCGGTTGAGGCAGCCGAGGCAGAGATAACATTTTTCCTTTATCCACACGGGTTTTCCGTCCCTCATTTCAATCGCGTTTGACGGGCAGATTTTCTCGCATAGCCCGCAGGAGCTGCAATTGCCGTTTACGGTGAATTTTTTCGTGTTTCTGCCGTGCTTGTATAAAGGATATGCAAAGGACGAAACAATATTCGGACAAACGCCCTTGCACCCGTCAAAATCCCCGCGGTCTTTGTGCAGAACCTTTTCGCAGATTTTTTCAATATTCGGCTCTGCCGCTTTCAGACACTCCGCCGCTTTTTCGGCGGAGCCGAGCTTATAAATCAGGGGAAAATTATCCGCCATTGCGACGGAATATTTTGCGCTGAGCTTCAATCCATTTTCAGAAAGAAGCTTTTCAAGCTTGCCGCTCGCATTTCCCGTTGTACTCCCGCAGGTCATACAGCTGAAAATATAAGGTTCGGGGCCTTTAAGTGCCAGCTTTTCAATAAATTCGGGAATCATTATCGGCAGCCCGTAATAATAGGTCGGCATAACAAACCCGACTATTTCCCCTTGTGTTACCTCAAACGTAAATTCATTTTTACGAAAACAATCAGCGATAAAAACAATGCGGTCGCCGGTTTTTCCGGCGATTTTTTCTGCCGCGTATTTGCTGTTTCCCGTTGCCGAAAAATAAAAAATCATAACCCTGCCCTCTTCCCGTTTGAATGACTTAAACCATTATATCACAGAGAATTTGATAAAAAAGAAAAATTTGAAAATTAAACTGGCACCTTCTCAGGATTTTCATATAATTTATTGAGAACCTGCTCTTTTTGAACATGAGGGTAAAAAATTTGGGGGAGGATATATGCAAAAAAGATATTGGAATAGCCTGACGCAGTATAAATTCACTTTGTTTTATCTTGATGCGCATTTCTCAAGGTGCGTAAAATTAGAAAGATTAATTAAAATTATTTTGTCACTATGCTCGTCCGCTTCTGTAGCCTCTTGGGCAATATGGAGTAAAATCGGTTTTGTCTGGGCGATAATTATTGCCGCGTCTCAGGTTATAGGTGTAATAAATGAATTTCTGCCCAATAAAAAAAGGATAAGCGAAATAGCTGAGTTAAAGTCAAGATTGACTCCGATTTATTACGAGGTTGAAAAAGATTGGCTGCTTGTGTCAGGCGGAGATTTGAGCGAAGAGGAAATAAACGATAAATATTACAAGTATATGAAAAAGTGGACTGAAACATATGATAAATTTTTTGCGGACGATTCATTGCCGAAAAACGCCGGATGCATCAAATACGCCGAAGAGGAAAAAAACAAATATATTGAATTGATTTTTAAGGAGAATCAGTATGAGTAATGAGAACATATTGGGAGCATCGACGCTTAGTGACAAAAAATCATCATCAAATTGCGATATTGATTCGAGAGGATGCCGGATGCCGTCACAGCCCACCATACCTCCTATGCCGCCCTGCAAGCCGCCGAAAAAGAAATAAACCCCTTATCCCCGGAGATATTTTATAGCCCGCCGCTTTATAGTGTGCGGGTTTTTTCTATATCAAATTTTCGGAATTGTGATGAAATTGTGATGAAATTATGCGCAAACGCTTCATAATGGATTTTTATTAAGAAAAAATAGAATTTCTTTGTCGCAATTCATCATCAAATGATAACATTTTCCTGTTATATTACAAGTAACTTCAATGTTGGAGTTCTGTACAAAATTGAGAATTAAAGCTAAGGGAGGTCTAGCAGTGAGCGAAAAAAAAGGCCCATGTCTCTGCGTAATGCAGGGGGACGAAAGGAAGCGTGAAGAGATTTCAAACGTCATTGACCTTTATAAGGAAAAAGAGGGAGGGCTAATCCAAATCCTCCACATGGCGCAGGAAATCTACGGTTATCTGCCGCTTGAGCTGCAGGAGTATATCGCACAAGCCACCGGCAAACCCCTTTCCGAAGTTTCCGGAGTTATTACTTTCTATTCTTTCTTCTCAACTAATCCAAAAGGCGAACATACCATTCGTGTATGCCTGGGCACAGCGTGCTATGTCCGCGGCGGCAAAAAAATTATCGAATGTCTGCAGGATATTCTGGGCATCAGGCTTGGAGAGACAACACAGGACGGCAAATTCACTTTGGAAATTGCCAGATGCATCGGCGCCTGCGGATTGGCGCCTGCAATAATGATTGACGATGTCGTCTATAAGCAGGTTAATCCCAACAAGCTCGACAGCATCCTGAATAAATATTGATTGGAGGTAAGGGTATGAGCAAAGAGACAATACACAGCATAGCAGCTCTTGAAAAGATTAAGTCAGAATATATTGCAAATACCGCAAAATTCCAATTTCAGGTTCTTGTTTGCAGCGGCGCAGGCTGCGTTTCCTCCGACTGCGCTGCCGTCAGAGATGCCGTTATTGATGAAATTGCAAAAATAGGAAAAAAGAATGAAATTATTGTGCGTGAAACCGGCTGCATGGGCACATGCTCCGTCGGCCCCGTGATGCTGATTTTGCCCGAACGGATTTTTTATACCAAGCTGACGCCGGAAACCGCACGCGCAATAATTGACAGCCACATTTTGCGCGGCGAGATTCTGACGGAGTATACCTTCTATGATTACTCCCTTCAAAAGCACATCCCCAAAATTGATGATATTGATTTCTTCAAGGAGCAGGTCAGAATAGTCCTTCGCAATTGCGGCAATATCGAATACGGCAATATCAAGGCATATATTGCAAATGACGGCTATCTGGCAATTGCAAAAGCCGTGACGGAAATGAGCCGCGAGGATGTTATAAACGAAGTCAAGAAAGCGGGTATCAGAGGGCGCGGCGGCGCAGGATTCCCGACAGGTGTTAAATGGGAGTCGGGGTACAAGGCGCAAAGCGACCAGAAATATATAGTATGCAATGCCGACGAGGGCGACCCCGGCGCGTTTATGGACAGAAGCGTTCTTGAGGGCGACCCGCATACGGTTATTGAGGGCATGATGCTGGGCGGCTACGCAATAGGTGCAAGCATGGGTTACGTCTATGTAAGGGCAGAATATCCAATAGCTGTTGAGCGCCTTGGCGCAGCAATAAAAGAAGCAAGAGAAGCAGGGCTTCTCGGCGGCAAGCTTTTTAACAGCGATTTTTCATTTGACCTTGAAATCCGCATAGGCGCGGGCGCGTTTGTCTGCGGTGAGGAGACTGCACTGATGGCGTCCATTGAAGGGCGCAGGGGCGAGCCCAGGCAAAAGCCTCCGTTCCCCTTCCAGTCGGGTCTGTTTAATAAGCCGACAATCATCAACAATGTTGAGACCTTTGCAAGCATTCCCCCTATCCTGCTTAAAGGCGGTGAATGGTATTCACAGTTCGGCACCGAGAAAAGCAAGGGTACAAAGGTATTTGCGCTTGCGGGCAACATTGTCAACACCGGCATTGTCGAAGTTCCGATAGGCAAGCCGCTGGGCGACATCCTGTTTAATATCGGCGGAGGTATTCCTGATAAAAAGAAATTCAAGGCGGCTCAAATCGGCGGCCCCTCAGGCGGATGCGTCACACCCGACAACCTCAATGTTCCCACCGACTATGAATCCATTCAGAAGCTCGGCGCAATCATAGGCTCGGGCGGTCTCATTGCGATGAACGAGGATACCTGCATGGTTGATACGGCGCGTTATTTTATGGATTTCATACGCGACGAATCCTGCGGCAAGTGTACGGCATGCCGCCTTGGCACGAAACGCATGCTTGAGATACTCGAACGTATCACAAGAGGAGAGGGAGAAGATGGCGACATCGAGCTTCTCGAAGAGCTTTCAAAGGTTATTCAGGATACAGCGATGTGCGGTCTGGGGCAGACAGCTCCGAACGCGGTCCTGAGCACCATACGAAATTTCCGTGAGGAATACGAAGAACATATTCATAATAAATACTGCCGCGCGGGCGTTTGCTCGGAGCTGTTTATTTCACCCTGTGAAAACACCTGCCCCGCAAATGTCAATGTCCCCGGTTATCTCGCGCTTATTGCAAAGGGAAGGTTTATTGACGCCTACAACCTAATTCGTCAGGAAAATCCGTTCCCTGCTGTGTGCGGGCGTATCTGCACACATCCGTGTGAAAGCAAATGCCGCCGCCGCACTGTTGACGAGGCTCTGGCAATCTGCGACCTCAAGCGTTTTGTTGCGGATTACGCCTACAAAAACGAAAAGCCGTTTGTCAACGACATAGTGTTCCCAAAGAACGGAAACAAAGTCGCCGTCATAGGCGCAGGCACATCGGGGCTTACATGCGCATATTATCTTGTCCGTATAGGCTATGATGTTGACGTGTTTGAGTCACAGCCTGTCGCGGGAGGCGTTCTGGCTTTTGGCATTCCCGAATACAGGCTGCCAAAAGACGTGCTCGCGCATGAGGTTGATTTGATTGCTCAGGCGGGTGTCAACATCCATCTCAATACCGAAATCGGCAAAGATATCAGCTTTAAAGAGCTGAGGCTTCAGTATGACGCGGTATATGTCGCAACAGGCACACAGATTCCTCAGAAGGTCAACATTCCGGGCGAAAACCTTGGAGGCGTTATTCACGGCCTTGATTTCCTCAAAGGAGTCAATTTACATAAGGAAATTAAGCTTGGTAAGACAGTCGCAGTTATCGGTGGAGGCAACACAGCCATCGACTCCGCACGTACCGCTCTGCGTCTGGGTGCGGAGAAGGTTATTATCGTCTATCGCCGCACGGCAGATACGATGCCCGCCGCAAAGTCAGAGGTTCATGCGGCTCTTGAAGAGGGCATTGAGCTTATGGAGCTTGTCAGCCCCGTCCGCTTTGTCGGCTCAAAGGGCGGAAGTATTTCAAAGATTGAATGTGTGAAGATGAAGCTCGGCGAGTTTGATAAGACAGGCCGCCGTAAATCAGAACCGATCGAAGGCTCCAATTTCTATATTGAAGTCGATAATGTTATTCCCGCTGTCAGCCAGTATGCGGATTTGCCGTTCATCAAGAAGAGTGAAATCGGCATAACACCGTGGGGAACCTTCGTTATTAACAATGAAACAATGATGACCACTATGGACGGCGTTTTCGCCGGCGGCGATGTCGCGCACGGGCCTGACACTGTTATTCAGGCGATTGCGGACGGCAAGAAGACCGCAATTTCCATTGACAGGTATCTTGGCGGAAAGGGCAAGCTGAACAAAGGCGCACCGATTGATATTCCGAGAGATTTCGGAGACGACGAGGTCGTTGCACTTAACCGCTTCCCCATTGAGGAGCTGGACCCCGAGAAACGCAAGGATTCCTTTGACGAGGTTGTATTGGGATATCACAAGCTCAAGGCTGTGGCGGAAGCCATGCGATGCCTGCATTGTGACAGGAGGTAAGACGATATGACAAATTTAATTAATATAACCATTAACGGCAAAAAGATTGCGGCTGAAGAAGGCACAACAATTATCGAGGCGGCAAGAGCCAACGGCATAAGCATCCCGAACCTTTGCTATCTCAAAAACGTCCATCAGTTCGGCGCATGCAGAATATGTGTGGTTGAGGTTGAAGGCGCAAAAACTCTCATGCCCTCCTGCATGACCAAAATTTCCGAGGGTATGGTTATACACACCAATTCCGAGCGTGTGCGCAAAGCGCGCAAAGTGCTTTATGAGCTGCTGCTTTCCGACCATTCAAAGGATTGCCTGAGTTGCAGCCGCAGCCAGAGCTGTGAGCTTCAGGCTCTCGGCAGAACTTTGGGCGTTGAATCGACACGCTTTGAGGGTGAACGTTCCGACTGCAGCACAGATATTTCGACATCCATCACGCGCAACACAGCCAAGTGCATTTTGTGTAGGCGCTGTGTGACTGTCTGCAATGAAGTTCAGGGTCTCGGCGTTATCAGCGCGCAGAACAGAGGGTTTAAAACCGTTATCAGCCCCGCCATGGGACTTCCGCTCGGTGATGTCAACTGCAGCTTCTGCGGTCAATGCACCGTTGTCTGCCCTGTCGGCGCATTAAAGGAAACCGACTCAATTCAGGAAGTATGGAACGCCCTTCATGACAAGAGCAAGCGTGTTGTTGTGCAGACTGCTCCCGCTGTTCGTGTTGCAATAGGTGAAGAGTTCGGCTTGGAGGCAGGCTCCCGTGTTACGGGCAAGCTTGCCGCAGCTCTCCATGCGCTCGGCTTTGCCGATGTTTTTGACACAAACTTTACGGCAGACCTCACGATTCTGGAGGAAGGCACGGAGCTTCTCACAAGGGTAAAGGCCGCGCTGACCGGAGGAGGCGCCACTCTTCCGATGATAACAAGCTGCAGCCCGGGCTGGATAAAGTTTATCGAGCATACCTACCCCGAAAAGCTCAACCACCTTTCGACCTGCAAATCCCCGCATACTATGCTGGGTGCGCTTGTTAAATCCTTCTATGCCGAAAATATAAATGTTGACCCCAAGGATTTCTATGTCGTTTCCGTTATGCCCTGCACCGCAAAGAAGTACGAAATTAAACGTGACGAGATGAAGAACGACGGGCTTGCAAATGTCGACGCCGTGCTTACCACGCGTGAGCTTGCCTCAATGATTAAGGAAATGGGCATTGACTTTGCTAACCTTCAGGACGAAGAGTTTGACAATCCCTTGGGTCTGTCAACCGGCGCGGCGGATATTTTCGGCCTGACCGGCGGAGTCATGGAGGCAGCGCTGCGTACGGTTTATGAGCTTGTCACGGGGCGCGAGCTTCCTTTTGAGGGGCTTCACGTTACGCCGATAGTCGGGCTTGAGCGTATTAAAGAAGCGTCAATTACCATTGAAAATCCTGTGGAGGCGTATAAGTTCCTTGACGGCTTTACAATCAGGGTCGCTGTCACAAGCGGTCTTGCGGGCGCGAAGGTGCTTATGGAGCAGATTGCAAAGAACGAGTCGCCCTATCACTTTATCGAGGTTATGGGCTGCCCGAACGGATGCATTATGGGCGGCGGTCAGCCGAGGTCGGACGACCCTGACGTGCGCACAAAGCGTCTGAGCGGGCTTTATACGGAGGACGAGGAAAAGATTTTGCGCAAGTCACACGACAATCCGTACATTACGGAAATCTATAAGGATTTTCTCGGGGAGCCGTGCGGCCATACCTCCCACCAGCTTCTCCACACCCATTATGTCAAACGCGGTCAGTTCAATCAGCTTACGGATGAAAGGTTCACAGTCAGCTCAAATCAGCCTGCCGTCAGGTGCGGGCTGCCGGCAGAGGAACCCGCCCGTGAAGCAGCGGGCAGCCATTCACGCGAGGAGCTTGAGTCTGTCCGCGTGCTGGCTCTTGAAGCCGACAACAACCGTCTCAAGAGGGAGCTGACAAACGCGCTTGAAACCGTTGACATACTGAAAAAAGTCGTATCCGATTATACGGAAAAGTAAAATAAGCAATAATTATCAAAACGGGCTGCGCGGCTATGCACAGCCCGTTTGAGCATGTAAGGAAAGCTTTAATGAGGCATAAAAATACAATTAAATAATTTTATTGTAATATTTATAAAGATAATGTAAAATGTATATTATTGCCGAATTATTTTCCCTTGAGGAGGATACTTCATGGAGAGCATACGTCTGCTTATTGTTGATGATGACAGAATAGCCAGAAATGCAGTCAGCAAAAAGTTAATATCCGAAGGCTTCATTTGCGACGAAGCTCCTGACGGAATTGCCGCGCTCAAAATGTTTCGCCGCAATGATTATAACCTGATAGTAATTAATGCCCAACTGCCTGAACTCAGCGGCAAAATTGTCTGCCGTCAGATTCGCAAGGTTTCCGATGTTCCGATAATCGTCGTGAGTTCAAGCGGCAGGGAAGAGGATGTGCTCGCCTGCTTTGACCTTGGGGCGGACGATTATGTTGTCAAACCTTTTTCGGTTCCGGAGCTGACGGCGCGGATAAGGGTGTTCCTTCGCCGCTGCGGTGAAATTGAGCGCACTCAGCCTCGGAACATATCCTTCGGTGGGCTTTACATAGACACCGTGTCACGGGCTGTCTATGTGGACGACAAAGAGGTATATTTGCCGCCCAGGGAATATGCACTGCTGCATTTTCTCTCTCAAAACCCGAACAAGGCATTTTCAAGGGACAACCTTCTCAACGAGGTATGGGGTTACGATTTTGTCGGTATGGACAGAACGGTGGACACGCATATCAAAACCCTGAGGGTAAATATTCATCCTTATGAGCAGTATATCGAAACTGTATGGGGGTTCGGATATAAATTTGTTGTAGCGGTGTAGTGCGAATAATCCTTGATGCAGTATAATTATTGAACAAGCTAAAACTTCCGCAGGGCAGCGGCAATGATACGCTCATTATTGTATATTGATAGAGAGCGTCTTTTTGCCTTTGATAGTGAAA
Organism: uncultured Eubacteriales bacterium; assembly: GCA_964491735.1. Taxonomy (GTDB): domain Bacteria; phylum Bacillota; class Clostridia; order Oscillospirales; family Acutalibacteraceae; genus JAAZFZ01. Next base: position 40,734 of record CAZBHG010000002.1, read on the forward strand.
CAGCAGCGGCAAGAGTATAAAATACTTCTTGCCGCTGCTTTCTTATCTATATTTTTTAATATGTAATGTGTTAATAAAATCCGTTTATCAGTCCCAATCGACATCGCTCCACTCAATGGGGCGTTTTATGAAATTTGGTGGTGTTTCGGGCAGAGTCGAGCCGCTGACTACCTTGATAATACCGAATTCCTTTAAATCGTAATACAACTCCTTGTTCTCGAAATATCTTAGCGGATTTAAAACACTGAATTCGTCAAGAAATAGATCGGCTTTGAATGTTCTGTATTCAAGTTCGCTTCGCCTTATATTCAAAAGCTGTTCATCTGTTTGGCAGGATTCTTTTGCTTTTGACCACAAATCGTTGAGATATGAAGTTTCGGATGCTGTAAGAAAGGTGCAGTCATAGTGCCATTCCCAAATATGTTGATGCCCCGAAGAACTGATTTTATTTGTCATATATTCGAGGTAATCCATAACGTATTCCGAGGCTTTCTCGCCGTAATATGCCTTTGCAAAATCACGCATGTAGTATTCCACATCTGCATCGGGGTTCCACATTAGCTTTGCAAGAACATAAGCCTTCATTGCACCGAATCCGCCGTCATATCCGATATTGGGCAACCCCTCCTCGAATATTCCCTTGACATTGTTTTCAAGGAAGAAGTTAATATTCGGTGACATAACCTGAAAATTCATGAACGGCATGAGCGTGATATTGAAATTTGCCGTATAGTCCCAAATATAGAGATTGTCGCAAATTGCTGCCCAGTCCTTTATATCTTCGGAAAAACTGCATTCCTGCTCCGTAAGTTTCCCCCCAAAAGTTTCGTCTCTGATATGCCCACATTCCGAGAGCGGGTGGCAGAAGCAGCATTCTATCGAGCATAGATAAATGCAGACATTGTCGGCAGGAACAATGCCCGTGGGGGCTGAGCGTGTATAGAGATAAGCAAATGTCTGGAACATAACATCAGGATATTCGTCTGCAAATTCCTCTGCAATTTTATTGACAAACCATATGTTTATTCCTGATTGACCGCCGTATTGTTCGGCAATTTTTTTACATTCATCACACTCACAGTAAATACTGTAATCATTCTGCGTAAGTGAAATAAGGCTTGCCTCCGGATTCGCTTCAAGCAGGCTCCGCACTTCATCCTTAACTTTCTCAAGCACATAGGGATTTGAAAGGCAGAGCTGGCGGGAATCACGCTCGTCTGTTTCTTCATTATACATAAAATATTCGGGATTTTCTTCAAAATATGTATCGGCGGAGCACAGAGACGTAGCAAATGTATGACAGGAACGACCTGCATAATATACTCCGCCGCCGTTTTCAGCTGTGTTGTTGCAGTTGATTTTCTGCCTGGCTCTCCATTCACTGTCATTTACACTGTACCAGTCGGTATAACGGTACTCGAAGGAAGGAACCTGAGTGTCGTTAAGCTCAGCATCGATTATAACCGTATCACTTTCCGGTATGACTTCAAGCTCTTGCGTATACCATCGGCAGCCGAGACGTTCCTCAAGAAAAGTATAAACTCCATAAAGTGTGCCTCGCTTTTTGCCACCCGCAATAATAAGGTTTTCGCCTTCAACAAACATCATGAAACCCTCGCCACCAAGAGTATCACGGTCAATTGTGTACGAGCCGTTTCCTTCACGGCTGGTTTCACCGACTATTATTTCTTTTGCCTGAGCTGCCTGCTCATCTGTAACAATCGGCAGAGTAACTCCGCTGATTTGTTTAAGATAGCTTTGCAGCTCGTTTGCCGCCTTGATTTCCGATTCAACGGCATTCAAGCCTCTTACAATAACGTATTCGCTCGAACCGTTTTCTATAAGCGTCATAGGGACGGCGATTTCCTCTTGAACGTATGCCGTTCCACCAAAGTCAATATCAGCTTTAAAATTCCCGATGCCGAACAGCGCACATACAAACTGGACAAAGGCCAGCGCGAAAGAAATGATTTTTGAAAAGATCATGGCCGCAATTCCTCCCCAAATGTCTTGTTGGTAAATTTTAACATCATTTATTAAACAAATCAAGCTTATTAAAATTTTGGGGATGGGGGTCTTTTACAGAATATGGAAATAATTGTTGACATAACTGAATTGGAATATTAAACTTCATGGAGGAGGATACCTTTGTGATGAAGCCTCAGACTGAAGGAGGATTTTATATGGACAGCAATAATTTTGTGAATGTTAAAACAGGCTTCGGTGCTTACGGTGACGGTATCGCGGACGATTCGGGCGCCATACAGAACGCTCTTGATTGTGTCAGAGAGAACGGCGGAACGGTTTTCTTCCCCGTGGGAATATACCGCATTGATAAGTGTGTCCTCTACTATTCCAATCAGCGCCTGATTTTTGAAAACGGTGCCACTCTCCTTCGGGGCGGAGCGGAACAGAGGTACCTGCTCGGAAATTATACGGATGCCGGCATGGGTGGCTATACCGCCACGCACAATGTTGATATTATCGGTGCGACTTTTGACGGCTGCGCCGAAATAGATTTTAACGCCACTCTCCTTAACAACAGCCATTCGAGGGATTTGCGCATAAGAAACTGCAAGTTCAAAAACGGCAACACCTGGCATTTTTACGAGTGCAACAGCAGCGAGTATGTAACTGTTGACAACTGCATTTTTGAAGGCTCAATGAAGGGCGGGAAGAATTCGGAGTTTATACAGCTTGACGGCGCGCTGCCATGGTGCTATGAAACGACTGAAATCTGCCCCGATATGACCGTATGCAGGCACATTGTTATCAGCAACTGCAAATTTGAATGCAGCGGTTTTTCACCCGCAATCGGCAATCACGGCGATTTTCCTCACAACAATATCCGCATACACGGCAATGTTTTTCTGGGCAATTCAGGCCCCAGAGGCAACATAAATTTTGTACGGAGCATGTATGCCGTTGATATTTACAACAACACCTTTGAAAATTCGGAGGTCGGGATAATTCTGAATTCGGCGGGCAGGTCGTCAACCGCGCACGACAACCGTTTCACCGATGTCGCCGTGCCGATGAATGAAAATGTTATCGGCTACAATAATTTTATAGACGGACGGCTGGGATAAGTTAACCGCGAAAGGATTAGCCATTATGATTACGACAGCCAAAAGGGTAATAGCATTTCTGATAGTTTTTTTAAATGTGATTTTTTTGTTTTAAATATTAATTACTCTGTTTAATTAA
>CAZBHG010000003.1:0-33825 GCA_964491735.1 uncultured Eubacteriales bacterium
ATTGCGCCGATGGTGTAGTTTTGCCGGCGCAAAGAATCACAAAAGAGCTTGTTGAAGCTGTCCAGAACGATTACTGCGCAAAAGTGATAGCCATTGATGCTGACAGCAGTGAGCAGATTGCAAACATGATTTCATACGGCGTTGCAAATATTATCACGAAAAACCCCGATGTAATCCTTGACACGCTTAATCTGTGGTATAAGGCGGGCGGCGAGTCAACGTCGGCATGACGGTGGGCGTTTCTGACAAATTAAAATTAAACACGGTGTGCAGTCAACCTGCGTCCCCATGTCACCCCTGACGTTACTCAAAAAGAACATAAAAAAGTAACCCCCCAAGCAGTAACTCAAAAAGTTACTTTTAATCAAGGGCAGGCTACCTCTAACACCAATGTATCACAGAATGAAAATGGCGTCAATAATATTATATCCGAAAATTCAGGAAATTACACAAAATCTTTTGAAGCAGATGATGGGCAGGTTGAATTTAAAGCGGTTGAGACAAAAGAAAACACCGCCGCCGAGGGCAGTAAAGTAACTTGTGCCTATTTGACATCACCGATAATTGTTGACGGCAAAAAGTACAATGTTAATATTGACATCAGAAAAAGCGACAGAGGTAACAAATTTAATATTCATACAATAGAAATAGCGGATGGAGCACCAAAGCAGGAGAATAATTCTCGTACTAAGTTAAATACTCCATCCACTGACACCAATGTATCACAAAATGAAAATGGCGTCAATAATATTATATCCGAATAACACATAATCTTATGAAACTGAAAAGGGACAAGTTGAGTTTATTAAAAATGGCACAGAGAATAATCCAAACAATTAATCACGGTGTGCAGTCAATCTGCATACCGTGTTTTATTCTTCGCATTTTTTCAGGAACAGTTTGATATTCCTTTCTTCCTCGGCGCGGTTCGGGTTAAGCCGTCCGAGCCTGTCGCATAAGCCAAACAATGCTATATCGTAAATATTGACCTGCGCCTTCATAGACGGAATATCGGCAAACGGCAGGTTGTTGACAACAAAAAGAATCTGCATGTGCCACCGTATGAGCGACACCACCGTGTCAATGTAATCGATGTTATCTGTGAACTCTCTCATAAATCTTTTCGCAAGAGTCGCTCCGACCCTTTCATGGTTATATGAAGTGATTTTGCCGTTGCGCAGTTTTGTTGTATTGGACTTGCCGATGTCATGGAGCAGTGCCGCCCACATAAAAGCTGAGGCATTCGTGCTTTTATCCTTTACCTTTGCAGCTTCATCCACAACAAGCATGGTGTGGTTCCAGACATTTCCCTCAGGGTGATATTTTGGGGACTGTGCGGTTTGCTTGAGCTTTATGAGCATATTAAAAGGGAAAATATTATATAAATCATCACAGAAAAGCTCCTCAAGAAACGCTGACGGTGCATCGTCCTGCATCAAATGCTTTTCGATTTCAAGATATATATCATTAAGTGGATTCATCTTTGTTCCTGATTTTATCATTGTTCAGGCCGAAAACCGCCCTTGCGCTTTCAGCGTTCGGGTCATGGTTGACATGCTTTGAGCGGAACGTTTTATCCTTCTTTTTGCCGTTTGACGTACTCTTTTTTTGATTGTCGCCCATAAAAATCTTCCCCCTTTTATTGTATTTTCATGAGTATCTTTCCACTGACAACAAAATTTATGCGCATATGCGCCTTAGCCGGTTTTCACTGATTTTAATATGTGACAGTGACCGATTGCTTTGCATCCGTATAAGGCATAGAAATCAATCCGTTACGGCAGGCAGCCGCCAGCTCGGCGCCGTCGGCCTTTACGCTTACCGCCTTATCACCCAGATACGGCAGCTTCAACTGACATATCCGAATATGCCCGCCCAGCAAACGAATCTGCGTTTGATGAGGGACAATTTCCACCAAGCCCCATCCGCTGTCAACACTCCAGAGGCAGCGGAAGGTCTCGCTTTTCTGTATCGGGTCGAAGCCGATCAGACCTTTCGGAAGGTCAAAAATGAATCCGCTGAATATCGGAATGAGCGAATAGCTTGCCATGGAGCGGGCATAATTGCTTCCGCACTCAATCTCATTCCATGGATTACGTTTTTCCCCGTCATATCTGCTTCGGATGGCACGGACCAGTTCAAGCCCCTGTTCGGTCATTCCTTCACTAATCATTAGAGCGGCGGCCTGATACTCAAAGCCGGTCATACACTCCTGACAATAGGGAATCGGCACTGTCGGCTTTTCCGTGCCTTCAGGGTATTCGCAGATGACAGTCCCGCTCTCCTCATTCAGGCAAAAAATGCGGCAGGGGTTGAAAAATCTGCGCATCACCCTTTTGAAATTGTATCTGTAAATACTCTGCAGGGAAGATTGCACCTTTGCCTTTTCAAATATTTCGCCCAATCCGCAGATGTTGGCGTGCCACTGTCCGCATACCTGATCAATCTCGCAGCCGTGCCCGATCTGGTATTTTATTTCCTGCGCTTCTTCGTTCCAGTACCGTTCGTGTGCACCTTCATACGGTTTGAGTATTTCACGATTTTTCAAGTCAATTTCCTGGTTAAAATATTCCCCGTTAAACAGATGGGATTCGCACCAGGATTTCCCGCTGCTGAAAATCAGGCGGTATTCCTCAGCGGTTTCCGTCTCTCCCAGATAATCCGCCATTTCTGCGCCGGCCTTCAGAGCTGCCAGATAAAAGCTCTGAAGCCATGAGCTGGGGCCGTACAGCTCCATATCCAGAGTATGGTGCTGCCGCCCCTCCAATACGCCGTCCTTGTTTTTGTCCCAGTTGTAATCATTTTCCTCATGCCACGCGAATGCGAGGGCTTTTTTGACTGCCGGCCAGTTTTTTCTCAGCCAGTCGTCGTCTCCGCAAAGCTTCCAGTCCCGATATGTTTTAATAACAGCCCCCATCTGCCCGTCAAGACAGGGATGAAAACCGTCCGGCTTACGCCCGACCGGAAGCTGGAGCCGGAACGACATCCTGCCGTTCTCCCACTGGTTGAACCGAAAATCAAGATCACGCATGGAACGTTCCAGCGCAGGGAACAAAAACGGCAAAGCGTAGGCATAATTCCATACATGTGAACAGCTTCCCTCGCAGCTTCCCTCCTGCTCATGGACCCCTTCCCAGCCGTAAAATGAGCCATCCTCTAAACGCAGGACGGTGGGCGATTTCAGCACGGCCAGGTTGGCTGAAACCGCTTCAATCACTTCTTTGGGAAGTGTGGACGAAAACATGGCATCCCTGAATCTCAGGGTTTTCTCATACAGGTCGTCCCAATGGTTCAGACAATAACAGGCCGTCTCGGATGAAGAGGAAAAGAGCGTCGCATAATAATTCTTCCAAGTTATATCCTTTTCCCCTCTATCTGTCTGCTTTTTATATGGGTTCCAGTAGTTATATTGATTTGGAAAATTCCAGGAAATCACAAAACGCACTTTTCTTATCTGATGCGCCTGAGCGGTAAATTCGGCTGCCAGCGTCGCCATATCCCCTTTGCCGGAGCGGTCATATGTACGGTTGACCAGAGAGCCGCCGCTGCAGAAATCATTCCAGAAAACGGTTGCGCCGTCAAACCATTCGCCGCGAAACCAGCTTTCCTGATATTGAATACTATCGCTGTCTGTCGCTATGGTAATATCGCCGAAACCAATATCCTCCGGACACAATTTATCCTGATACAGTTTAATCATTGAAAGCTTTTCCCGACGTATGAAGCAATTGCGGCTTTCCTCAGAAAAACAGTTTTTGACAGATAACGCTGCCGTGTATTGAATCGCGAAGTCATTGGTATTTTCTATTTCAATTTCAAAGAAAGCGGCGGGAATACCGGAAGCCTTATCGTCCAGAGGGATAAAGGGGTTAAACGCTGTCAGCGTAATCTCTCCCGGAAATCCCTCATCATGGAATGTAAGCTTTGCCGTGGGGAACTCACCTGCAAATGTCTGACCGGAAAAATGGGGGAACCCCGCCATAGTATCAACACCGGGTCCATACCCGTATCCCGAAAAGTTGACTTTCGAATACTGCCCGACCAAATCCTTTTTTAAATCTCCGTTTAAAACCTTTGCGGAAAGCAGACTGCCATCCTTAACCGCTTTGACGGCAAAATGACTCATACCGTTCCTGGAGCCTTTATTCGGTCTGTTGAATATCTCCCAATCCAACAGCCCCCCGTTTCCGCCCAATCCAATGCTGCCGGTTCCGATACCGCCCAGCGGGAATGAGATTTCTCTTGTTTTTTCATTCTGATAAGAAAATACATTATCCATAAACTGCCTCCGTAATTATACGAGTATACAAAGCCGTGTTCCTGAATTAAAAAATGGTTTGCAAATGACAATCTACAACCAATACGGGCAGAGGATGCAAATCCTCTGCCTTTATGCGAGTTGGAATATAAAAAGCCTTACACCCAAGAGACGCCCAAACTCTTTGAATGACATTTGATATGGTTGAGCTTCAGCATTGTCCGTCAGGCTATTTATGACATTTTTTAAGGTTCTTCTGTGCTATATTGCCAAAAGCTTTCTGTACGGCGTAATATGACTTTTTCGGGCGGCCTGCGCAATCAGCCAGCCCCCAGCGCGTTTCTGTCGGGCAGTCACTCTGCCCGCAAATATAGCACTCATCGGAGTCCGAATAACAATAGATGAACATACCGCAGAGGAAATTCATTGAATACAGCCGCGGTATGATATCAGCATAGAATTTTGCTTGCCCCTCGGGAGTGTGAGGATAGCCTGGGATATGCGTGCGTTTTGGCAGCTCACGGTATAGATGGTTTACAAGGTCACTTTTGAACAGCAGGTCGGCGTAGCGGCTCATGTCATTTTTGCCGACATATTTGACATGATTTTTCAATCTCTCCGGAAGCTTTTCGACAAATGCGGCGATGTTTTCCCTTGCTTCCTTCTCGCCGGATGCTCCGTAACCCTTCAGTATGTTCTGTTTTTCATCCTTTGACTTTGGCGCGCCGCCGCTTATATACCCAAACTCCTGCAAAAGAATGGGCTTGCCTGTGAAAGCCCATAAATACTTGAGCATAGCATCGAAGAACCACATATAACCGCCCATATCAAAAAAACAGCCGATGTAGATATCTATACCGACATAATCACAGTACTTGTGGTACGGTTTGAGCTTATAATGTAAATCTGCCTGCGGACCGGCGGAATTATATCCGACAATTACGTCCCCGCGGTTTGGGTACATCTCTTCAAGCTGAATACCGATAAACCTTGCCGCTTCATCCATTGTAAGCGGAAGTGTAAAGTGCGGTATACCCATTTCGTTCGTTATCTGAAAAGCCGGAACTATTTTGCGCAGGTCTTCAAGCATGAACCTTGCAATTGAGCGCACGCGCTCCTCGCCGTCCTTTCGGCGAGGGTCGATGCCCATATTTATATAATCCCTGGCATACGGTGTTACAGCCATGACCTTCAGACCGTTGTCGGAGTATGATTTTGCTCGCTTTTTAAAGGACTCATAGGATTGGCTTATTTCTCCGTTACTGTCATACGGAAACGGAATGTCGATGCGTATCCACCCGATGTTTGCGGTTTTTATCTGTTCAAAGTTTTCGCTCGGATGGCACACACCGCAGATGAAGCCCCGTTTTCTCAAAGCCTCTGTTTCAGGCGAGCTTTTCGATATGAATAAGGATTTCAGCAGATTGTATGGGAGATACTTCGCCCCGTACTTTATCTGTTCTTTAACATACGCTTCCATAATGATGTCTTCTCCGTTTCTGTGCAATTATACCGATTTATTCATTAACGGTTTTTACTCGGATTATGATTTCTTAACATTCTTCAGCACCAGTATTCCCGCTGACGCAAATGCTGCTATAAACAGCCCCAGAACAAGCCATGAGCTAACCAGATGCATGGTTGTATACTCAAAAAAATCCTCATAGAAATCAGCTTGCTTCACTGAGCCGCTAAGCATTGGGTACTCTTCCAGTATTCGGTGCGGGAGTTCGTTGAGATTTGCAGTTGTACCATATGCTTGTATTGCCCAACGGCAGTTTACAAACATTGCAATTTTTTCTGTTGCGCCTTCCAAATTAAAAACCACGTTGGAAAACAGAATCTGGGGCATCAAAAGTATGGGAGCCACCGTCATGGCTCTGTCGGCATTCTTAAACAGCGTAGATACGAATATTCCCATTGCCGCAGCAGAAAAGGATGTTAAAAAGGTCGTTATAAAAATCTCGACCATTGAGTTTAGGAACACGCCCTCTTCCAACGCTTGGCTATCCGCAGCGTTGACAACCGTTACCCAAAAGACAGAAACAAGAAGCACCGTCTGAAGCAAACAGAGACAGCCGAGGACTATCATTTTTGATGCAATATAAGATGAAAGCCGTAAGCCTGTCATATATTCTCTTTTCAGTATTACCCTTTCCTTGCATACCTCTTGTATTGAGTTTAAAATACCCACCCAAAACGCCGCGCAGGAAAACGCAAACAGTATTGACTTTGTCATTTCATACTGATCAAATTGCCGCCCGTTGGCAACCAAAGAAATAAGCAGACCCAGTAACGGCGCCTGCAATATAAGCAGCAGCATTCTTTGCCTGTCGTTGATTAAGAGCTTTGCATATCTTTTGCACAGCACAGCTATTTGATGAGATGCGGTTCCCTTACTGTCCTGCGGCAAATCCTCCATAGTTGTAACATTTTGCGCTGCAAATGAAAACTGCGGTCGAGAAATATATTCGGAAGAACTGTATTTATTTTTCCAAAATTCCGAATCGTCTGTCAGAATATTATATATATCAACAAAATTGTCAACACCGAAAAAACGCAATGCATCGTCAGGCTTCCCACAGAAGCAGAGATTTCCTCCATTGCCGAGAAAAATAACCTTGTCGCACAGATGCAGGTTTAAAGTGTTGTGTGTAACGAGAATTATTGTTTTTCCCTTTTGCGTCATATTTTTGAGAGTTTTCATTAAATTACGCTCAGTACCGGGGTCCAAGCCTGATGACGGCTCATCAAGGAAAAAAAGGTTTGGGTCGGAAAGAAGCTCAACGGCTATGCTGGCTCTCTTTTTTTGCCCGCCGCTCAATTGCCTGATGAAGGTATCCTCTCTGCCCGTCAGCTCAACTATATCAATGACTTCTTGAACCCGCGCTTTCCTTTCCTGTGCGCTTGTATCCTTAGGCATACGCAGCCTTGCGGTATAATCGAGCATATCAGCTAAAAGCAAATTGTCGTATACTATGTCCTGCTGCGGGACATAACCAATCATATTCTTCATTACGTCGTAGTTCGTGTAAAGATCCTCGCCATTGACAACAACCTGCCCTTTGGTTGCCTTAACATATCCGCTGATGCAGTTCATAAAAGTAGTTTTTCCTGCGCCCGAACCTCCGACTATGGCGACAAACTCACATGGCTTGATTGCCAAGGTTATATCATTGGCAATGTTGCGTTTTCCGCCCTTCACTTTCACTGTTTTTTCTATATTGAGTGCGTCAACGCCTATGCCATCGGAAAAACAGCAATAGTTTATCGTTCTCCCCGATATCATAATCTTTGAATTGGTAATAAGCACTATATCCTTTTCACGAAGCCTTGCCTTTCGGGCAACGGTCTTTCCGTTAATACTGATACCGTTTGTGCTGTTGTTATCATAGATAAAAAAGCTTCCGTCTTTTTCTTCAACAATTTTCGCATGAACCTTTGAAACGCTGACGTGTGGAAGGCAGATATCACAGGAGGCGTCCCGCCCTATCGTGACAGTTCCTTTGTTGCTGATGTCAAAGCTCTGCCACATAAATTCATCGGCAGAAAAGCTGAACAGAATAAGTACCCCTTTTGCCGTCGGATCAAGGTAATCATCAATTCTGACCTGTGTTCCTTCACCCAGCTGCTGAGCTTCTACCTGCATACCGTTAATTGTAAGCCCGTTTGTACTGTTGTTGTCAAAAATCATGCACCTGTTTTCGGAAACCTTAAAATACCCGTGATTTCTCGAAACCAACCCCGATAAAAGGACAATATCGTTATCGCTCCCACGGCCGAATGTAACTGTTTCCTTATTAAAATCGCTAAGATTAATTTTGTACGGTTTGTTTTCGCCGTCAAAAATGCTTATGAACATTCCTGCGCCGGATGTATGTTTGGCATGTCTGAATGACGTGGTCTTTTCGAAAATATCACTGTTCATGATTCTCTCCTAAAGCCTTTTATCATATTTGTAAGTTTGTCTTTGAGCAGGGGACCGGCAAGTCCCGCCTCGTCACCATTCACCTCGCATATAATAACGGTAGTGTTGTCAACCCCTCCGTTGTCCATAGCTGAAGCAAGAAGCTTCTCGGCTTTTTGCTTAGGTGAACTCTTCTCTGACAGGATTTGTTTGATTTCTTCATCGGTTACCATATCCGTCAGACCGTCACTGCACAAGAGGTAACAGTCCCCGGATTGAACCGTTCCTTTTGCAACATAAGGCATGATCTGCATTTCATCCTTGAATATACCTAAATGCTGAGTAAGGGGCGTTTTCTTTTTGCCCGGAATATTTGCCGTATGATCTTTTGAAATCAATCTTAACTCATCGTCGGACAATCTGTATATTCTGCTGTCGCCTATATTGCAGATATATACATTCTCCTCATCAAAATAAATAATTGCAGCTGTGGCGCCCATATACACCCTTTCGTGTGCCGCCGAATAATCGCAAACCGCTTCATTCATCTTCTCACAGACCGAAAGTAAAAACTCTTTTTGCTCGCCTTTATTTTCAGCTTGATTCATCATTGACTTTCGCAAGCAATCCGCCGCCAAAAATGCTGCGATGTCCCCATTTGTTTCTCCGCCGATACCGTCAAAAACGGCATACGATTGAGGTTGGATAAGGATGTTCTCTCCGAACAAGGTCTTTTCTAAGCCATGATTTTTGGATGGCAGACACAAATAATCGCAAAAAAAGTTATCTTCGTTTTTTTGACGTATTTTTCCGACAGAGCATACGCAGGCGTAGCTTACTGTATGTTTCATTGTTCGGCGTCACATCCTAACTCAACTCAAAATCATAGAGAATTGCGTATAAGTTATAATCACCCTCAACGCCTTTTAACATGACCTTTACCCAGGTAGCACCTGTGATTGTTACATTGACATCAAACGGCACCGTTGTACGTCCTACTACGCCGGATGAATATATAAGCGTATCATCGGCATATATTTCAATTTCGCCTTTCATATCATCGCTTCCGTCGGCTATGGCAATTGTACCTGAAATTTTCTTCGCCTGTTTGCCGGTGTATAATTCCAGATATCCGTAGCAATCACTGTCATATGCATTGAGCGTATACAGATTATTTGAGCCGTACTTATTGCCGACTGTGTCATCAATTGAGCGGTCAACGATTTTTTCCAATCTGTCGCAGTTGACCAGGTTGAGCGAGCTGATTTTGGTTGGAGCCCCTGCAACGACAACCTTTGGCTTAGGAGCCGTAGGCCCTTTTGTATCCGCGCTTTTGCTCACTAAGAAATTGGACAGTAAAGCATATATATTATATTCTCCTTCTTTGCCGACAAATTTAATTTTTATCCAGTCTTTGCCTGTAATATTAATGTTGACTGCAAACGGTTCTGACGCTCTGCTCTTAACCCCCGAGGAATAAACCAATTCATCGTCTGCATATATTTCGATTTCGCCTGTCATATTGTCGCTGTTGTCAGCGATAGATATTACTCCGGCGAGCTTTTTATATTGTTTGCCTGTATAAAACTCCATGTAGCCCGGATTATCTGAACAGTAAGCCTTCAGACCAAACAGGTCGCCGCTGTTGAGGTAAATATCTCCTATCGTGTCCATAATATAGCTCTCGGAAATATCTGTTTGAGTCAATAAAGAATTGGAATTTGTTATTTTGATATCGCCCAGCGGTGTGGAATATTCATCATATTTATATCCGATATTGACAGCGACCGTATCGGTCGGATTTTCAGCGATTAATGTGGCGGTCGATTCTTCCTGTACAGGCAGGGTCGTAAATACATCAGTAGTATCAGTGTTGTTTGCCAAGGTCGATTCTTCCGTCACAGTAACGCCTGCCTCGGTTGCTTTTTCTTCGTCACCTAAATTCATTGCAAAATAAGTTCCGCCTCCTGCAAGCGCAAGGACTAAAACGACTATGGCAATAATTAATGGTACCTTTACTTTTCTCTTACCTGTTTTCTTTTCATTCTTTTTATTCGGAGTATCAAACGATTCGGTTTCCGAATCAGGTTTTTGCTGGGCTTGCGCTCCGGTATTTACTGGGGCTTTTCTGACTGCGGTTGTCTTGTCAAAATCAGTCCCCAAATTTTTATTTAATGAAACAGGTGCCGGCGAAGCCGTCAGCTTATTTCCGCATTTTTTACAGAACGAAACGCCCGGTTGTTGCGGAGCTCCGCATTTAGCGCAAAAAATTGTATTGGCTTGTTGAACAACTTCTCCGTTATGCGTTCTGTCCTTAATACCTAAAACACGCTGCAGTTCGTTCTTCATGTCAAGAGGGCTGTTATATCTTGACGATGGGTTATATGAACACGCTTTCAAAATGATTGCAGCAAGCTCATTGCTTGCTTTTGAGGGCGCAGGTATTGAATCTCCGTTCAGCCTGCGTGTCAACGCATCTTCTTTATCCTGAAAAGTTATTTGCTGCGGATAAGGAGGTAAAAACGGAGTTCTGTTGTCGTTAATCAGTTTGTATAAGACGATAGCGAGTGAATATGTGTCAACATTTGAAGTGTATGGCTTTCCGTTATAAACCTCAGGCGCCATATAATGATAAGTGCCTTTTTTGGACAGCCCGGAATTTGTTTTTTCAAGCTGTCGGGCAACCCCGAAATCACCAAGCTTGAATATACCGAACTTAGATACAAATATGTTTTCCGGCTTAATATCTCTATGTAAAATGTTAAGCTTTGAGCAAAATTCCAAAGCGCTGCATATATCTATTCCGAGCCGAATTATTTCATCTTCGTCTAAGGTCTTTTCACCGACATAATCTGTGAAGCTCGTTAAAAGCTCCATACGGATATAAATGTCCCACCCTATTTTATCTGCATGCTCAACTACTTTATAATCCTCTACGCTTACGATGTTTTGGGTAGCTTTTAATGACTCCATTAATTTGATTTCATTAACCCAATCATCGACACAGCTTTTAAAATAAGCTCGTGTTGATTCGTTATCAACTCCGTCGGCTCTAACCGCAGCAATTTCGCTTTCACTTTGGGGAACAGTAATAACCTTGATTGCAGAAAAGAACGTTGACCCCAATTCGTCACGCTTTGCTTTATAAACAGTTCCGAATGAGCCCTTTCCCAAAACCTCAACTATTTCCCAATCCGGCCAGATTGCTTTTATGAAATCTGAGTCCATAAAAATGCCTCCCTAAATTAATATTATTTAATACAAGGGGATTTATCGCTTATCCAATCTATATTCGAATACAAAAATTATAAACTCTTTATAAATCTGTGTCAAGAATTATTTTCCATCATAATACGGGACAAAAGACAGGGGAGGAGACATGGGGGAGTAGAGAAAGACAAAAAGAATTAAGGCAGGCGAAAGCCTGCCTTAAAAAATTTTCATTTGAAAGAATTATGCCCCTTTTGCTTAGCCGAGAAGCTTTGCAAGCGCTGATTTCTTGCGGGCGGCATTGTTCTTATGAATAAGACCTTTGGCACATGCTTGGTCAACAGTCTTTATAGCTGCTTTTACGAGCACCTCTTTATCGGCAGAATTTGCTTCTGAGGCTACATGAGCCTTCTTTATAGCTGTTTTAAGAGCGGAATTCTGCGACTTATTGCGTGCTGCCTTAGTCTTGTTGACGAGCACACGTTTTTTAGCTGATTTAATGTTTGGCATTAAGACACCTCCTTCATCTGTTACACAAGTGATAATGATCTCAAAAAAATTACCAGTTACTAATTTGGTGAGTGATAATGATATCACAAAGAATTGGAATATGCAAGAAAATTTTTAAATTTTAGCCGGAATTATAAGAGATAAAATAATAATACTATATATAGTCAGATAGATGCAAGTGTAAAATATAAAAAAGGTGGATTGTATGAATTTACGAACTGATCTGGCACTGGAACGCCGAGAAATTATTGAGGAAAAGGAACCAGAGGGCATTAAATGCGAAACAATTGAAAAGGAAAATGCAAAAATAACAAGGATTGAGGTTATCAACGACAAAGGCGCGCAAGCCTTGGGCAAGCCTATCGGCAAATATATAACTGTCGAGGTGCCGTCATTTACAGAATCCGCTCAGCTTGAGGACGGACAGCTTGAAGCATTGGCGCAGGAGCTGACTTCACTTTTGCCGCAAAGCGGAACGATTCTTGTTGTCGGGCTTGGCAACGCGGATATTACTCCTGACGCACTCGGCCCCAAAAGTGTGGACCTTGTGCTTGCGACCCGTCACATCAGCAGTGAAATCGCAAAATCGGCGGGACTTGGCGACCTTCGGCCAGTCGCCTGCTTTGTACCTGGTGTTCTGGGGCGTACGGGCGTTGAAACCGGCGAAACAATTCTCGGAGTTGTAAAAACGATTAACCCGTCGGCTGTTATTACAATTGACGCGCTCGCAGCCCGTAGGATGTCGCGGCTTGGCTGCACAGTTCAGATGGCGGACACGGGGGTTACGCCCGGCTCTGGCGTCGGCAATGCCAGAACACAGATATCACAGCAAAACCTCGGCGTGCCTGTTATAGCCATAGGAGTGCCGACTGTTGTTGATGCCGCAACCCTCGCCTTAGACCTTGTGAGCAAAGGCGGCGAGAATATCAACGAGGACGAAATGAGGGAGAAATTTGAGCCTGACGGCTCCCAGATGATGATAACTCCCAGAGAAATAGATTTGGTGATTGAGCGCGCTGCAAGGCTCATTGCAATGGCAATCAACCGTTCGCTGCAGCCTCACATTTCGGTTGAAGATATGCTGTCTTTGGTGTCCTGAACAGAATAATAAACAGGGTTTGAGCATATGCATTAGTTGATTGAGTGTTTTTTCAATCAAAAAGATATTAATAGAATCAAGACGAGCAGGCATTCTTAATATTGATATTGCATGGAGGGCAAACCCTTGAAACCGAAAATGAAAAAAAGCCGGTTTACTGCATTTACTGCAATAACTATGCCAATAATAATCGTTGTGGCGGCAACAGTTTTTGTTTCACCGAACAATATGATTAGGAGACTGGCTCTTGTCAGCTGTGCCTTGGCAATGCCTGAGAGCGGTTTTAATGAAGTCAGCGAGTGGTTTCTGAATGCTGATACTTCAGGGACTTTTACCGAAAATGCGGGTGTTAAAAGCGCGGCGTCCGAAATAACACAGAGTGAAAATGCCACGACCGTTGAAAAGACCGTTAAACTCACAGCAATACCCGATGATATTGCCGCCCTGATGGCAAAGTATCAGGCAAGTGCCGCAGACGATAAAAAAGACGGAACAATTACGGAGTACACCTACGGTAAGAAGGATTCAACCTCGACCTTTAAAAATATCTATGTCAGGAACACAACTGCCACAAAATCAATCAATATAGAAAAGGTTTTAAATGAAACTCTGGACCTGAAGATTGACAAAGCAAAACCTGCTGTGCTGATAGTTCACACGCACACAACCGAAGGGTATGAAATCCTCGACAGGGGATGGTATGCTCAGAATTATATATCGAGAAGTAAGAATGAATCCGTCAATGTGGCGAGAGTCGGCGATGAAATAGCGGAGCAGCTGACAAACGCGGGATATATTGTTATCCATGACAAGACAATCCATGACTCGACTTACAGCGGCGCATATAACCGCTCTAGGGCAACAATTCAGAAGTATCTGGATAAATACCCCAATATACAGATAGTGCTTGATGTCCACAGGGATGCGATTCAGCTTGATAACGGCGTTAAGATGAAACCGACTGCCGTTATAAACGGCAAAAAGGTCGCCCAGATTATGATAATAACAGGGGCGCAGGAAAAAGCAATCAAAAACTATCCAAACTGGGAGTATAACCTCAGGTTTGCTGTTAAACTTCAGAAAACGGCGGAGGATTTGTATCCGGGGCTGATGCGTCCCGTATTTTTCTGCACAAGGAAGTATAATATGGATATGACCAAATGCTCCCTGCTTCTGGAAATGGGCAGCGATGTAAATACACTTGACGAGGCGGCATATTCAGGCAGGCTTATCGGCAGCGCTCTTGCAACGCTCATGTCGGATTATATAAGCAAGTAGGATTTAAGAAAAAGGGAAACAAAATGAAAGAAAAGTACGAAATTTCCGGAATAATGCGTGCGTATATCCTTGTTATTACGTTCACCCTTTGCATTTCCGGCGTTGTCTGCGGGGTAATAATTGCAGGCAACAACACAAAGGCATTAAGTGAGGGTGAGCGGGCGGCAACAGCAGGCTTGCAGACTGATGAGCAGGTTACACTCACTGTTGCGGAAAATCAATTCAGCTTTGATTTCACGTTATATGACAGGCTGGAGGATATTGCAGCTTCAGCGCCCGCCCCTTTGGGCAACCTCGTTTTCCTTTATCAGAGCGCAAAACAGCTGGCAGATGAACTGTTTTAGCCTCAAAAATGGCTCTTCAGTGTAAAGCTGTATAGCTTTACACGGTTATTGCTTTTTAGTTAAATTCATATACTTAAAATAAAAAAGCATATAATTTCTGCTTAAAAATGCAGATGATTTTAATAAAAGTAAGATTGATGTTAAATGATTCCTAAAATCAGGCATATACACGAAAAAAGCGGGGAACTGTTTTGAAGTCAAGTTGTAAAGTGATATACTTTACAACTTGACTTTTTAAATATGCTGGAAAAATGATGATTTTCAACTGAAAGCTTCTTGAAAAACTGAAGCAGATGTATAATAAACAATTTATTTTTGGAGTTTTCGGCTTTTTCGCTAATATTTTTACATGCAATTTTAAATTGGTTAATCCTTAAAAATGAATGAATATATAATCCAGAAAACGGTAATTAATGAATATTAAAAAAGCTTAAAAAGCATTATTCATTTGGGACTTTGTAAAGTAAATTGCTTAACTTCGGTGGAAAACTCTGTGGAAAAGTGCAAAACTCTTAAAAATGAGCCATTTTGGGCGGTAAAAAGTAAAGAAAACGTCTTTACAAGGAAAAATTGTTCCGAAAAGCCATAAAAATCGCTATGTATATGCAATGTATTATGTATTTTACATATTTGCAGGAATACCTTCATTTTGAATATAGAATACGTTATTATTTTACTGTAAGCTTGCTAATTTTGGTAATAATTGGTATAATTCAATAGCGTTATTAAAAATGGAAGGTGAGACAATGAAAAAAATTGCTGTTATTCTCGTGGCAGTTGTTGTGATTTTTGCTTCTATGCCGCTGAATTGTTACGCTGTCGATGAAAAAATCTCGGAAGCTGACTGGTCTGCGCTTTGGCAGACAGAAAAAACAAATCAAAGCCTTGTTGCCCTTACTCCGGGCAGCGACGAAGGACAAATGAATTTTGCGTGGATTTCTTCAATTGCTGACCTTGAACCCATGTTTAAAATCGGCTTGAATGCGGATTTGAGTGATGCACAATCCGTGGAGGTAGAAAGCAGCTTAACAGTCATGATGAGCCGCACAAACAAGGTCACCGCTTCGGGTCTTTCGCCCAAAACCACCTATTATTACAGCTATACGGTCAACGGTGAGTGGCAGGAGACTGAGAGCTTTGAAACCGCAGGCACAGATTCTTTGAGCGCACTGTTTGTTACAGACCCGCAGATGGGGCGTTCAGGCGACAGCTCGGATGATAATGTTCTTATTTCCGATTCCTACGGCTGGTATTCAACTCTTTATACAGCTTTGTCTTCAAACAGCGATATCAGCTTTATTCTTTCGGCGGGGGATCAGATTAATGAGGCTTACAGCAGCAAGCAATATAATTCTCTGCTTGCCGCCCCGATGCTCAGAAATGTGCCGATAGCCGCAGCAATAGGGAACCATGAATTTGAGTTTCCGCTTTATAGGTACCATTTTAACAACCCCAACGAATATAAAGATGGAAGGCTGAATTCGCTTGCAGGTTACAGCTATTATTTTACAAATTCCGATGTTCTGTTTATTGTGTTGGATTCAAACAATAATTTCAGCGTTGATAATGAAAGCTTTATCAATGAGGCTGTCAGCAGCAATCCCGATGCGCAATGGCGGGTTGTTATGATGCATCACAGCATTTACAGCAGCAATTCAGGCGAGGACGGTTCTGCAAGGAGATTTCTCTATGCGCCCCTGTTTGATAAATATGATATTGACCTTGTCCTGAGCGGTCACGACCATGCCTATTCAAGGTCATTTGCGCTCCAGGACTTTGAAATAAGCGACGGCGGCGTTGTATATATTGAGGAAGGCTCAGCGTCGGGCAGCAAGTTAGGGAATCCCGCCGATGTCCTGCCGTCATTTATTGCATCCTCGCCCGATATTGACTCACCGACTTATACCGTTTTGGATTTCGACTCTGACAGCATTGCAATCAAAAGCTATAGAACTGACACCAATGAAGTCTTTGACGAATACACAATCGGCAGTTCAGTTCACAGTGAAGAGGTTCCGGCAGTCAGCTCATTATTCACAAGGATATTCAATATAATTATTGCGGAAATCAAAGACATTTTTAATTAATGCCTGCCGTTGAGTGCGGTTTGTGAATTCAAACAATAATAAAGATACCCGTTGAAAGAAAATTCTCTCTTTCAGCGGGTATCTTTTGCATATTTGGTTTCAGCATAGTTCAGGCATTATATAAAATTATTGCTGTGAGTCATCGCCGCCGCCTGTTTCGAGAACTGCGTTCTCACGAAACAGGAGAGAAAGGCACCAGACACCTGCAAGAGCAACAACTGTGTAAATTATTCTGCTGACAATAGCGCCTTGTCCACCAAAAATCCATGCGACAATGTCAAACTGGAACAAACCTATACTTCCCCAGTTGATAGCACCTATGATTACAAGTATCAGTGATATTCTGTCAAGCATTTATTTCATCTCCTTAAAAGCTTTTCAAGCATAGTTTGTGCCGACATTATCACGATATTCTCTCACAGGTAAAATTTTTATAATTTTTTTAAATTTTTCTAAAGGTTCATTCCATTCCAGCCCCAATATTTTGTTTCAAAATACTTGATATAAATATTTGAGGGGTTGATTGAAAGCTCCTTGCTTAAAATGTCTGTTATTTTTTCGGTGAGCGCGTCATATGCGTTTTTTCCGGCACTGCCGAACAGGTTTACTTCAACAAACGCAAGGGGAGAAGCGTTCTGCCCTTTAAAGTACAGATGGCAGTTATCCTCAAAATTGAGCATGAGCCAGCTTTCACTTTTGCCGGGGATGAGGGCAATTGCTTTGCCGAACTGTTCCTTAATCGCCTTTTCTTTTTCCTTTGTCAGCCCAATGCTGACCTTGGTGTTAATAAACGGCATTGAAATCTCTCCTTTATATTTTTATTAAACATGTCGCTATCTGAACTTCTCCATTCTAAAGTGACCTTCATCATCTAATTGTATTATTCCGTCTTTATAATCAAAATGGTCAGGCTCATTCATGCCCGTTCCAAAGATTCTCAGAAAGTATAACCCTTCCGTCACTGTCAAAGGTTATGCCCTCATCCGCGAGCATAGCAGTTTGCATATTGCCGCCGCCGAAAGCGAAGGCGTCGGATACCTCTCCAAAGCGGTTGACGACTCTGTGGCAGGGGATAACTCCGGGGCCGGGGTTGACATGGAGCGCATAGCCCACTACCTGCGACCAGCGGGGATTGCCCGCCAGAGCCGCAATCTGACCGTAGGTTGCGACCCTTCCCTTAGGAATTTTGCTTACAATATCATATATTTTTTCAAAAGTGTTTTTCATGCAAACCCCTGTTTATATAGTTCTCGACATCTCTCTTTCAAAGTTGATGCCGAGGATTTTATCCTTCGCCTGCTGTGATATGTTCATTCTGTTTATGCGTTCAATGCTCTTTTTAATATATTCAGCGTTTTTGAAAGGAAAATCAAGCCCGAAAATGCTGTTGTCTTCGCTTGTCTGATGGAGAAGAACCTCAAGCTGCCCGTCAGTCAGCGACCAGGCGCCGATTTTATCCTCGTCAAATATACTTGTCCAGCCCGCAAAAACTCTCGGCTGAATCCCGTCCCTTTCATTGTTGACCATGACTGCCAAAGCGTCGTTAAAATAGCTGTATCCGCCTATATGCTCCATGCTAAAGCGAAGGCTCTGAAAATTATAAGCCACCTCATCAAACAGGGTTACGAGGTTATCACGCAGACGGTGCCAGTGAATGCCGCTGTGAAATGTGATGAAAAGCCCCAAGTCCTCCGCTCTCTGATAGACTTCAAATGCTTTTTCACAGTCAATTTTAAACTCCTGAGCCTGGGGGTGAAGCTTGATGCCCTTAAAGCCGCAGTCGGCAATTTCATCGACCTGGTCACGCAGATTATCTTTTTCAAAATCAATTGTACCGAATCCCACAAGGCTTGAATCGTTTTTGATTTGCTGTGCAAGCCAGCGGTTCTGATTCATGCCGATTCCCGAATCCCTGAACCTGTCGGGAAAGGTGGCAAAGGCGGCGCATTTGTCAATCGAACACTCTTCCATGAGCTTTTTCAGACTGTCAACAGTGCCGTCGGGCCTAATCTCTTTTGGATATATATGCGCGTGATTCGCAAAAATCATTTTATATCCTCCCAATATATCTTTTCATCCTCGCCGTTTGGATATGCATCCTCAGGATTTTCGGGGATTTCCTCAACAATTTCGAATTTCTGCCCGCTCATCCATACCGACGGTGTAATACGCACAGTATAACCGCAGCCGCAAGGCGTCAGCCATTCATGCATCGGCAGTTCAGGTATGCCATAAACCGAGAGCAGGGCCATAATAATTCCGCCATGTGTGATAATGGCGGCAGTCGTTGTTGAGGTTTTCATAAGACCCTCGACAATTTTTGTAAAAGCGTTGCAGATTCTTGCTGAAAAATCCTCATTGCTTTCGCCGAAGGGAGGCACAACGCCCTCATCGCCTGCAAGCCATGACGAAAACAAAGGGTGATCTTTCAGTTCCTCCGCAGTATGATTTTCAAACTCACCAAAGTAATATTCTATCAAGTCAGGGATAACTATCGGGCTGTTGTCGGGGTAAAGGATTTGCGCCGTTTCAATACACCTTTTCAGAGGGCTTGAAAAAGCAGCCTGTACGTCAGGGTATTTACAGTCATCCTTGAGCTGCCCGAGCTGCGCCCTGCCCTCCTCACAAAGGGACACATCGGTGTGGCCGATATAACGCCCCTCAATAGCGGCGTCTGTCAGCCCGTGGCGGATTAAGTGAACATAATAAGATTTCATTTGTTACCTCCAAAAAAAGAAGCTGAGATTTGTGAATATTTATTATAGTAATTTTTTTATCGGCGATTTATAATAATTATACTGCGGGTATAGGAAGGATGAAATAATTGAAGCCTAATTTATCAGTCTTGATTACTGAATTGAGAAAGGACAAGGGAGTTAGCCAAAAGGATGCCGCTCTTGAACTTAATGTTTCTCAGGCATTGCTTTCACACTACGAGAAGGGAATCAGGGAGTGTGGGCTTGATTTTCTTTGCAAGGCGGCTGATTATTACGGAGTGACAACTGATTATCTTCTGGGCAGAAGCCAGAGCAAATTCGGTTATAATGAGACGTTTAACATTGCCGGCGATATTGAGGAGGATAAAATTCTTTCGACCGTCACAACATACCGCGCCATGTCAAAGGTGCGGGAGGATATGAAGAATAAGAATTTTGAATACGGAGACCGGTTGCTTTATTCCTACGTTCTGAGCATTTACAGGATTATAATTTACGGCATAAGGTCAGGTCAGCTTCCACGGAATTGGATTGGTAAAAAAGTGCCTATAAATGATGCTATATTTATAAGAGCTGTTGAGAATGTGTGTATGGACCTTGTTTGTTCAAAGGATTTTAAGGAAAACGAAAGCACGGCAGAGGTACCTTTGTGTGTTGCGACAATAATCGAAAGTGCCGAAAAATATATTGCCAGCAAGCATATGAACCTCGCGGCTTTTATAGATAATGTTTCAAACTCATATATTGACGATTAGCTTTCAGCTTGGAATAAACCGTTTACCCAGTTTATTCAGCAGATATTATTATAACATAAAAAATGGCAGGAGCAATGCTCCTGCCAAAATTATTTAATGCTTACCTGACAAAAAAGGCTTGCGAAACACTGCATTCTGGTTGGCTCGCCTGAACGTAGGGCGGGGGCTTGCTCCCGCCGAAATAATTAAAAAGGATACCTTTGAAATTAAAGGTGCGATTATTTAAGCAGCTCTTTATACGTCCTGATGTACTCGTTAGCGGAATGCCCCCAGCTGTTGTCACATTCCATGGCCCGTTTGGTGAGATGAGCCCAGCCTTCCTTGTCGGCATAGCCCGCGAGAGCACGGCGTATGCAATTAAGCATATCTCCGGCACTGTAGGCCTTGAATGTGAAGCCGTTGCCGATTCCGTCACCGCTGTCGGTTACAGAGTCTTTCAGCCCTCCCGTTTCACGCACAATCGGAATGGTGCCGTAGCGGAGCGCAACCATCTGTGAAAGACCGCACGGCTCGCTTTTGGACGGCATAAGGAACATATCGCAGCCTGCATATATCTTGCGTGCAAGGTCCGGCACAAAGCCGAGGCGCAGCCCAATCCTGCCCGGATATCTGGCGCAGATTTCCTTGAAGAAGTTTTCATATTTCCATTCGCCCGCGCCAAGGATAACTAGTTGGACGGGAGAAGTGCACATAAGCTCATCAAGCACTGATGTAACAAGGTCAAGCCCCTTGAGCGAGACAAGGCGCGACACAATGCCGATGAGGGGCATTTCAGGCTCATACTCAAGCCCGAACAGCCTCTGGAGCTGCCCCTTGTTTTTTGCCTTGCCGGAGAGGTCTTCGGCGCTGAAAGCGGCGAAAATATCCTTGTCGACCGCAGGGTCGTAGCTTTCTGTGTCAATGCCGTTGAGAATTCCGCGCAGCTTTGAGCAGCGCTGCCTGAGAATGGGGTCAAGACCGAAGCTGAACCACGGGTCAAGAATTTCGTTTGCATATGTCGGGCTTACAGTTGTGACAAGGTTTGCACACTCGATGCCGCCCTTCATAAAATTGACCGTATTGCCGTTTTCAAGAAGAGATGTGTATTGAGAGGAGATACCGACGACATTGCTGAGAATTTCATACCCGTAAGCGCCCTGATACTGGATGTTATGGATTGTGAGGATGGTTTTGATGTTTTCATAACCCTCTCTGCCGGCATACAGCGTTGAATAATAGACAGGGGTCAGCGCCGTCTGCCAGTCGTTGCAGTGAATGATATCGGGTTTGAAATCAATGTATGGGATAATCTCAAGCACCGCACGGGAGAAAAACGCAAAACGCTCTGCGTCGTCATAATGGCCGTAAATACTGTCACGTTTAAAATAATACTGATTATCGAGCAGATAGTATATTACGCCGCCGGCGCGCGCCTCAAAAATACCGCAATACTGTCTGCGCCATGCAACCGGTACGGTGATTTGTGTTATGAACTTCATTTGGTCTTTTAGCTCCTGCTTGATGCCGTCATAGAGCGGCATAACAACGCGGCAGCCTATAAGACGTTTTCTTAATGCCTGCGGAAGTGAACCCGCAACATCCCCCAAGCCTCCGCTAGCCATGAACGGAAGAGCTTCACTTGATGCGTATAAAACCTTCATATTTTACCTCCCAAATGTGAAATGTGCGAATATTTTCAGATGACAATGCACTTGCTGACATAGACAGGGTAATTGGACGCGCCGCAAAGCGATTTGTTCGGCGTTATAACAACACTTTTATCCATTATGACATTTTCGATTACTGCGTTTTCGCTCACAAAGGAGCCTTGCATGATGATTGAGTTTTTGACCTTGGCGTTTTTGGCGATGCGGACACCTCTGAACAGAATACAGTTTTCAACCTCGCCGTCAATGATGCATCCGTCCGCAACCAGTGAATTTCTGACATTTGAGCCAAGCCCGTAAATTGCGGGCATATTGTCACGCACCTTGGTATATATCGGGCGCTCGGGCTCAAACAAATCGGAGCGGTTTTCATTATTCAAAAGCTCCATGTTTATATTGAAAAAGCTCTGCAGGGAGTCGATAGTCCTTGCAAATCCGCTGATTCTGTAGCCGAATATTCTAAGTGAGCCTGTGTTTTTCTGAATGATATCGCGCTCGAAATCTGTGTTATTGAGGCTTATTGCCTCATTAATGAGCCTTTGAAGCAGAGATTTTCTCATAACGTAGATGTTAAGCGAATAATCGACATCTTCAGAGGAAAAACCGTTCATTGCTGCTTTATTAATCCTGCCATCCTCACCGATATCAAACACAAGGGTATCGGCAATTTTAGGGGCCTCACCGCGGCTGTAAACTATTGTTATGTCTGCACCCGATTTGTCATGTAGGCTGAAAACCTCACGGAAATCAATGTTGCATACGACGTTGCAGTCGCTGAGCACAACATACTCCTCATTGGAGCGGTCGATAAAGCCGAGCCTACCGTAGAGAGCCTGAATTCTGTTGGCGTACATACCGACTGAGCTTGCGTTTGAGAACGGAGGCAGGATATACAGACCCTCACGCTTTCTTGACAAATCCCAGGGCTTGCCTGTGCCGATATGGTCCATGAGAGACTGATAATTACTTTTTGTAATAACGCCGACCTTGGATATTCCGCAGTTTACGAGGCTGGAAAGGGCAAAGTCAATCAGGCGGTAACGCCCGCCGAAGGGAACGGAGCCCATTGTTCTGAGGTTTGTAAGCTCAGGAAGCACGTCGTCATAGGCGTTTGAAAAGATTATTCCCAAAACATTATTCGCTCTCATTATTGAACCCCCTCCACATCAACATCTGCCATATCTTTCGGGGCAACGTACGCACCCTTTCCGATTGTGACGGATGAGCCGACAACCGCAACTCCCCAGTCATCAAGGTTCTTCATTTCCTCCGGCCGCTTGCCGACAACCGCGTTCTCCTCAATCACTGCATCCTCCGCGACTATTGCGTATTGAACGACAGCACCGGACTTTATAACCGTGCCGGGCATGACAATCGAGTCACGCACCACAGCACCCTGCTCAACGGTGACGTTTGAAAACAGTATGGAGAAATCAACGGAACCCGAAATTTTGCTGCCCTCAGCTATCATTGAGTTCTGAACATCCGCCGTGTCTGAAATATAATGGGGGGAGGTGACGGGGTTCCTTGAGTATATTTTCCACGACTCGTCGCTGAGGTCAAGGTCAACCTTGGGGTTAAGAAGGTCAAGGTTTGCCTCCCACAGGCTGTCAATCGTCCCGACATCCTTCCAATACCCGTCAAAGGGATAGGCAAACATTCTCTCGCCCGCCTGATGCATTGTGGGTATAACGTCTTTGCCGAAATCGTTGCTTGATTTCGGGTTTGCCTCGTCATCAAGAAGATACTGACGCAGCTTCTTCCATGTGAAGGTATAGACGCCCATGGAGGCCTTGTTGCTTCTCGGATTTTTTGGCTTTTCCTCAAACTCTTTGATAGAATTGTCGTCATTTAGAATCATCAGGCCGAAGCGGGGGGCTTCCTCCCACGGAACCTCAAGCATGGCAATTGTGCAGTCGGCGTTCTTCTCCTTGTGGAAAGTGACCATTTTCGAATAATCCATCTTATAGATATGGTCGCCCGAAAGGATAACAACATATTCGGGGTCATATCTGTCAATGAAATTGATGTTCTGATAGATAGCGTTTGCCGTACCCTTATACCATTCTGTGCCCTTAATCTGTTGATAAGGGGAGAGAATGTGAACGCCGCCGCTCATCCTGTCCAAATCCCAGGGCTGACCGTTGCCGATGTAGTCATTGAGTTCAAGCGGCTGATACTGCGTCAATACACCGACCGTATATATACCTGAATTGACACAGTTCGAAAGGGGAAAGTCGATAATGCGGTATTTGCCTCCATAGGGGACGGCAGGCTTGGCAATGTTTTTTGTGAGTATGCCAAGGCGGCTTCCCTGCCCGCCGGCAAGCAGCATCGCTACACATTCAGGCTTTTTTGACATTATTTATACCTCCTTGCGGCAATATTTTTAAAAACCTATCTTATTTAATATTCCAATATTTTTAATATATGCGTTATTTTTCTTTTTCTCTCTTTGCCCTAGCTCCCGAGGGCTTTACGGCACTTTTTCTCTTCACTGTTTCCTTAACAAGCTTAATATATACGGTGCTCAGCGGCGCCAAATCAAGCTCAAGACTTTGCTCAAAGCTGTGCATGGGTACATTTTTTGTTTTGAGCGTGCCGCTGCTGCCTGTGCCTTTACCGCCGAATTCAACATTATCGGAGCTGAAAACAACCTCATAAACACCGGCTTTCGGTACTCCTATAAGGTATTTCATGCGCGTCACGTTTGTGAAGCTGCAGACTGTTATTATTTCATTGCCGTGCCTGTCAATTCTTCTGAAAGCTATGACGGAGTTGCTTGAATCATCGCTTGAAATCCAGCTAAAGCCCTCCCAGTCATAGTCTATCTCCCAAAAAGCAGGGTTGTCCAGATAAAAACGGTTGAGAGCCGCAGTATAGCCTTTGAGCTGACAGTGTTTTTCATAGTCAAGCAAGAGCCAGTCAAGCCCCTTTTTATAGTCCCATTCAATGAACTGACCGAACTCCTGACCCATAAACAAAAGCTTTTTGCCGGGATGCGCCATCATGTATCCGAAAAATGAGCGGACACCCGCAAACTTTTCTTCATATGTGCCGGGCATTTTTTCAATCAGTGAGTGTTTGCCGTGAACGACCTCGTCATGCGAAATCGGGAGCATAAAATTCTCCGAAAAAGCATAGAAGAAGGAGAACGTCAGGCAGCTGTGATTGTATTTTCTGAAATAGCCGTCAAGCGAAAAATACCTCAGACAGTCATTCATCCAGCCCATGTTCCACTTGAAATTAAAGCCCAGCCCACCTATGCTGACAGGCTTTGAAACAAGCGGCCAGGAGGTACTCTCCTCGGCTATCATCATAACGTCCCAATGCTCCCTGAATATTATCTCGTTGAGCTTCTGAAGAAACGCGACAGCCTCTAAATTCTGGTTGCCTCCGTTGATATTCGGCAGCCATTCGCCGCTTTCGCGCCCGTAGTCAAGGTAGAGCATTGAGGCGACAGCGTCAACGCGAAGCCCGTCAATATGGTA
Organism: uncultured Eubacteriales bacterium; assembly: GCA_964491735.1. GTDB lineage: Bacteria > Bacillota > Clostridia > Oscillospirales > Acutalibacteraceae > JAAZFZ01. Next base: position 25,303 of record CAZBHG010000003.1, read on the forward strand.
TTTCTCAAGCCAGAACATTGCGCTTGAAATAAGGAACGACTCGACCTCGGTCCGCCCGAAGTCAAAGACCTTTGTACCCCATTGGAGATGCTCGCTTTTTGCTTTGATGCCGTATTCGTAGCACGGCTCGCCGTCAAAATCACTCAGCCCGTGAGCGTCCTTGGGAAAATGCGCGGGTACCCAGTCAAGCACAACGCCGATGCCCGCCTCATGGCATTTGTCGACAAAGAACATAAAATCCTTAGGCTCGCCGTAGCGGGAGGTGGGGGCAAAATAACCCGTTGCCTGATACCCCCAGGAGCCGTCAAACGGATACTCGCTCAGCGGCATCAGCTCAATATGTGTATATCCCATTTCACTGACATAGGGAATCAGCTCCTGCGCGAGCGCGCGGTATGAAAGAAAGTTGCCGTCTTCATACTGCTTCCATGAGCCGGCATGAACCTCATATATATTTACGGGCGAATTGAGAATCTTCGTTTCCTTCCGCCTGCTCATCCATGCTTCATCGCCCCACTCATAACCGTCAAGCTCATAGAACTTTGAGGCGGTATCCGGTCTCGTTTCGGCATGAAAAGCATAGGGGTCGCTTTTTAAAATAACATCGCCGTTTTCTGCGGTTATCTGATATTTGTAGTTATCAAATTGGCTGATATTTTCAACAATGCCTTCCCAAAGTCCCTGGTCATTTAATATTTTGAGAGCGGACTTCTCGCCGCTCCACTCGTTAAAATCACCAACGACACTGACACCGACAGCGTGCGGGGCCCAGACACGGAACACAGCCGCATTGTTTTTGCCCCCGCATCGGTGGGCGCCCATGAAATCATAAGCACGAGCATTTGTCCCCTGATGAAAAAGATAAACAGGAACGTCCTGACTTTTCATAAGAACGCCTCCTCCACACCCGAATTATATACCCAGAATTATTATACCAAACCCGGAATTAAATTACAATATAATCTGATTAAAATATTCAAATTTTAAGCCGTTAGCTATGCGGATTTTGGTTATTTTGTTAGAGAAATCCGATATTTCAGAAGCCAATGATATAGTGCAACATCCGCCCAACAAGCCGGAGTCCGATAATAACAAAGGAATCTTTCTAAACATTATTCCACATAAAAGAGCGAAAGATAAAAAAATCAGAACAAAAAGCCGAATTAAGTTGTATTATAAACTGTTAAGTATTACAATACAGTACGGATTTGTTTATTGATATTTGGTTTGGGGTATGGATTAATGGTCAGGGATTTGACAAAGGGCAGACCTATAAAACTGATTATTTCCTTTTGTATGCCTGTGATGCTGGGCAATATTTTGCAGCAGTTATACAACATGGTTGACAGCATTGTCGTCGGGCAGTTTGTCGGCAAGGGTGCGCTTGCTGCAGTCGGTTCGACAGGCTCGCTGTCGTTTTTAATACTGGGTTTTGTCGGCGGTGTCTGCACAGGTTTTTCAATTCCGATTGCTCAGAGCTTCGGAGCTGGCGACCATGATAAAATGCGGCGTTACCTCGCAAATATTATTTATCTGGGGGTAATAATAACCGCAGCCGTTACCGCCTTGACTCTAAGCCTTACACGCTGGGTTCTTACGGTTATGAATACCCCCGAAGATATTTTTTCAGATGCCTATACTTATATAACCATCATTTTTGGCGGGATTGCGGCAACAATGTTTTATAATATGCTGGCGTCTGTTCTGCGCGCTATAGGCGACAGCAAAACCCCTTTGTACTTTTTAATCATTGCCGCGGTTCTTAATATAGTTCTTGACCTTGCGCTGGTTATTTTCTTCTCAATGGGCGTTATGGGTGTCGCGATTGCCACTGTTGTTTCTCAATTCGTTTCGGGCATTTTCTGCCTGATTCATATTAAGCGTCATTTTTACATTCTGCATCTGAGAAAAGAGGATATGAAGCTCGATTGGCAATTATGCAAAAACCTTTTATATGCGGGCCTTCCCATGGGGTTCCAGTTTTCGATAACGGCGATAGGCTCAATTATGATGCAGTCTGCCGTCAATTCTCTCGGCTCCGATATTGTTGCGGCAGTTACAGCCGGCGGCAAGGTTCAGCTGATGATTGTTCAGCCCTGTGAGTCAATCGGAATTACGATGGCAACCTTCTGCGGTCAGAACCTCGGAGCAGGGAAAATTCAGCGCGTTGAAAAAGGTGTGCGCAACAGCTTTGTAATCGCTATGATTTACAGCGTAATTGCGTTCCTTATAGGGCATTATGGCGGTGTATATATTGCCCTGCTGTTCCTGAAAAAGTCAGAGGTCACTGTGCTTTCCTATGTTGCGCAGTTCCTTAAATATAACACTCTGTTTTATCCCATTCTCAGCCTTATCTATATCTACCGAAACTCTATTCAGGGGCTTGGATACAGTATGCTTGCAATGGTGGCGGGCTTTTTCGAGCTTGTTGCAAGGGGAGCTTTCGGATTATATGTTGTACCCAAATACGGATTTTTTGCCGTATGCTTCGCAAACCCTGCGGCATGGATAGCGGCGGATATCCTGCTCCTGCCGGCTTATGCTTATATAATGAAAACGTTTAGGAAAAAATATAAAAAAACTTCTGAAACAGGGGTTGACTCTGACGTAACGTAACAGTGTATCATGTAAATGAATCAGGGAGGAATTTGTATGATGACTGTAAAAGAGGTTTGCGGCTTAACAGGGGTAACGGTGCGCACCTTGCATTTCTACGATAAAATCGGGCTTCTGAAACCTGCTTGTGTAACACAGGCGGGTTACAGAATGTATGGCGATGATGAGCTTCAAAGGCTGCAGCAGATTCTGTTTTTCAGAGAGCTGGATTTTTCGCTTGACGAGATAAAAAGGATACTGGACAGCCCCGATTATGACAGAAACGAGGCTATGATTCAGCAGGAAACGCTGCTCACGCTCAGGTGCAAACGGCTTAACAGTCTCATTCAATTAATCCGTGATATCAGAGAAAAGGAGACAAGCGTTATGAGTTTCAAAGAATTTGACGCGTCAGAAATTGATGCTTATGCACAGGAGGCAAAAGAGCGCTGGCAGGACACCGCCGCCTACAAGGAATGTGAGCAAAAAACTGCGGGCAATACAAAAGAGGATTGGGGAAGGCTTAATAGAGGCTTGATTCAATGCTTTGAAGGCTTCGCCAATATAAAAAACGAAAGCCCCGATTCCGCGTCTGCCCGCGAACAGGTTGAAAAACTCAGGGAGTATATCAGTGCCAATTTCTATAACTGCACCGTGGAGATTTTGCAGTCTTTGGGTGAGATGTATTGCGCTGACGAAAGATTCAGAAAGAACATCGACAAGTGCGGCGAGGGGACCGCCGAATTTGCTTCAAAGGCAATAGCGGCATATTGCAGGTAGGGCGCACATCGTGAGCCAACAAAGGGGCTGTATCAAAACTCCGGTTAAATCAAGACTTGACCCTACAATGGCATAAATCATTTATCGGATTACGGTAGAAATACAACCGTAGGGCAGGGGCTTGCTCCTGCCGAGAATTATTTAGCGGATTACGGAAAATTGCAGAGGAACAATTACTTCAATCAGAAAGCAGATATTAAGGAATTAAAATTGTAAAATATGTGATTATGCCAAATCATATACACGCAATTATCGTGATACAAAACAAAACGGCAGGAGCAAGCCCCTCGGCAGGAGCAAGCCCCTGCCCTACAATTACATAACGCAAATATTTATTTTTGGATAATGTAGGGGCGACCATTGGTCGTCCACAAAAGGCGTAATTATCGCTATATTTATAAACTCAAAGGGGCTGTATCAAAACTTCGGTCGAGTCAAGACTCGACCCTACAAAATGTGTTTTCAATCAAATGATATACAACATTCTGTAGGGAACGGTCTTGACCGTTCCAAAAGAAGTTTTGATACAGCCCCATATTATTCACAATTTTTCATATGTCAGAATTCCGAACTCCGTTTCAGTGTCAAGTGAATCAAAATTTTGAAGCTTCTGCTGGTCATCGGCGCCTGTTTTGTAGTAGTAAGGCGTCATCCTGAAGAGATTTATAATATCCTCATTGCAGGACAGATGAATGCTTTTGCAGACCTTTTGAAAATCGTTAAGCTTGAAGCCTTCAATATCTGTGCTTTCGCTCCCGTTTTCATAAGGACTGTCATAGACCGCTTTTTTTAGGCTCCACAGGTGCTTTTCGAGCGGGATTACTCTGATTAATTTTCCTCCCGCTTTGAGAATCCGAAAAAACTCCCTTTCTGCTAATGGAGCGAAGATTGATAATACCATGTCACATGAATTGTCGGCGACGGGCAGGCACGAAACGCTCGCAACCGCGAGCTTCAGATTTCTGTTCCGTTTTGCTCCCAAAGCGAGGGCGTCTTTTGAAATATCAGCGCCCAGAAAAGTGCAGTTAATTTTATTGCTCAGCAGTCGCTCATAAATATTTGCGCTGTAATAGCATTCGCCGCACCCCGCGTCAAGTATCGCGCAGCCGTCCCGCACATTCTTCTCAACAGCTTCGCAGACCGCGCCGAGGAGATGGCTGTAATAACCCTTTTCGAGAAAATCACATCTGGAACGCACCATGAGCCTGTCGTCCCCGTGATGCTTCGCACTTGATTTCTGTGATAATAAAAGGTTTACATATCCGCTTTTTGCAATATCAAAATTGTGATTGTTTTCGCATTGCAGGCTTTTTGAAACATATTGAAGCGTTCCGCCGCAGACAGGGCAGCAAAAATTCATTTTAACGTCATTCTCCAATCAGTCGGTTTACATAATTATACAGGACAAGCGCCGAAATTTCAAGAAACCTTTATCGGGAGAATTCCTATCCAGTCGGAGACCTTCAGCTCGGCATTAGTGGGGTTCCTCCTCAGTGGCTCATTAAAATCAATTTCGCCCAGAAAGCGGTTGTTCGGGTAACAGTCCTTAAACTTATCAAAGCATTTATCGGCACTGTTACTGTCGCTGCTGTGGCAGACAAAAAAGCCCAGATTTTTGTTTGCAATGTCATATTGTTTGATAAACGTGTTGTAAGCCGTTGCAAAACCGCCCGCCCATACAGGGCTGCCCAGAAAGATGTTGTCATATTTACCTATGTTGATTTTTCTGTTTGTAAGCTTTGGCTTTTTTTTGAATATAACATCTGCGCCGCCGACAAAGTATTTCAAAAATCCTTTTGAGGGGTACTGCTTATGGGTTTTCAGTTCGATAATATCCGCGTTCAACTCCTTAGCGATGCATCTTGCAATGAACCTTGTGTTGCCGCCCAGTGAATAAAATACGACAAGATTTTTCATAGAAAATTCTCCTTTTAAATTCTTAGGTAAGGACAATTATATTTTATACTTCTATAAAAAATTGGCGCATTATGGCATTGAAAATTATCGAAAAATAATCTAAAGATATTTATATTGATATATTACCTAAGATTTGGTATTGTATGTATATATTACATTGAAATAGGTGAAGTAATGGCTAAAATAAAAAATCCCCCAGCCCTTAATGACAACCCGAACAAAATCGGGGTTAAAGACGGCATCGGCTACATGTTCGGCGACATGGGCAACATGCTTGTGCTGGCCTATGTCACAACCTTCATAAAGGTTTTCTATACGGATGTTCTGCTCATTGACGCTTCAAAGCTTGTGACACTGTTTCTTGTTGTCAAGCTGTGGGGTGCCTTCGTTGACCCGCTGTGGGGTTTGATTATTGATTCAAAGAAGCCTAAGCCCGACGGAAAGTTCAGAGGGTATCTGAAAATTTTGTGCATACCTCTTTCTGCCGCCGCGGTGTTCTGCTTTGTCAATATACGCGAGCTTGGCATTACAAGTGACGGCATTGTACTCGTCTATGCCTATGTTTCATATACCATATTCGGCACGCTCTATGCGGCCATGGATATCCCTTACGGTGCGCTTGCCTCAGTCATAACCGACGACCCGGGTGGAAGAACACTGCTTTCAACCTTCCGTTCGGTAGGCGGCGGAGTGGGAGGCGCGCCGATTACGATAATACTTCCGCTGATTTTATATGTAAATGTGGAAGTAAACGGTGAGAAAGTTCAGGCATTCAGCGGCACGAGGGTGGTTCTTTGCGGCGTAGCCATTGCGGCAACGGCAATTCTGGCATATCTGCTTTGTTATAAAATGACTAAGGAGAGGGTTAAATCACCCGCAGTACCGCAAAAAACCGATATCAGGGTTACATACGGCTCACTCGTAAAAAGCCTGCCGTTTATTTCCCTCACGGTTGCCTCTCTCTTTATGAGCGGGATGATAGAGTACCAGTCTCTGTATCAGTACCTTTTTAAGGGGTATTTTTTGCAGCCCAAGCTTGTTTCCCTGCAAACCATCTCAAACTATCTGCCAATGGCGATAATGATTCTATTCATAGGCAAGCTTACCAAACGCTTCGGGAAAAAGGAGCTTTGCAGCTTCGGGCTGGGGATAACGGTTATTGCGAGCCTGCTGATAGTAATACTCAGACCGGGGGAGAATCAGCTCTGGCTCTTCCTTGCGCTGAGCTTTGTCAACGGCTTCGGCTTTTCCTTTATGAGCATAGTCATATGGGCAATGGTTACGGATATGATAGATTATCAGGAGTTTTTGAACGGGCGCAGGGACGAAAGCTCAATTTATTCCGTCTACTCCTTTTCAAGAAAAATCGGGCAGACAATTGCGTGCAGCGGCGGCATGGCTCTCCTTGCATGGACAGAGTATAACGGCGCAAATCTTATTCAGGCCGCAGGCGTCGGAGATAAAATACTCACGATGTGTACGGTTGTCCCCTTTGTCGGATACGCAATAATGTTCGTTCTTATTGCTTTCGCCTATCCTCTCAATAAAATAAAACTTGCGCAGCTTCATTCGGAGCTCAGGGAACGCAGGGCAATAGCAGCGCAGGATAATAATTTAATGCCTGCCGAACAATAAAGTAAAGCAGAATTTTTCAGCCCGCGTTATGCAAACGCGGGCTGTTTATTAAACATTGATTTTTTCCTCTTCACAACTGTTACTCTGCTGATTGCCGTATTTCGGGTTAATCCATGACAGAATCGTCCTTCTCTTAATCACAACTATAGGTATCAGAAGAATCAAGGAGATTATGCCGCATGCCGGAAACCCCCAAACGCCTCCGAACCATTCCATAACGGAGCCTGCATAAAAATTTCCAAAAGGAGTCGAACCCTGAACGAGAAATGAATAGACGCTCATTACCCTGCCCCGATATTCATCTGATGAATAAATCTGAAAAATTGAATTGGTTATATTTAAAAATACAAGATTTGAGAAGCCTATTATCGCAACAAAAAGCAAAGCAGGATAAAAATCTTTTGTTATCAGCATAAGTATATGAATTGCAGTTGAAGAAAAAGCGCCAAAAATCAGCATCCTTTTCTTAATTCCGTTTTTTGCAATCGACGCCATAATAATGGCAGCTATGAACGAACCGATTCCTGCTGAAGTCATTAAACGTGAATAGGCGCCTGCGTCCATACCGAGCACCGTTTTAGCATAAACAGGTATAATAACGTCGTTGTTCATCACGAATGTGCATATCACCGCCATGAATATTACGGCAATGGTAAGCACCTCATTTTTCTTTATGTAAAGCAGACCCTCACCGACATCCTTAACAACAGTCTTCCTGATTCGCAATGAAACCGTGTTGTCGGTTTTTATGAAAAACAAACTGACTATTACGGCAAAAAAGCTTAGAGAGTTGATAAAAAAGCATGAAACCGCGCCGTATTTCACCATTACGATACCCGATATCGCGGGGCCGATTATCTTAGCCAGATTCACGATTGTTGAGTTTAGTGAAATGGCATTCATCACATCTTCTTTACCGACAAGCTCAATGAAAAAAGACTGACGGGCGGGCATATCAATTGTCTGCGTCAGCCCCAGAAAGATGCTTAGAAAAATAATGTGCCAATATCTGACCGCGCCGGAGTATGTTAAAATTGTTAAAATAACAGCCTGAAGCATAAGCAGGGACTGTGTCAGTATCAGGATTTTTCTTTTCGGAAATCTGTCGACAAACGAGCCGGCAACAAGTGAAAAAAGCAGCATGGGCATGAACTGGCACACGCCGACCAGACCGACAAGAAACGGAGATTTTGTCACGGAATAAACAAGCCAGACCTGAGCCGTTTTCTGCATCCATGTCCCCATCAGCGAAACGCATTGACCGCACCAGAAATATCTGAAATTTTTATGCCTGAGGGAAACAAAGGTGTTCCCCAGCACGGATGAAATTTTGCTTTGAGTTTGCAATTCGCACACCTTGATTCAAGAGCTTTTTATTTTGATTGTTCAGCTTCTCACAGTAATATAATATTCTTACGCATATAAAAAAGCCAATTGCAGCAGCAATCGACTTCCATTTTAATTATAATTAATTATTGCTCTTGCGACCAACTTAATTTTAATCCTTTTCCGTAAAAGCTGTCAAGACAATTCGGAAAGAAAATGAAGTATCGCTACGCGATATGAAGCACTCGCTACGCTCGCATGAAGTGTTCC
>CAZBHG010000004.1:0-11767 GCA_964491735.1 uncultured Eubacteriales bacterium
ACCTGTTATGTTAGGAGGAGGTATAACAATTGTATACGGCTTCTTATCAGCTTCAAGCTTTGCATGAAATAAATTTTTGTCAAGCCAGAATTTATAGGTGCGGTCCTCAACGTCCGCGGGGTCGTACTGTTTTGCCAAGTCCTTTGCCATGATTATTCCTCCTGCCGCACTGAACAGCAAATTATATTTTTAATCCAAAAAGTCTCTCAAGCGTTTGCTCCTGCTCGGATGGCGAAGCTTGCGAAGCGCTTTTGCCTCAATCTGACGGATACGCTCTCTTGTAACATTAAAATACTTGCCGACCTCTTCAAGTGTATGTGTACGCCCGTCTTCAAGACCGAAGCGCATACGCAGAACCATTGCCTCTCTGGAGGTAAGTGTTTTAAGAACTTCGTTGAGCTGTTCCTTGAGCAAGAGAGCGGACGCGGCATCTGCCGGAGCCGGCGCATCATCATCAGGAATGAAGTCGCCGAGCAAGCTGTCCTCCTCTTCGCCAATCGGGGTTTCGAGCGATACAGGCTCCTGCGAAACCCGCAGGATTTCACGCACCTTATCAACAGGCATCTCAAGCTCTATTGCAATTTCTTCGACAGTTGCGTCACGCCCGTTTTTGTGGAGAAGCTGACTGCTTGTCTTTTTTACTTTGTTAATGGTTTCAACCATATGGACGGGAATCCTTATAGTTCTTGCCTGGTCAGCGATGGCTCTTGTGATAGCCTGCCTTATCCACCATGTCGCATAGGTTGAAAACTTGAAGCCTTTTGTATAGTCAAATTTGTCAACAGCCTTAATAAGTCCAAGGTTCCCCTCCTGAATAAGGTCAAGAAACTGCATTCCTCTGCCGACATAACGCTTGGCAATGCTTACAACAAGGCGAAGGTTAGCCTCTGCAAGCTTTTGCTTTGCATAAGGATCATCATCGGCAATACGGATTGCAAGCTCAATTTCCTCCTCCGGTGAGAGAAGTGATACCCGCCCGATTTCCTTTAAATATACCTTTACAGGGTCATCATTCGCCATGCTCTTGTCATCTGTCACAGTTGAAAGCTCGCCTGTCTTAGGCATATCGAGTTCAAAGTTCAAGTCAACCGTAGGTATATCACCAAGGTCATCAATAATCTCGATATTCTGGTTTTCAATTGTGTCATAGAGCTTGTCAAGCTCCTCAATCTCAAAATCCATTTCGAGAATTGCTGCATCAATTTCCTGAGTAGTCAGCCTGCCTGTCGCCTTGCCTTTTTCAAGTAACATTCGGATAGAAGTCTTTTTGTCAATATTTTCCATACTATCTCCTCACACACCCTATGTATTTTTTGTTAAGAATAGCTTTAAAAATTCATCATCGCTGAGTTCTGCGGGGTTTAAGTCATTATGTTTATTTTTTTCCTCAAAAATTACTTTTATGCAATCATTGCATTCTTCGACGGTATTGCTGATTTTGCTGTCCTGAAGCTTGAAGTGCATAACCTTGCTCATTTCATCGTTATTCAGCTCTGACGAGAGCAAGTTCGTGTCAATATCTCTGCCTTCGCTGAGTCTTCGCAATATTACTTCAAAAATGTGTCTGTTTAAATCTGTAATAAAATCATCGGCACTGATTTTTGAAGAAATCTTACTGTAAAAATCGGGATTATTCAAAAGAGACGAAATCAAGGTTTCTTCGGCTTTCGCCGCTCTTATATTACGGGCTCTTTCAGGGTTTATTCTGTCCCCAATACCGACAGATTCACGCTGAAGATTTTTAACTCTGTCTCTCCTTTTATTGTTCAGCAGTTTTTTCCTGTTTTCGGCAATCTGTGACATTATTGCATCCCTGCCTACTTCAAGTTCTTCCGACAGTTTTGAGGCGTAAATATCACGTTCGATTGCGCCGTCAAGCTCCGCTAAGATATAAGCTGCTGCACGCAAAAAATCTAGCTTTCCGTTTGAAGTCTGCAAATCATGCTTTTCGCGCTCATTGAGGAGCTTGAATTCAATGCTGTTTGCGGCACCGTCAAGCAGGCTTTGAAACCTTTCTTTGCCGAATTTCCTGATAATTTCATCAGGGTCTTTTCCGCCGCTCAATTGCAATATCCTGATTTTCAAATCCGTCTGACCGACTACAGACAAAGCTTTTTTTGTCGCCGCCTGCCCCGCCTCGTCGCTGTCATAGCAAAGAATAATCTCCTTAGCATAGCGTGATAACAACTGAGCCTGCTCACGGGTAAGGGCGGTCCCTAAGCCCGCAACGGCATTAGTAAAGCCTGCCTGATGCAGCGATATGGCATCCATATACCCCTCTGTTAAAATCATGCTGCCGTTACCGCCGTTTTTCGCAAGGCAGAGAGCAAAAATATCTCTGCCCTTTTTATAAACCAAGGTGTCCGAAGTGTTTATGTATTTGGGCTTTGAATCGTCAAGCACACGCCCGCCGAACGCAACCACATTGCCTCTCAGGTCAATTATCGGCACCATCATTCGGTGTCTGAACCAATCATAATAAAATTCCCTGTTGTTTTTGCTGCTTCTTCCTGCAAGATTTGCCTCTAAAAGCTCCTGTGAAGTGAAGCCCTCGCCATGCATGTGTTCAAGCAGCCTGTCCCACGAATCAGGAGCGTAACCCAAACCAAAATGCTTGATTGTGGCAAGAGAAATTCCGCGGTTCAGAAGATAGTCAAGCGCTGTTTTGCCCTCCTGTGTAAAAAGCAAAGCATTGAAGTATTTTGCGGCAGACCTGTTTGCCGCAAGAATTCTTGAACGCCTCTTAATGAGTGTGTCATCGTATCCGTCCTCGGGCATTTGCATTCCGATGCTTTGAGCAAGGCTTTTAACAGCTTCAATATAGTCTAAATTCTCAATTTTGCGTACAAAGGTGACAACATCACCGCCGGCTCCGCAGCCGAAACAATAGAAAGAAGAATTTTCAGGATAAACGGCAAAAGAGGGGGTTTTTTCGTTATGAAACGGGCAAAGCCCCATCAAAATATTGCCGTGCCTTTTGAGGTTTACATACGGCGACACAACTCTTTCAATATCAATCTTTGAATATAATTCCAGCAAAAATCCATCTCTGATAGTCATTGTGTCCCCTCTCCCGATATTAATTAATGGGCAACATTCAAAAAATCAGAAAACCCATGATTTGGGAACTAATAAATCATTGAAGCATTTCACCGCATATCTGTCCGTCATACCTGCAATATAGTCACAGGCGGCTCTTTGCCCGCCCTGATTGAGATATATTTTCAAAAAATCCTCCGGCAATTTATCGGCGTTCTCCGAGAAGTATTTAAAGAGCCATTTGACCATTTCCATGGCCTTCCCCTCTTCGCTTTTACACACGGAGTTTGTATAAACATTTTCAAACATAAAGTCATTGAGCTCATCAAAGGCAGCCTGAATTTCAGGTGAAAGCCCGATGTCGTCAGCGCTGTTCTGGACTGCGGAAATGACAAGAGTATTAATTCTGTCTGACTTGGAATTTCCGAGAACATCGCGGAGATGTAAAGGTATGTTTTCCTCTTTTATAACTCCCGCATGGCATGCGTCGTCAATGTCGTGGTTAATATAGGCAATTTTGTCGGCAAGGCGGACAATTCTGCCCTCGAGAGTAACAGCATCCTCGCCGCTTGTGTGGCGTTCAATTCCGTTTCTGGCTTCAAATGTCAGGTTAAGCCCTTTGCCGTCTTTTTCAAGATAATCAACCACACGAAGGCTCTGGCTGTAATGATGAAAGCCGTATTCGCACACTTCATTTAACGCCCTTTCACCCGCATGGCCAAATGGCGTATGCCCTAAATCATGCCCCAGCGCAATCGCTTCAGTCAGGTCCTCATTGAGCCTCAGGCAGCGCGCAATCGTCCTTGCAATCTGTGAAACCTCAAGGGTATGCGTCAGCCTGGTACGGTAATGATCGCCTTCCGGCGACAAAAAGACCTGAGTTTTATGTTTTAAACGGCGAAATGAGTTTGAGTGAATAATTCTATCCCTGTCCCGCTGATAAACGGTTCTGACGGAACATTCAGGCTCATCCCTCTCCCTCCCCCTGCTGTTATCGGCAAAGGAGGCAAGGGGTGAAAAAATTTGGTGTTCAATTAAACATGTCTGTTCCCTGATTGAAATATCCATAAAACACCTCTTTCAGAACTTGTCCCACCTAAAACAGTTATACGATAAAAAAAATCAGATTCCTTTATTTTGAACAAAAAAAGTCGAAAAAAATTGAATATTTATATTTGGGCATACAGCTCGCCGATTTTTTCGCTGTTGAATTTTCCAAAGCTTAAATCCGTTAGCTTTGAATTGAACGGCAAAACCGAGTTTTCTGGCATTCTGAATGTCACAGCAACATTATCCGCAAAATCAGTGCTTTCAATGATGCCTCCGTTTTCGGAAATCAGCGAAGGAAGCCTGCCGTAAAAATTGTAATCACAGCAGATATTTAACACCACGCAAAGCCCCATTGTGATTATGCCGCCTGCATCTGCGGCAAGCTTTGCGCTTTGAGAATATGCCCTGACAAGCCCGCCTGTGCCGAGCAGAATGCCGCCGAAATATCTTGTTACAACCGCCGCGCAATCAGTCAGCAGTTCTTTCTGCAATACATTGAGCACCGGAATACCGGCAGTTCCCTGCGGCTCTCCGTCGTCAGAATACCGCTGGGTCTGCCCGTCTCTCAGAATATAGGCATAAACATTGTGTGTTGCATCCCAATGCTTTGATTTTATCTCATTGATAAATTCAACAGCCTCATCCTGCGTCGTTACCGGTTTTATGTGACCGATAAAGCGGGAATGCTTGACGACAAATTCATCGGATGCGTATTTTTCAATTGTTCTGTAATTCGCAGCGATATTCATCACTCCCCGGGCAGCGTTTGCAGCAGACGTGAAATAAAAAGCGGCGCTGACTGCGCCGCCTCTTTTATTATTCTGCGTCTTTTGACTGCATATTGTAGCGCTTCTTAAAGCGGTCAACTCGCCCGCCTGTATCAACAAGCTTCTGTTTTCCCGTAAAAAACGGATGACATTTTGAGCAAATATCAACACGCATATTCTTCTTCGTTGAAGAAGTTGAAATAACCTCACCGCAAGCGCAGCGGATTTCGGTTGTTTCATATTTCGGATGGATTCCTTCCTTCATGACTGTCACCTCTCTTGACCTCTAATTGTATAGCGTTAGAATTTTAACACAACCGATTTTAAAATGCAATACTTTTTATAACTAATTTGAAAATATTATCAAAAAATAAATTATAAAGTAGTCAGACCTCAATTTCTTTGCCAAGTGAAAAAGAATAAATCAATGCCTGACGGGCATATCAAGACACTGCGTCAAAGCACGGCGATAAATATTCAGCTGCTCCCTGTATCGCTCAGCAAGCTTTGTCTCCGAAGCCGCGTAATCCGTTTTATAATCAACTATAATCAATTCATTATTTTCAACAAAAACGCAGTCGGCAATGCCCTGAATCAGAACATATTCATCGTCGAAGTCCTTGAGGTTTTCATAAAGCTCGCCGACCGGCAGATTAATTGTAAACTTTTTTTCGCGCATAACATTTTTTGATTCGAAAATCCTTTGCGCAAGCGTGCCGCTGAAGAATATATCAATTTTGCTCAAAGCGACGGACTTTCCCTCCTGCTCTGATAGATAACCTTTTTCAACAAGTCTTTTACATTCTGAGCCTGAATCCGCCTTTGCCATCAAATAATCCGCATACTGCATATATTTATGCGTCGCAGTACCCTTTTGTGCAGGGGTAAGCCCCTCGCTGTTCAAAAACGCTGGGCGGGAAGCCGCAAAAAACTCTCTGTTTATTCCGTTATCTTTTATCTGTGATGCTGCGCGCTTAGCCGTTACCTCGCCAAGAGAAGCGTATTTGTATTTGTATGAAAGATTATTTTCAATAATTTTCAGAAGCTCATCATTCGATTCTGCTTCATCCTCTTCTATAATCTCTTCTTCAAAATATTCATTAAGGGTCGAAATAACAGTTTTCAGCCTGAAATCCGCTTTTAGATTATATGATGAATCTATACCCGCCATTTCTCTGAGAACATGACTGTCGGGGTGGCGCATTGCGGCCGTCAAAATCCATTCGGCAAAGCTTTTGCATTCAAAAACAGCGAACGGATTTATCTGCTCTGAGGCAGAAAGGTTTTTGGCATAAGATTTCAGAGTATTATTAACATTTTTAATCGACATAACTGCTATAAGGCGTTCCTTGGCTCTGGTCATAGCAACATATAAAACTCTGAGTTCCTCGCTCTTCTGGCTTTTTTTCAAAGCGAGGCTGACAGCTCTGTGAGTAAGTGTATCAAACTGACGGAAGGTGCTTAAATCTCTTCTGTTAAAGCCAATGCCGGCAGTTGAATGTACAACATAGTTATTCTTTATATCATTCAGATTAAATTCTGACTGACAATTTGCAAGAATACAGACAGGGAACTCCAGCCCTTTGCTGCTGTGCATCGTCATAATGCGTACAACATTCGCAGCCTCCGAAATCTGATTTGCCTGCGATAAATCCTCGCCGCCGGCGCTGATTTTATCAATGAAGCGAATAAAGCCCGAAACGCTGTTGCTGCCGAAATTGCTGTACCTTTCCGCATAGTCCTCAAAAAGCCTTAAATTGGCCCTGCGCTGCTCACCATTTGGCATTGCGCCGACAATTGCATAATACCCCGTCTCCTCCAGAAGCATCCGCACAAGCGCTGATGTGCTCAGGGCATAGCTGAACATCCTGAGCCTTTCAAGCTCCGCCAAAAAATCGGCGCACTTTTTGTCACCATTTTTTCCGGCATTCAGCAGGCAGCTGTATATAGCCGCTTTCGGGCCGTCAATTCTGAGCTGTGCCAGGTTATCGGCAGTAAAACCGAAAATCGGTGACAGCATAACGCTGATAAGAGGAACGTCCTGCATGGGATTATCTAAAACCCTTAACAGGGAGAGTATGAAGTTTACTTCCGGAACATTGAAAAACCCGTTTGAGTCCCCGCAATAAGCAGGTATGTTTTGTTTGGTTAATTCTTCAACATAAGCCTGCGCATGGTTTTTTGTCGAACGCATAAGGATACAAAAGTCACGGTAAGCTGCCGGGCGCTCACTGCCGCCATCCTTAACTGTCAGCCCGTCACTAATCATTTTATTAATTAAACCGGCAATATAACATGCTTGTTCATTTTCCTTGCCGTTTTCCGAATCTGCATTATATTCAAGCACATGAATTTCTGCGTCGGCAGCAACCCTCTCGGAGTATACGGCGCCTGCGGCAAGGCGTTCACCGCCCAGATAATCAACTTCACCGATTTTTCTTGACATTAATTGACTGAAAATATAGTTCACAGCGTCGATTATTCCGCCACGGCTCCTGAAATTTTTATCAAGATAAATGCTTGCGGGATAGTTGCCATCTGCATATTCAGGCATTGAATCGCGGCGGCGTAAAAATATTTCGGGCATCGCCTGACGGAACCTATATATGCTCTGCTTAACATCGCCGACCATAAACAAATTGCTCTCATCCTTGGAAACCGCGCTGAACAGCATATTCTGAGCTTCATTGATATCCTGAAATTCATCAACAAGTATTTCTTCAAATTTGAGCGAAACGCTCTTGGCAAGTTCGGTTTTTGCAATACTCCCGTCCGGCTTTTTTTCAACCAGAAGCTTCAGGGCAAGATGATTGATGTCAGAAAAATCAAAACCGTTTGACTTCGCTTTCAGTCTCGAAAACTCCTCGCCGAAAAGCCCCACAGCTTCGATCAGTTTTCTCACAAGAGGCGCAAAAAACTGCAAATCCTCCCTGTACTCTTCGATGCTGGAACACATTATCTCGGGTATTTCGGTTTTGATTATGCCCTTATAAGCTTTCCGTCTGTCCTGAGCCAAATCCTTATATGGCCCATCGTACCCTTTCGGCGCAGGCTTTAATTTTTCGAATTCTAAACTGCTGACGGAATACCTGATTTCATCCCAATTTCCGTCACAAACTGTCTCGGTCAATGCTTTGAGCTTTGAAATATCGCTTAAAAAGGCGCTGCTATATGAATTATATATCGCTTCATCTTGTTCTATGTATTTCAAGGTTTCAGTCGCGCAATCGAGGCAATACCCAACCGCATCTTTAAGATAATCCAATACAATTTTAATCCTGAAATCATGCTCATCGTAACCGTCAAAGCTGTCTCCGATTTGTTTGAGCCATTCCTCGGGGAAAGGATATGCTGTTGAAAAATTATATAAACCGACAATCGTTTTGGTAAGCTCGCTGTCGCCTTTGCCCTTATATAGCAGTTCAACCAGCTCTGTAAATTCGAGTGAATTCTCACAATAAAGCGATTCAACAACATTTGAAATCGCTTCGTCACGGATAACGGTTAATTCGCTTTTATCCAGTATTTTAAAATCGGGGTCAATATCGAGCAGATGAAAGTTTTCGCGCACAAGCCAGTTGCAGAAGCTGTCAACAGTACAGATTTTTGCAAAGGGCAGAAGCATTTGCTGGTGCAAAAGCCGTCTGTCGTTTGGGTCTTGCGCAAGGCGTTTTGAAATTGCAGCTTCGATTTTTTCTTTCATCTGTGCTGTCGCCGCTTTTGTGAAGGTTACTATTAGAAGCTTGTCGGCATCACAGGGCTTTTTATCGTCGAGAAGTCTCTGAATGATTCTCTCAACAAGCACTGCGGTCTTGCCGGAGCCTGCGGCGGCACTGACAAGGATTGTACCGTCCCTGGAATCAATTGCCTTCTTCTGTTCAGCCGTCCAATCCATTTTTGTCCGCCTCCGTTGTGTCAAGAATAGAAAGGCACTCGTCGTGCTTTATTTTTTGAATTTCTCTTTCGGGAATGCCGCTCTCCCAGCCGCAAACACATTTATAATCACAGAATTCGCAGGATCCCTTTACAGGATAAGCTTCGATTTTACCGTCGTTAAGTGAAAGCGCCATTTCTTTAAGCAAACTGTCAACCTTATTTTTGAGTTTGCCCATCTGTTCAAGTGAAATCAGGTTTCCTTTAGCGAAGCCGTCTTTTATACTTGCGGGGATAAATATTCCGCCGCAGCCGCTCTCCATGCCCATAATCACAACTGAATCGTTAAGAACCATACCGGTCATTTTTGAGCTTTTCAGTTTTGCCTTCTGAATTTCTTCATCAGTTACATAGCGCTTTTTCAGGTTTTCTACCTTCGCGTTTGCATTTACATATAAGACTCCGGACGGAACAATATCGCCGTAAAGCTCACCGCCGTTCTGCCAGATTGTAAAAAGATAAATAAGCATCTGCATATTTATCCCTGCCATGACCTCATTGAGATTGAAGTCTTTTCCGTTGTTTTTATAGTCAACAACTCTTATGTAGCTTTTTCCGTCAAGCTCCATTTTATCGACACGGTCGATTTTGCCTTTAAACTTCAATGTCCTTCCGTCGCCCAAATCAATTTCATACGGCGCAATCGAGCCGTCATTGTCAATTTTCAGCTCAAAATCGACAGGTCTGAAAAGGGATACCGAAAACTCGGCAATTATCCTTGCGAACACTTCATTAAGCACCTTTACAAGGCGGTTATATAAATACTCAAATCTTTTCGGCTTATCTGCTCCTCCGAGCATCTCATTGAGATAATCGTCAAGAATCTCTTTGATAATCCGATGTATTTTTTCCTCTTCAAAGCCGCTCAATTGTTCAATTGTATACTTGGAAAGAACCATCTGCAGAATATAATGAACTGCCGTACCCCTTTGCATCGGGTCAAATTCCGCTATTTTAAGCGGTTTCACACGCAAACCGTATCTGCAAAAATATTTAAAAGGGCATTGATAGAAAACTTCCGATCTTGAAGCCGAAAGATACATATTTCCGCCGAAAAGCTTAACGGCGAGCTGTTTATCTTTTATCTCAAAGCTGTTTGTGCTTTTAGCTCTTTCCAGTGCAAGCAATTTATCAGAATAATCGTTTTTATCGCTGAAATAGCTTCTGAGAGTCTGATACAATTCCCCACCGTCACGGCTCTTTGAACAGGCAAGCTCAAAGGCGGGACGTATGCCCTCAACAAAACTCATGTCGTCAATACATTCGGTGTCAATCATTCTGCAATTCGGAAATTGACGCATAATCTGATATACAAGCTCTGACGGTGAAAGCTCCGCATCTGCCGAATCCTTGCGCGGGTATGTGACAAAAAGCTTTTGTGAAGCGCCGCACAGTGCAGTGTACGCAATGAAACGCTCCTCATGCACTTTATATTCAAAAGGCTCCGAAACTGAAAGCCCCAGTTTTTTCATTTCTCTTCTCTCGTAGTCGCTCAGAATTCCGCTCGATATCGGACTTTGCGGGAATACGCCGTCATTTACGCCGATAACAAATACGACCTTCGGTGCTGATATCCTTATCCTGTCCGCCGAGCCTATCGTTATTTCATCAAGCCCCTGCGGAATGCTGCCGAGTGTCTGCGAATTAATGATTAGCTTGAAAAGCTCGCAGAACCTTGAAGCTGAAATCTTCGCATCACCAAGGGTTACGGCTATCTCGTCCAGAATATTCATCAAAGCGTCCCACAAACGCTCCTGTTCAAGAGCAAGAGAGGTTTCGCCTGCATCCTCAAGCCTGATTGCAAACTCCCTCAGCCTTGATGAAGCCCCGATTTCAGTGAGCAATTCATACACAGCCCTTGCAGCCGAGGCTCCGCTCGCGTCATTCAGCTTTTCTTTGAGGGTGACTAATGGCTTAATGACTTTTTTTCTGAGCATGTTGAGTTTATCAATAACTTCCTTATTGCCGGCGGTTATAGACGAGCCGTAGCCGTCGGGGTTCATGTCCCAATCGGACAGCCATTTGCCGCCGTCAATCTGCCACAAAAAGCAGTAATTATCAAGCTTCGAAATACTTTCCTCAGATAGTTCGCTAAGCCCTGTTTTAAGAAATGAAAAAACACTTTCTGTTGAAAACCCGCGTGCTGCGACATCGACAGCAGAAATTACGCACCTGATAATGGGCTGCACAATAATAGGCTGCCGTTTATCTTCAAAAACGGGAATGTCGCATTTTTTAAGAGCAGTTTTGAGCGGAGCTTCATATTTTTCAGCATTTCTTGCTATTACGGCGATATCTCTGCATCTGAGAGATTCTTCACGCATTAAGCGTTTAATCTGTGAGGCTACAAACGCACATTCAGCCGAAATATTGATTGCGGAGTATATTGTAATATCATCGGTGCATTTTTCGTATATGCTCGCGCACGGGTCATAGAGGCCGGACTCAAGCGCTCCCAGTGCTTCACTTTCATATCTTGAAAACTTGGGCGGAAAGTTGCAGAACTTGCTCTCGCCTGAAAGATAAAGCGGTTTTGCAAGCTTGACGCTGTGACATTTAGATATGTCCATAAGCTTCAGAGCCGTTTTTTTGACATGAGCAAAAACGCCGCCGTCATCACTCAAGGGATAAAGCTTATCCATGCACAGGGTTATGTATGTTACATTAGACTGAACAAGAATACGCTCGATTACCTTAAACTCCTGCTCGGTGAAGCCTTTGAAGCCGTCAATAACAACAATTTTATTTTTAAAATATTCATTTTCTTTCAGAGATTCATAAAGGTCATCAAGCGCGTCGCCATCGTCAATTGATTTTTGCTCAATTAAGGCGTCATAGGTGGAAAGAACAAGCGCAATATCATTCATTTTTTTTCTGAGCAAACCGTCCTGCGCATTTTCCGCAGCTTCAAAAAGCTTGTCATCTGTGACGGTACACTGCTTGAACTCAGACGATATACTCAGCATTTCGTTTATTAA
>CAZBHG010000004.1:11777-23058 GCA_964491735.1 uncultured Eubacteriales bacterium
ACGCTGTCAAGCGCGAGGCTCATCAGAATTGTTCTCCCGCCTTCTGAAATATGTGTTTTGTTTTTGCCGCCGTATTTTCTGAACACACTGTCGGCAAGACGGGTAAAGCTAAGAACATCAACCCTGCCGGCGTCCTTAACGCCGAGACGGTTAAGCATCGCGCGCTCAGTGGCAAAGGAAAACTGCTCGGGTACAATGAGCGTCATCTCATCGTGCCCGATTTTTGCATAATCCTCAATCAGTTTTTGAACATGAGTAGTCTTGCCCCCACCTACCCTGCCAAGTATTAAATGAAGCAACTCATATCATCTCAATCCGTATTTTCGATTGCCGCCTTGCGCGAATTCACGGCTTTGAAGAAGGAACAGTCAAACTTAGCCTTGCGGTCATATGTATAAAGCCCGTTTTGCTCCTGCTCAATATCGTAGAGCTGTGTATAACAAAAGCCAAACATACACTCATTGTCAAGCAAAGCATCCGTCAAGCCCTTATAACGTTCAAGAAACTCTTTTTCTGAAGTCGGCGCATTGCCGTAGCCCCAGCCGTTGCCGCCCTCAATTGACCATCTGATTCCGCCGTATTCGCTCACAAAAGTTGGCTCACCTCTATAGGTCTGCCTATCATGGAACCTGTCTGAAAGCACCGGATTTTCGCCCAGAAGCCCTTCATAGCGTTCCTTCAGAATCTTCGGGTCCTGCTCATAATCGTGAACATCGAAGATGTCTGTTACAACATGATAATTTCCGCTTGTATCTATGCACGGCCTTGTTGTATCAATAATTTTTGTCGTTTTGTAAACTGTGCTTAACAGCTCGTCTCTCTGATTTCTGCCTTTATAATTCCACGTCTCATTAAACGGACACCAGCCTATAATTGAAGGGTGATTAAAGTCACGCTCAAGCTCCTCGCACCATTCGGGGAGAATCCTTGAAAGCAAAACAGGGTCTGAGTAATCCGCACCCCAGTTTGGATATTCACCCCAGACGATATAACCCAGCCTGTCGCAGTGATATAAAAACAGCGGTTCAAAAATCTTCTGATGCAGCCTTGCGCCGTTAAAGCCGACATCCGTTGATATTTTAATGTCGTTAATCAAATCTTCCTCTGTCGGAGCAGTATAAATTCCCTTTGGATAAAAGCCCTGGTCAAGAACAAGACGCTGATATACTGTTTTGTCGTTAATCTTGAATTTGAAGCCGTCGAGCCTTACATTCCTCAGCCCGAAATAACTGCTGACCTCATCCTCGCAGAAGCTGAGCTTTAAATCATAAAGCCCGCCCTTGCCGACCTCCCATAAATGCTTTTCACTTAAATCAATTGAGATGCATGTCAGGTCGCCGCTTGTGTTCTTTGAAGAACTGCCCACAGCCCTGCCATCAAAAAACGCTTCAGCCTTAAACTCTCCGCCGCCGCAGCATAACGCCTGAATTTCAACGGATGAATTCAGATGGTCGGGATAGATTTTAAAGCTTTTTATGTAGGACTTAGGAATAAATTCAAGCCAGACCGTCTGCCAGATTCCGGTTGTTCTGGTGTAATCGCAGTTGTGCGAAAAATACTTTTCACTTTGTTTGCCTCTCGGAACAAGCGAATCCCTGACATTATCGCGGGCATAAACAGTGATAACATTTTTACCGGGATTTAAAAACTTTGTAATATTAAGTTCAAACGAAATATAACCGCCGAAATGCCCGCCCGCGTGAATGCCGTTAATGTATACAACAGCCTCATAATCCACCGCGCCGAAATGAAGAACAACATTGTTTTCAAGGCTTTCAGCGGAAATATCAATCTCTTTTCTGTACCATACAGCGTTCATAAAATCAATGTTATGGACTCCCGACAGCTCGCTTTCGGGGCAGAACGGCACAATGATTTTTGAGGAAAGAGAATCGGCTTTGAAAAGCCCGCGCTCAACGCCGCTGTCGGAGTTGTCAATTTCAAACTCCCATTCGCCGTTAAGGTTGAGCCAATTTTTTCTTTTAAACTGAGGATTTGGGAATTCGGGACGTGGCTGAATATTATTTGCTGCCATTTAGCTGTCTCCTTTTAATCAAAATAGGTTGTTTCTATCATTTCACAGATAACATGGTAAACCGGCAAAGTCAGCTCCTGTATTTTAAACGTCTCGGTTTCGGGAAGACGGATACATACTGTACAAAGCTCGCTGAGCATGCTTTCATTCGCGCCTGTAATTCCGATGCTGTTAATACCCAGAGCATTTGCGACTTTAACCGCGTTGACAACATCTTTTGAGTTGCCGGAGGTACTCAAAGCAATCAAGGAATCAAAAGAGTTTTTTGAATAGCCCCAAACCTGCTGCGCAAAAATCATATCGGGAACGACATCGTTTAAAAAAGCGGTCATCAGAGCGGAGTGACTTGAAAGAGAAATTGCCGGAAGCGCTCCCTGAAGGCTTGAAGTCAGATATTCCGCATCCTCGATGCCGTCGTCAAAAAGACTTTTTTCCGCCGCGTTAAGCGCCCGCCTTGAGATAAAGCCCTTCATAAGCTCGCCTACAATATGGTCGCTGTCAGCAGCGCTGCCTCCGTTGCCACAGGCCAGCACTTTGCCGCCGTTATCATAAGTGTCGCAGATAAGGTCATATGCGCCCATGATGTCATCGGCCGCTTCGCTGAGCGAAGGATACCTCTCAAGGAATTCAGTGAATAATTGCTCGACGTTTTTCATGTCAGAAACCTATGCCAAAGCAACGCCAAGAGCCGCAAAATCGCCTATTGAATCACCCAGCCTTGCGGGCAGAATTTTGCAGCATCCAAACGAAAGACTTAAAGCTTCCTTTCTCAATATTTTTTCAGCAGATTCAATCATCAAATCTCCTGACCTTTCGAAAACACTGCCAATGATTATTGCTTCGGGGTTTATTATATCAATCAAAACGGCTAATCCCTGACCGAGCTTTTCACCGCAGGTTTTATATATTTCAATTGCCAGCCTGTCACCGCTCCTTGCCGCCGCCGCAACGGTTTTCGCCGTTATTCCCTCAGGCAGATTTTTGAGGGCAGAGAGAGAAGAAACCCCGCCTTTTTTTGTATATTCATTTAGCATTGCTCCCGCAAGCTTTGCAATTCCGCCGCCACTGCAAAAGCCCTCAAACGAGCCGGCTTTTCCGTAGCCTTCAGGCCCATCCTTTTCAAGCCTGATGTGACCGACTTCGCCTGCCATATCATTTGTGCCTGAGTAAAGCTTTCCGTCAAGAATCAGCCCTGCGCCCATGCCTGTCCCGAATGTCAAAAAAATCAGATTGTTAAATCCTTTTCCGGCTCCGAAACGCCATTCCGCAACCGCACAGGCATTAGCATCATTCTGAAGGTTAGCCCGCACGCCGTATCTTTCACTCAGCATTGAACAGATTTGAACGTTATCCCAGTCAGGCAAATTCGGAGGACATTTTATCACGCCCTCCCTGCTGTTGAGCGGACCGCCGCAGCTGACTCCGATACCCGCCAGCATATCATTTGAAACTTTGTTTCTGTCGAGTATTGTATCGATTGAAGTGAAAAAGTCAATCATAACTGCGTGCCAGCCTCTTGGCTGTTCAGTCGGAAAACTTATTTTATCAACGATGAAATCCGAACAGTCATCCGTAATCTCGCCCTTTCCGAGGATGACGGCACATTTTGTGCCCCCGATATCAAGCCCTAACGAATAATTTTTCATTAATTATCACCTTAAAAATGCGGCACAAACTTTGCCCCGCTCAATATGAAAAATTATAGCCTATAATTATCCAAAAATCAAGGAATAATAGTGTCGTCAGGCATTAACAATAATTGTATAAGGAGGACGTAATTATGTTTGTAACCATATTAAGAGTAATAATCATTTATATTATTGTTGTGGTAGCTGTACGTCTTATGGGCAAAAGACAAATCGGAGAAATGCAGCCGACTGAGCTGGTAATAACAATTTTGCTCTCTGAAATTGCCGCTCTGCCGATTCTTGATAACAGCCAGCCAATAATTAACTCAATCATTGCTGTAATGATGCTGGTGTCATTTGAAATAATAAACTCCGTAATCAGTTTGAAGAGTAACAAATACCGCACGATTTTGCAGGGAAATTCCTTGATTGTGATACGTTACGGCGTTATCGACCAGAAACAATTATACAGATTGAGAATGACTGTTGACGACCTGCTGGAGTCCTTGCGTACACAAAGCGTTTTTGATATCAGCGAGGTTGAATATGCGATTCTTGAAACTAACGGAAAGCTCAGCGTTCTGCTCAAGCCCGAAAAAAGACCCGCCACAGCAGAATTGCTTAATATCCCGGTCAGCGATAACGGAATGCCCTGCGTTGTTGCATATGACGGAAAAATCATAGACGACAATTTCAAGGAATGCAACCTGACAATGGAAAAATTCTATAAAATTGTCAATAACCAAAAAGTTAAAATCAAAGAAATTCTTCTGATGACAGTTGACAAAAACGGGGCGGCAGCAATTATTAAAAAGGAGAAAGTATGATATGGCACGGTTTTATGCAGCGATAGCTTTGCTGATATTTACTGTCGGCATTTCCTTCACCTGCTTTTTTATTCTGAAAAGCAAGGCCGATAATCTGACCGAAAACCTTGAAGAGGCTCTGGCATTATCCGAAGAAGGCAGCGATAAGCTTGTTGAAGAAACAGCAAAAATAGAAGAAATCTGGGACGGAACAAGTAGAATCATGCATATGCTCATAATACACACTGACCTTATAGATCTTGAAGTTAATCTTTTAAGTTTGTCGGAGTATGCAGCAGAAGACGACTGGGATAATTACAGTGAGGCATGTATCGTCAGCATTCATCACATTGAGCATATTAAGAAGTCATTGATTCCCGACTGGGGCAATATATTATAATCCGCCATATGTAAGGCGGCATCAGAACGATGATAAATTGTTTTGATGCCGCCTTTTTTATTTACCCATTTCGGTAATGCCTTCAGCTATCTGTTTAAATACAGGCCCGCAGTCCATTGAACCCGACTCACCATTCTCCCTTAAAACGGTTATAACATACTTTGGGTTTTCTGCCGGGAAGAAACCGGAAAACCACGTATTATAAAGCTCAATCCCGTCTTCATAAATCCCTGATTGAGCTGTTGCAGTTTTTGCGCCTGCGGTTGTATTATCAGGTCTTCCGTAGCTTCCGCTGCCGCTCTCAACAGTATAAATAAGAAGTTCCTTGACTTTATTTGCGGTTGATTCGGAAAGTACAACCTCAGGCACTGCGTCTGATTTTTTTTGTATCACATTTCCGCTTTCATCAACAATTGATTTTATAAGTGTCGGTTCAATCAGCTTGCCGCCGTTTGCAATGCAAGCTGTCATTTTTGCAATCTGAATAGGTGTTGCAAGGAGGCTCCCCTGCCCGAAGGCTATATTTGCAACCGCCGCCGGAGAATCAAGCTCTTTCAACGTCGGCAGGTTGCCGGCTGCAGACACAATGCCGTCAGCCAAAACTGTTTCCTCTCCGAACCCCATTTTTTGGGCGATTTCAATGATTCTTTCCTTCTCTATTTTTTGGGCAAGATTTATAAAATATGTGTTGCATGAATGAGCCATAGCATAGCTCAAACCAATCAGTCCGTGACCTTTATCTTCATGGCAGTTAAAAACAGTACCGTTAATTACAGTTTTGCCTGTACATTCATATTTAAAATCCTCAAGACCGCCCTGATCTATAGCGGCGGCCGCAATTACACATTTAAAAACCGAACCGACACTGTATGCAGTCAAAGCCCTGTTAATAAACGGAGAATCCTCATCTTTAAGCGAAGCGGCAACATTTTTAGGGTCATAGGTCGGTACGCTTGCAATTGCCCTGATTTCTCCTGTTTCTATATCCAGAACAACAGCCGCGCCGCATTCGATGTTGTTATCTTCCATTGCCTGTTCAGTCAATGCCTGAATATCCTTGTCAATCGTTGTGACGACACCGCTGCCGGATGTTGAACGTGAATTCTTGACTGTAACCGTGCCGCCTGCCAGCACCCTGCCCTTTGCATCAACCGGAAAACTGACAGAGCATTCTTTGCTTGAGCTTGAAAGAAGGTTATTATAGCTTTTTTCGATTCCCGCCGCTCCGGATGAAGCTCCGTCAAGATAGCCTAAGATATGAACTGCAGTCTGATTGACTGCATATCTCGAATAAGTGCTGAAAACCGTTATATCATCACAGTCAATGCTTGAAGCCGACACCTCGGTGCAAACGGGATAGCCGCTGCTCATTCTTTCAGTAATCTTTGAAAGCTCCGAATCCGTTACATACGGTTCAAGGGCTGAAAGAGCCAGCGCTATCGGCTTTGCGGCGGCATAATAAGTTATTTGAGTGTTGACCAGCTTTTTCATGTTGCAGTCGTATATCTCCCCCCTGCTCGAATTGATAGTGAGCTTTATGCTGTTGTTGCTTTCAGCAGTCTGAGCATACTCGCTTTGATTAATACTGATTAATCTCAGCCCTGTAATCCCCATAATTAAAGAAAACATAAAAAACAGATATACTGCCCTTTTCCCCATTTCAGCATCTCCCACATATGATAATCAACACAGATATTATTGTCACGAACAAAAAAATAATACAGCCTAGGCTGTATTACTAATTTAACTTTATCTCTGCTTTCTTAAAATTGCATCGGGAGGAATTGTTCTGTCACACTTGAATCTGAACTTCATTTTGGGATGTGGAACCGCTTCAATACTTTCTCCGTCAATAGTACACAGTCCCCGAACAACAACTGTATAAGGCTTGACATGAGGCTCAAGCACTTCAAGCTCGTCGCCCTCAAAAAATCGGTTTCTCTGCTCTGCTGTAACATACTCGCCGTCACTGCCGAGCGATATGGCGCAGACGTCCCAATCCCTTATATAACAGTTCTCATCATAGATATTTGCATCCTTATTCGGATGATTAAAATAGAAGCCTGTGCAGTATTTTCTATGGCTGACCTTGAAAACTTCTTTTGATACCCAGAATTCAGGCATAAAGCTGTCTGACGGGTTTTCAAAATATGAATCTATGGCGCAGCGATAAGCATTGGTAATAACAGAAACATAGTAAGAGGATTTTGCCCGTCCCTCAATCTTAAAGCTTGATACGCCCGCTTTTATAAGAGATGGAAGATGATTTATCATACACATATCCTTGGCGTTGAAAATGTATGTTCCGTCCTCGTCCTCGCCAATCGGAAAGTATTCGCCGGGTCTTGTTTCTTCAACGATATTATATTTCCAGCGGCAGGGCTGTGCACAGTCGCCACGGTTTGAGTCCCTGCCGGTAAGATAATTGGACAACAGGCAGCGCCCCGAAAAAGACATACACATTGCGCCATGAACAAAACATTCAATTTCCTTATTGTCAGGTATATTTTTTCTTATTTGTGAAATTTCTTCAATTGACAGCTCCCTTGCGGTAACCACTCTTGAGGCCCCCAGCTCAAAAAAGGCGTTTGCGGCAGAATAGTTTGTAATACCTGCCTGAGTTGAAATGTGAACATCACACATGGGAGCATATTTTTTTATCATGCCAAGCACGCCTATATCGGTAACAATGAAAGCGTCAACTCCGCAGTCTGACGATGCCTTGATAAATTCGGGCAGAAGCTCAATCTCGTCATTTCTCGGCACTGTGTTGCAGGTGAGATAGACCTTAACATTATTCTGATGCGCGTAGTCAACCGCCTCTTTAAGGCTTTCGGCAGTGAAGTTCTTTGATGCTGTCCTCATGCCGAATTGTGTCCCCGCAAGATAAACCGCATCGGCGCCGAATCTTACGGCTGACATAAGGCACTCCATATCGCCTGCCGGAGCAAGAAGCTCCGGTTTTTTTACTTTTATACTGTCTTCCAAAAGGATTCACGTCCTAAAATAATTGATTCTAATCATCTTTCATGTCGCTGTTTGCCTTTGCAACCTCAAGCGAATTACTCTGATGTTGATTTGCAGTCTTTGCCATATAAATCTTTCCGCTCTTGTCATGCTGGAAAAACAGATAATCAGTATCATCCGGATACAGTGCGGCTTTAATTGCATCAACACCGGGGCTGCAAATCGAACCCGCAGGAAGGCCGACACAGATATAGGTATTATATGTGTTCATAAGAGCCGCTGCTTTTGTGCTGCCCGTTACCGGTGAAACATAATTGCTGATATATTCATTAGTTGAGTCGCAGTCCAGCGTCGGGAAATTTGCCGGGTTATCAAGCCTGTTATGAATAACCGATGATATCTGCCCCATTTGCTCCACATCGGCAGCTTCTTTCTGAATAATTGAAGCGATTATCAGCACCTCATCAATTGACAAACCAAGCTCATTGGCACGGTCATTATATTCATCAGTCCATTTTTCCTGAAAATTATCAAGAAAACGTTTAATAACACTGTTTGCATTCTCACCGATATAAAACTCATAAGTGTCCGGGAAGAAATAGCCCTCAAGAGGGAGATATCTTCCGTCAATCTTCCCGAGGTTTTTGGAGAACTCATAACTGTCAAGAATATCATTAACTGCGGTGTAGAGATAATCCGCCTTACAGACATCATATTTTTCAAGCTTTTCGAATATCTGATATATTGTCCAGCCTTCGGGGAACAAAAGGGTGACAGTTTCTGCTGCCGTTTGTTCTTCCTTAAATTCATTAAGCATACGTTCAAGCCCCATAGCCTGTGAAACATAGTATGAGCCGCCCAGATAGTTAGGGTTTCCCGAAGAATGCTTTAACTTAGCCATAAATTTCATAAACACTTTGCAAAAAATCTTCTGATTGATTAATCCGTTATCGTCAAGCAGTTCAATAATCTGCGGCGTTGTTGCATCGTCGGGAACTTTTATCAGCACCTGTGCGTCCGACCTGTTGGTGGTCGGCAGAATGTCATTAAAGCATGACAAAGCCAGCGTCGAGAGAAGCGTTGTTGCAATCAATATAAATGATACAATTGAAATAACAATAGCTTTTGAAGAGTTACGCTTTTTCTTTTTCGGTTTTTTTACACTTGAATCGGTTGTGCCCGTTTTTTTTGATTTATCCTGATGTTCAGTTCTTTTGTGGTTTACAAAATACACTTCACCCTTATAATCAGGTTTTTCGGGCGACGCATCCGGATTCAACTCATTCTCGTCAATGTTGACCTTAAATATTCTCGCTGAGCCTTTATCTTCCGGATCCGGACGCAGTTTTTCATCCGGATTCTTATTATCACCGTTTTTCTCAAAATCCTTGTCCATTTATGTAACCCCCTCTTATCGGTTATTAATAGTTTTCAGGCTTTTTTCAGTAACCAAAATGTCGACGTTTTTATCATACTTCCCATGCGGGAGCTTGTCAACCACACAGTCAGAATAGCATAGACCGACAACGGTTGACTCAAATATTGATAAAAATCTGTCATAGTATCCCTTGCCAAAACCCAGCCTGAAGCCCTCACAGTCAAAAGAAAGCGCGGGCACAATGCACAGGCCGCTTTTATAATCAGAAACTCTGTTTTCTGCATTTTGTTCGGGTTCAAGAACGCCGAACGTACCCGCAGAAAGATCATCCATCGAATCAATATAATAAAACTCCAACTCTCTCGTTCCCTCGACACATCTGGGGACGGCGACCCTTTTACCCTGTTCAAATGCGAAATTTATTATACTGTGCGTGTCAACCTCAGAGCGTAAAGATACATAGCAGAAAATAATATCGGCCTCTCTGAATTTCCACATATTAATGAGCCTGTTAGTTATCTTTTTATCAAGCTTTTCCTTTTCATCAGGCGAATATGCGGCTCTTATTGCTTTAAACTGTTTTCTTAACTCTGATTTTTGTTCTCTGATATCACTCGAAAAACTTATGGACATTGAAGATTCTCCCTGATTCTTTGGGCAGTTTCAGTACCCTTAACATTTTCAACAATTTTCAATCCGAATTCAATTGATGCACCCGGACCATCAGCGGTGATAATATTCCCGTCCTGCGCAACGCAGTCATCTGTGAGCCTTGCGCCGAATGAAGCGTTTTCTTTGTTTGGGAAGCATGTTGCCGTTTTATTTTTTAGCAAGCCCCTGTGCCCGAGAATTGAAGGAGCGGCGCAAATCGCGCAAATAAGCCTGTTATTTTTGACGCAGAAGTCTATCATTGCCTGAACGGCCGGCGATGCCTCAAGGTTGAGCGTGCCGGGCATTCCTCCGGGCAGAATTATGCCGCTGACACTGTCATTAATAAAGCTTATATCTATAACGCCGTCACAAATAATACCTATGCCGTGCGCCCCGACAACCGTTTTGCCGCCAAGCCCCAGAGTTTTAACATCTATTTTGGCGCGTCTTAAAATATCAACTGCTGTTACTGCCTCAATTTCTTCACTGCCCTGTGCAAAAATTGCATAAAACATGAAAATCCTCCTACCCTAAGGTTAATCCTAAATATGCATTATTTATATTTTTAACATTATTCATCGCATTATCGGAGACCGAAAAAAGCATAGCATTATATATTATGGCGGAAGCATCACAGCTTAAAGGTGAAACAACAGGAAGGCTGAACTTGAAGATATCACTTTCAGATGCCTTCAGAAGATTATAAGCAATATCTCCGAACGCGCCGTTTAGAGCGCACAGCTCTGTTATTTCAACCCTGCCGTTAAAATCGTGAAAAAGAGCATATCCGCAAAAGTTCCCGTCTCTGCCGGCAAAAACAGCCTTGCCGTTTGTTAAATAGTTCTCTTTCAATGCATAATCAAGAGCTTTTTCGCCCCACAAAAAGCTGTCGTATGAAGAGAGAACACGGTTTCTGAGCCTGTATATATCAGCGATATCGGGCGACAAATTATCAGCGTTTTCAGAAGACATCAGCCTTAGCTGCCTGCGGCTTATGATGATTTGTTTTCGCTTAAATGCCTCAAGAAAACCGAATTTTTTGTAATATCCGAAAAGCTCTTTCGTTGCGGGAACAAGAGAAATATAATCAACAGAGTTTTCGGTGGCTACATCCTTTGCGTCATTAATCAGGTCCTCCATGTGACCTTGCTTACGATAGGCGGGATGTGTACACGCGGCATAAATATAGTATGAGCTGAATATTTCGCCTGAAATCTTCACTTCCCCGTCGAGCAAAAAAAGCATTGAGACAATAACGCCGTTAAGTCTTTTAACAAGTGTTTTTTCCGGTACGAACCTGTTGTTAATAAAAAAGTCTATATATTTGTCCTCGTCGCCAAAGCAGGTTTTCCACAAGTCAAAAATCTCGTCCTTATCCTGTTGTGTGGAGAAATCAATCATAATCAACCTCTGTAA
>CAZBHG010000004.1:23068-33255 GCA_964491735.1 uncultured Eubacteriales bacterium
TAGTAGGACAGCTTTGCCTTTCTAAGCCCTTCAGAGCCGGTATCCTCTTCCCTGTTTATATATTTATACTCACTCAAGGCATTGAATGCAAACTCGCGGTTAATCATTGGATATGCGCCTCTTATTTCCGAATATGCCTTTTCAAAATGAGTGCAAAAGGTTTCATCATTGAGCCTTTCGCCCATTGTAAACGCAATCACTTCACCGTCGACCCTGATTAATGCGCCGACAAGCCCAAGCTCATCAAAATGCTCAAAGCCGAGTTTTAACGCATGGTACTCGTTATCAATGGACCCAGGATTTTTCTCCCTGTTTTTTTCGAGCCAGATTTCGTTCATTCTTTTGCAGTCTTCTATATTTTTGCTGCTTATCGGCTCATACACCCAATTGTTTTCTTTTTCAAAAGCCGCAATATGGTTACGCTTTGAATGATATTTTTTACCTGAAAGATTTATTAAATCATCACAGAGATAAATGTAGTCAAATCCGTCACGATAAGGGGTAAAAAAGAATTTTTCGGGCATCAGCCTGTCAAGAACAACGACATCCTCATTAGTCAGACCAAAAAGTTCAAGTGAATGTCCCTGACCTTTTGAAAGCCTGATAAGCTCCTCAACCGCGCCTTTTAAGCTGCCGTCACCGACAGGGTAACAGAACCTGCAAACTTCGGCGTCTTCGTCAGATGTGCATGAAACAAACATACCTTCAATTTCTGCAATCCGCGTTTTATATACTGCGCTCCACATAAAAATGTTTCCGAAAGTATACTCACAGCCAAAGCGGTTGGCAAAAGAAAGGATTCTGTCGGCCCACTGCTTGTCCGACACCTTCGGTTTACGGAAATCCGCCATTATTTAATCTCCTTAATTACCATGGAATACAAAATATCATTTATTTTTTCAGCAGATAACGGTTCACTGTTTTCGGCACAAGGTATCAGTTTCCACCCGTAATGCTCGCATGAAAACAGCGCCGCCTCGCGGCATTTTTTTAAATACCCGATATTTGCTTCATGTATATCTTTTTTGGCTTCATTGCCGCTGTATCTGCCGCTCAAAAGCTTCTGCGATATTTCAACCGGCATGTCAAGGTAGATAACTATATCCGGTTTTGGGATACCGATTTTATTATATTCAAAATCTTCAAGCCAGTTTAAATATTCAGCCCACTGCTCTTTTGGCAGCTTTATTGACTGGTGATATGCATTTGAAGTTGTATATCTGTCTGCAATTATGCATTTGCCCGCCTCATAATCCTCCGCCCACTTCATTTTGTAGTTTGCAAACCTGTCAACAGCATAGAAGCTTGACGCGGCATAGGCGTTGACATCACCGGGCATTGTGCCGAACTCACCTGCAAGGTACATTTTTACAAGGGCACTTGAGGGGCTGTCGTAATCAGGAAGTTTAATCTGGCGAATTTCCCTGCCCTGTTTTTTAAGCCTGTATTTAAGCAGCTCTGCCTGTGTGCTTTTGCCGCTTCCGTCAAGGCCTTCGATAACAATCAACTTACCTGCCACAATTAAGCCTCCAGTTAAATTCTTAAACAGTTAAACAGCATTTATTCAAAAAAGCCGTAAAAGTCCACTTAAAGATTATATCACAATACTAAATTATTTCAATAGCGAAAACGGCTTAACCTCTGCGGTTAAGCCGAAAAGCCGAAAGACAAAATATTAAACTATTACGGGTTCAATCTGCTGTAGCTCCAATGCCGCCAGCATTGATTCATATGTCTGAGAAAAATCAGCGACTATTGATGTCGGTTTGCCCTTTGAATCGTCCTGCTTCATGGGAATAAAATATATATATTTGTTGTTAATCAGCTTTCCGATATTTGCTGCCGAAGCACTCAGGGCATCATTTGTTGAAACTCCGATTAAAACAGGTCTCTGATTTCTCAAATGCGCTTTTGCCGCCAATGTTACAGCAGAATCGGTGATTCCGTTTGCTAGTTTTCCGATTGTATTGCCCGTACATGGCTCAATGATTAAAATATCCAACAGCTTTTTCGGCCCGAATGGTTCTACCTCAGTTAAGGTGCTTAGAACTTTATTACCGCAGATACCTTCAATTTTATTTCTGATATCTTCCGCTTTGCCGAACCGTGTGTCCGTATTATAAGCCGCACCTGACATAATCGGAATCACCTTGATACCTTTGCTAACAAGAAGTTCTATCTGTTCAATAGCTTTCGCAAAGGTGCAGAACGAGCCGCATATTGCAAATCCAGCCGTTATGTCGTTCATTCACTTCCCTCCTTTATCGTGTTGATAATTGCGTCGGCGATAATTTCTCCTGCAGTTTTCGGCGCAACTTTTCCGGGAAGCGAGCCTGCTATTATCACCTTTAATCCAAGATTTTCCGCCGCATCGAAATCAATACCGTACGGAGCGGATGAAATATCGACAATCAGGCAATCGGGGTCAAGAGTGCGAAGAATTTTTTCGTCAACAACCAAAGTCGGGACTGTGTTGACCAGTATATCATAATTATTTTTTTCTTTATGTAAATCCTTTAAGTATACCGAACTGTAACCCTCGGAATTTGCCCATGCAAGGTCGCTGCATTTTCTTGCTGATATTGTAATCAATGCGCCCATGGAATGAAGCATTTTTGCCAGTGCCTTTGCCGTTCTTCCGTATCCTGTTATCAGACATTTTGAATTATGTAATGTAATCGGGAGATTATCAATAGCGATTTTGATAACCCCTTGAGCTGTGGGGATAGCATTCCTGACAGCTAGCTCTTCCCTTTCATAATAGTCATATACCTGAATTCCTTTTTTGAAAAAGTTTGACTTCCACGCGTTACTCATCATGCCTGCAAAAACAACCTGGTCTCTATCAAGACAGTTTGAAAGTTTTTCAAGGGTTTCCGGATGTTTTCCAAACGGCGTATTGATTTTCAACCCGTCCATGCTTACCGGCAGAGGAAGAATAATTACCTGAGCACTTTCAACCGCCTGTTTCAGTTCACTGTGCTGACATTTTATATCATCGCCGGCATCAAGCAGTTCAAAACCGTATAGTTCAGCGCTGTACCCTAGACCGATAAGGTATTTAGCCATATACAGCTGACGCTTATCACCGCCGATTATCAGAAATTTTTTTATCTCACGCATAAGCGTCCTCCTGCCAAAAAATAGTATCTACGTTATATTATATGAGTCGATATCTTATCGGTGAGATAAAGAAATATCAATTTTGTGTTTATTTCCTGACTAAAATGGAATATAATAAAGTAATTATGAAAGGGTGGTTGGGCTTGTATCAAATTGACAACTTACTGAAAGAAGTAAAAAGAATACATTTTATCGGCATAGGCGGTTCCGGAATGTGCCCTCTTGCCGAGATTTTGCATAATGAGGGATACTTACTCTCCGGCTCGGACAATAACGAAAGCGACACTCTCAGTAGAATAAGAAGCCTCGGAATTTCTGTTTATATGGGGCAGCGGGCAGAAAATATTGAGGGCGCGGAAATGATTGTTTATACTGCCGCTCTCCTGCCGGACAATCCTGAGCTTGTTGCCGCAAAGGCTTCGGGCATACCGACGTTTGAGCGCTCAAAGCTTTTCGGCGCAATCACCAGAATGTATCCGAACTGCATCTGCGTGTGCGGCACTCACGGAAAAACTACCGTTACTTCAATGCTGACGCAAATTATGATTACGGCAGGTCTTGACCCAACGGCAGTTATCGGCGGAAAGCTCCCGCTGACAGGCACAAACGGAATTGTAGGTCACAGTAGGAGAATGGTCTGCGAAGCATGTGAATTTGTTGACACCTTCCTTGATTTGTCGCCTGATGTTGCGGTCATTCTGAATATTGATGAAGACCATATGGACTATTTTAAAACCGTTCAGAATTTAATTGCGTCATTCAGGAAATTTGCGGATATGGCAAACACGCTTG
Organism: uncultured Eubacteriales bacterium; assembly: GCA_964491735.1. Lineage (GTDB taxonomy): Bacteria > Bacillota > Clostridia > Oscillospirales > Acutalibacteraceae > JAAZFZ01. The sequence continues at coordinate 26,984 of CAZBHG010000004.1, forward strand.
TTGTCAACTGTGACGACAGAAACACAATGAAGTCAATTGAAGGGCTGGAGAATAAAAAAATCATCAAAGTCGGGCAGTCTGACGATGCCGATTATTCAGCCGCGAACATTAATACAAAAGGCAAATACCCCGAATTTGACGTAACATTAAGCGGAGAATTACTGGGTCATATTAATCTGAGCATCCCCGGAAAGCACAATATTTCGAATACCCTGAGCGCACTTGCCGCCGCAATGAATGCGGGCGCTGATTTTGAAACCTGCTCAAAAGCAATCTCCGATTTTCACGGCGCGGGCAGAAGATTTGAAATTCTCTATGATTCAAACGGAATTACGATTGCAGACGATTATGCACATCATCCGCGTGAATTGCAGGTTACACTTGAAGCCGCAAAAGGCATGGGATTTAACCGCGTCATTGCAGTCTTTCAGCCCTTTACGTTTTCAAGAACAGCCATGCTGATGGATGACTTTGCAGAAAGCCTGAAAATTGCCGACGTTGCGGTTATGACCGAAATTATGGGTTCAAGAGAAGTCAACTCCTACAATGTTTTCACCTCGCAATTGGCAGAAAAAATCCCCGGAAGCGTCTGGTTCAACACCTTTGAGGAGGTTGCACAGTATGCTGTTGACCATGTTGAAAAAGGAGATTTAATTATCACTCTCGGCTGCGGCGATATTTATAAGGCGGCAAAAATCATGATTAAGAAATTGGAGAATAAATCCAATTAGCAGCTCTATTTTGTATTTTTAAAATAAGCAAAAACGCAAAAAAAACCGCAGGTCTTAATATACCTGCGGTTGCAATTTTTATAAGTACTTTACTTATTTTGTGCCGAAAATCCTGTCGCCGGCATCGCCGAGACCGGGTACAATATATCCATGCTCGTTAAGCTTTTCATCAAGAGCCGCGCAGTATATGTCAACATCGGGATGAGCCTTGTTCAGAGCATTCAAGCCCTCCGGAGCGGCAATAATTCCCATAAACTTGATTGATTTGGGATTGCGCTTTTGGATTTGCGTAATAGCATCTATTGCCGAACCGCCTGTTGCGAGCATCGGGTCAAGGACTATTACTTCACGCTCTGTAATATCGGCGGGAAGCTTGCAGTAATACTCAACGGGCTGAAGAGTTTCAGGGTCGCGATATAGCCCGATATGACCGACTCTTGCTGAAGGCACAAGCTCAAGAACACCTTCAACCATGCCTAAGCCTGCCCTGAGAATCGGCACAAAAGCCAGCTTTTTGCCTGAAATAACCTTTGTCTTTGCAACTGAAATCGGTGTTTCAATTTCAACCTCCTTGAGCGGAAGGTCGCGCGTTGCCTCGTAGCACATAAGCATTGCTATTTCACCGACAAGAGCCCTAAACTCCTTGGAGCCTGTGTTCTTGTCCCTTAAAAGTGTAAGCTTGTGCTGGATAAGCGGATGGTTGGTAATCGTAACATTTCCCATTTTTTCAACTCCCAATTGTATTATATAAATTTATTTTAAACTAAAAGTTCGCCGTTTTCAATAGCCGTTATCTGATCTATTCTTCTTTGATGACGGCCGCCCTCAAAAGGAGTGTTAATAAATGTATCAACCATTTCAAGCGCTGCGTCAGTATCAAATACTCTGCCGCCAAGAGCAATTACATTTGCATTATTGTGCCGTCTTGACATCTCCGCGCAAAAAACATTTGCACAGCAGGCTGCTCTGATGCCCTTAACCTTGTTTGCGGCAATCGAAATCCCGATGCCCGTTCCGCAGCAAAGAACACCTAATGAATCCTTATTCGCTAAAACTTCCTTTGTCAGCTTCAAAGCAAACAGAGCATAATCAACCGATTCAGAACTGTTTGTGCCAACATCCTTAAATTCACAGCCGCTTGCTTCAAGATGGCTCTTTATAGCCTCCTTGAGTTCAAAACCGGCATGATCGGAACCTAAAAAAATCATAGAAAATCTCTCCTTACAGCTATACAAAATTATAATATTTTATTGCCTGATTTCTTTAATTCCCGTTCAGCCTGCGGCAGCCTTAAATAGTTGATGCCTAAATCACATGCATCCACACTCTCTCTGCCCTTTGAGGCAAGCGCAGCTCCTCTTGCGCGTTGAAATCTGATACTTTCAGGAGCAAGCCCGACATTTAAAAGCGACGCGCTGAGTTTATTGTAACACATTTCAGCTCCGTCACCAACAAAAATTACGGGTAAATCATATTTTTTCAGCAGCTCGCAAAGCTCCGAAATCTTCATTGCGGAATCCTGCGTTAATCTTCCGATCTCATTTTTGCAAATTCTGAATAAAGCAGTATAGACCTGTTCGCATCGCGCGTCCATGACACAGCAGGCAATGCAATCGGTGCCAAGAAGATTATAAGCCATCGCTTCAAGTGTCGAAATGCCTAAGCATTTTTTATTGACCGCTTGCGCCAGACCCTTTACAGCCGCAACGCCTATCCTGACACCCGTAAAAGACCCGGGACCGTTTGTAACTGCAAAAAGGTCAATATCTTCACACGACAGTTTTGCACACTCAAGCGCAGAACTCACCATAGGCATCAAAGTCTGGCTGTGTGTCAGCCCTGTATTCAAAAAGAATTCACTCACAAGCTTTTCGTTCTCCATAACAGCAACGCTTGCCGCGCAGGCAGAGGAATCAATCGCAAGAATTCTCATGCTTTTCTCCCCTTTTCGAAATTGTTATGACTCTATCGTTGTGCCCTTTACCATATTCAAACTCAACTCTTATATAGTTTTCAGGCAGAGCGCTCTCAATATTTTCGCTCCACTCGACAGCCAGAATGCTGTCTTTGTTCAAATAATCAAAAAAGCCGGTAGAGTAAAGCCCGTCCCACGAATTAATGCGATACATATCAAAATGATAAAATGACGGATTCCCGCCGTAATCATGGACAAGCGCAAATGTCGGGCTGCTGACTTCGGCATCAAGCCCCAGTCCCTTTGCCAAACCTCTTACGAATGATGTTTTGCCCATACCCAAACCGCCAAAAAAAGCGACAACATCACCGCCGGTTAATTCATTAGCCAGGTCAAAGCCGATTTTTTCAGTTTGCTCAACACTTGACGACCTATAAACCGACATCTGTTCCTGTCCTTTCCAAATTTCTTGAAGTATTATATCACACAATTTACTATTGTAAAAGTATTTTGCTTGAAATATCACAAATATAAGATTATAATATTATGGAATTGTGATTGGAACGGAGGCGGCTGCTTGAGTAAATTATCAAAGGGTGTAGGAATTCATATAAGAGAAACGGACAAGCTGTTGCTTTTGCTTTGCATTATCACCTCCGCATTCGGAGTTATAATGGTTCACAGCGCAACAAGATACCGGATTGATGAAGGCAGCCTGTTTTACAGAGATACATTAGTTATGGTTGCAGCTATAGCAATAGGTATAGCTTTTGCGGTCATAATTTCATTTATTGATTATAAGATAATAATAAGATTTTGGCCCTTTATTGCGGGAGTATGTCTGCTGCTGATGTTTGTGCTTTTTGTTTGCGGGGTAGGTCCCGCGGACAGGCCTGATGCAAAAACATGGATTCCCATCGGCGGCATCTATTTTCAACCGTCTGAGCTTCTGAAAATAGGTTTTATTATTACATTCTCCGTTCATCTGGACGCGGTAAAGGATGATATTAATAATATCAAAAACATATTATTACTTGGAGTTCATGCCGTTATTCCCGTTGTTTTGGTTTTCATAACAGGCGACCTTGGTTCCGCACTTGTTTTTGTAATGATTATTTTAGGTCTCCTTTTCCTTTCGGGCGTGTATCTCAGATACTTTGCGGCGGGCTTTGCGGTTTGTGTTGTAGCAATACCCATTTTGTGGATTAAATTCTTGTCCGAGTTTCAAAAGGAAAGGCTGCTTGCAGTCTATTATCCGGCAGGGCTGTCAGCAGAAAGATATGAAACCATCATTTTCCAGCAGCAGCAGGCTGTCAACGCCATCGGTTCAGGGCAATTGACAGGCAATGGGCTTTTTCAAGGCTCTTACACTCAAAACGGTCTGGTACCGGTGAGTGAAAATGATATGATTTTTTCCGTCATTGGTGAAGAACTTGGTTTGATAGGTTGTATTGCGGCACTTATTCTTATAGCGGCGATTGTATTCAGGATTGCGGCAATCGGCAAAAAATCAACCGAAAAGCACACAAGTCTTTTATGCAGCGGCATTGCGATCATGATTGCATCACAATCGGTAATAAACATAGGAATGTGCATTAAGCTTCTGCCGGTTATCGGCATCACATTGCCGTTTTTCAGTGCAGGCGGTTCCTCAAACCTGTGTGTCTATATTGCGATAGGTCTCATTATGAGCGTTTACAGGTTCAATAAGGAGCGCGCGCCTGTCGATTTCAGGCTAAGCCGAATCAGCACACCGTTTGCAGGCTAAAATCAAAAATTCACTCCCGCTGCAATTTGCAGCGGGAGCATTTTTATATCTGTTAATCAATCGCCTGAACTTCCTGAGCGATTCTACCGATAGTTTTATTTAAGCTTATCTGACCGGCAGCCGAAGCAATAACCGAATTTTCAGGAGCAGCTTCGTTTCCGCGGAAGTCTTCCGATTCACTGACTGCGCAGGTTTTGGATAAGCTTTCAATTGAAATCACCGACGATTCAACGGGAGTAAGCTCACCCGTATCATAGTCAAAGCTTATAAACTGGGGGTAAAGCTCATTCGAGAAAATATTGTACTGTTCCTTTGCGCCGATAAGCCAAACGGCAAAATCAGCCGCCTGTGTGCCATAACAAAAATCAATGTGCGCCAGGTTCTTTATAAACCATGTCTGTTCCGGGAGGATACAGGCTGAGGCGTCAATAACATTATCGGCTGAAACGTGATTATGCCCGCAGGATGTGTTTTTCTGAATATAATTTTCTCCCAGAGTTTCTTCAAGATTGGCACATATTGCGCCACCGCTTGAGTATTCGGTATCAATTAAAAAATCGTTATTGCTTTTATATGAAACATTGACGGGCAGCCCCTGCATATTGTACTGTGAAACAATTGAGACAAAGCAGCCGTTATCAATCGCTTCGCTGAGAATTGTTTCCGCCTTTTGCGCAACGTTGTAGTGGTAATAATCAATTCTGTCAATCAGCTTTTGATTAACATCCCCGTCGAGCATCGAACTCTTTGCCGCTTCATAATCCTTATCGGCAACAAGCGCCCAGACACCCGGCATATTGCCAAAGCTGCCGCAAATTACTTCATCATATAATTTGCCGCCGACATTTTCGATTAAATCGTCAACAACGGGAAATATCAGGTCAAACAGTCCCATTTTGTCAAGCGCGCCTGTTATCAGGGGAAACAAAACCTTTGTGGACGGCTCTCTCCCGAGCTGGTTAATTCTTAATATCAGAGCGTCCTTGTCAAAACAGAGCTCACGCCTGAAAAGCTCACCGACAACAGAGGTTCCCTGAAAAGCGGTTGACAGAAAAACGCAGTTGCTTACATCATCCGAGCCATACTTTTCCAAGTATGAAAGAACGACGGTTCCGCCCATGCTGCACGGAGCGAGAACGACCTTTTGGCTGTCTGTCTGCTCCTTGACGGATACTATAAAAGCATTGAGGTCATCAGCATGTTTCAGCGGGTCCAGCCTCCAGTCATAGTTAAAGAAAAATACATTTTTCGCGCCAAACGCATCGACTGCCGCATGCACAACCGCCTGCTCATCCTTATCCTGAGTTAAATAAAAATCATAATTCTCCATGGAAAGATTGTAAAACGGATATGTAATGTCATATTTTGAATTTCCGTCATTGTCGCAGGCAATCGGTTCAAGAAGCCCGGCAACTGCTGGAAAAGCTTTATCCGCAAAAGCATCCCAATCACCATTAAGTAAAAGCCCCGCTGCAGGCAAAATAATATCGCCACAAGCTTTCAGAATCTCATCTGTCTCGGGAGGATATGCCTTGCTTTCATTGCCGTTCTCATCGGTTATCGACAAAGGCATAACCGCCATTCCGCTCACAACAATAACGGGAGTAATATCATTTTCGGCAGCAAACGCAGGGACAATGAGGGCCGCAGCAAACATTACTGCAATAATCAATGACATTGTTCTTTTTATAACGCTCATCACAATCAACCCTTTCAAAAGACTTACTTGATTTCAAGCTTTGCATAGTTTGCCATTATTTTTTTTGTGCCAACCTTTTGAAAAGCTATCTCAAGCATAGTGTCATTGCCCATCGGCTGGGTTGAAAGAATCATGCCCTCGCCGAAGCTTTTATGAATG
>CAZBHG010000005.1:0-33146 GCA_964491735.1 uncultured Eubacteriales bacterium
GATATTGTCCGTAGTGGTCTTTCTTATGTCAACCGCCAGAAAGGCTCGGGAACGAGAATCTTGCTCGATTATCTCCTTGGCAAATGCGGAATTTCGCCAGGCTCGGTTTACGGCTATTCGCGGGAAGAATATACACATACTGCGGTTGCCGCCATAGTTGCATCCGGCAGTGCCGACGCGGGGCTGGGTATTTATTCAGCCGCAAAGACTTACTCTCTTGATTTTGTCCCCTTGTGGGATGAGAAATATGATTTTCTTGTGCTTGATGAGGCAATGAAAAACGAAAATGTCATTCGCTTTTTTGAAGTACTGAAAAGCCCCGAATTCGCGCAAAGGCTTGAAACTATGGGCGGTTATACCTGTGAGAATACCGGAGAAATAATTGAATTATAAGGAGCATTCGTTATGGAGCTTTCACATACAGACAAGAGCGGCAAGGCATCAATGGTTGATGTGAGCGATAAAAATATAACTGTGCGTACCGCAACGGCACGTGCAAAGGTCATTATGAAACCGCAAACTCTTGAACTGATTAAAAATAACTCCTCCGCAAAGGGAGATGTGCTCGCCTGCGCACGTATTGCCGGAATTCAGGGAGGAAAAAAGACATTCGAGCTTATCCCGCTTTGCCATAACGTGCCGATAGATAAAATCAGCATTGATTTTGAATTCGTCGGTGAAGACACTCTGGTAATCAACTCATCCGCTAAGTGTGAGTATAAAACAGGCATTGAAATGGAAGCATTAACCGCGGCTTCGGTTGCGGCACTCACCGTTTACGATATGTGTAAGGCTGTTGACCGCGCCATGGCTATCGAAAATATCAGGCTTATTTCAAAGAGCGGCGGGAAATCGGGAGATTTTGTCTGTGATGAGAATTGAAGAGCTATATATAAAAAGAATAAAGGGACAGCCGCCGGCAGCTGTTGACGGCATTGTCCTTGTCGGGAGCTGCGGCGTTGAGGGTGATATATTTGCCAACGGTTCAGACCGCCAGGTGAGTATCCTTTTTGAGGACACCGTCAAACAAGTCAGAGCTATTGCGGCGGATGAAGCCTGCCTTAAAAAATTCAGCTGCAACATAGTTCTGAGCGGCTGTATACCTGCTCTCAAAGCCGGAGGACGCATCGGCATAGGCAACGCCGAGCTTGAAATAACATCTGTCGGCAAGGAATGTTATGACTTATGCTCTCTTACTTCCTGCCCGCTTGCCGAAAGTGCGGTTTTTGCAAAAGTCATTACAGGGGGAACAATAAAAATAGGGGATAAAGTGATTTTATGACGGACGAATTTGGAAGAAAAATTGAATATCTGCGTCTGTCACTGACCGAGCGCTGCCAACAGAAATGCACCTATTGCTCAAAAAGCGACGGCGGCGAGTGCGTAAAGGACAACGAACTCCGCGGCGACGACTTTGTTTTTGTGGCGGAGGTTTGCGCCAAGCTTGGATTCAAAAAAATCAGGCTCACCGGCGGCGAGCCTCTGTTAAGACGCGATTTGTGCGAAATCATTTCGGGCATTTCGGCAATCGGCGCTTATGAGGATATTGCACTGACGACCAACGCCCGGCTGCTTTCTCAACAGGCGGAAAGCCTCAGAAATGCAGGCCTGATGCGCTGCAACATCAGCCTCGATTCGCTGAATCCCGAAATATACAAAAAAATCACAGGTTCTTCACTTGAACCGGTGATTGAGGGAATAAGCTGTGCAGAAAAGCATTCTCTTACGCCGATAAAACTCAACACCGTAATTATCAAAGGCATAAATGACGGAGAAATTGGTTCGTTTATTGACATTGCAAGGAATCATTCAATTGATGTGCGATTCATTGAGCTAATGCCTATGGGTGACGGCGGTGAGGGAATAAGCAACAAAGAAATTCTCGAAAATCACCCCGAGCTCGTTCTTTGTGAAAATCAGAACAAGGCGGAACCTGCCGTTTATTATGCGGCAAACGGATTTAAAGGGCGTGTAGGTTTCATAAGCCCGATGTCAGACAGCTTCTGCGCCTTCTGCAACCGTATAAGGATTACAAGTGACGGTACATTGCGCCCGTGCCTCGGAGCAAACATTGAAGTTCCTCTTAGGGAGGCAATCGTGGAACGTGATTCGGATAAACTCAAGAGTCTTATCACAGATTGTATTAGAAGAAAGCCCGAAAAAAACAGCTTTGGATGCGGGTTCTGCCCAAGCCGCAAGATGAACCGTATAGGAGGATGAATTATGGTAGAAATTGTATCAATCAATATAAGCGAAAAAAAAGGTACGATAAAAACTCCCTGCAGCAGCGGAACACTTATTGCCGACGGCGGATTGTCGGGTGACGCCCACGCAGGCGACGGCCACAGACAGCTCAGCCTGCTTGCGGAAGAAAGCTATTATGAGATGTATTCCCTCGGTATCGAAAAACTCCCATTTGGTGTTTTCGCCGAAAATATCACAACTTCGGGGCTGACCCTCCATACTCTGCCCGTAGGCACAAAACTGCTGATTGGATGCTGCAGGATAGAAATTACCCAGATAGGCAAGGAATGTCACAAAGGCTGTGAAATATTCAAAAAGGTCGGCAAGTGCGTGATGCCGCTGCAAGGCGTATTTGCCAGAGTTATTACCGGCGGAGAAATACATGTTGGCGACAGAATTGAAATCATTCTGAAGTGACACCTAATGATTTGTAACAGTAAAGCATATGAGGACAAATAATCAAGGCCCCTGCCACCGCTTTCATGCGGCCGGAGGGACCTTGTTCATTATAATCCATTTTATTAAAACAGTCTCAATTGTTCGCAAGAATCCTTTTCAGGAAACTCATTTATGTATCCGAAAACCTCACCGACGTTACTTATAACGCCGTGCTTTTTGCACTCGGTATGGAATATTTTCATCAGAGCGGCATTGTTGTCGCTTGTAACCTCGTAGGAATACCCATATCTGCGATGATATTTCTCGCGCAGTCCGGGGAAATACTCATCTAGCTTTTTGTAAAAATATTCACGGTCACCCTCGCGGAGCGTTACGCCCATTCCGAAGCACAGGATGCCTTTAACCCCGGCTTCAAAACAGTAGCCCAGAATTCCAAGCAGATTCTCTTCCGTGTCATTTATAAACGGCAGAATCGGCGACAGCCAGACTACAGTCGGGATGCCGTTATCACGCAAAATTTTCAGCGTTTCAAACCGCTCGCGTGTTGTGCAGACATTCGGCTCAAGGATTTTGCAAAGGTTTTCGTCGTATGTAGTCAATGTCATTTGCACAACGCATTTTGATTTTTCATTTATGCTTTTCAGAAGATCAAGGTCACGCAAAATGCGGTTTGACTTTGTTATCATCGTCACGCCAAAGCCGTAGCGGTCAATGATTTCAAGGCATTTGCGCGTCAAGCCGAGTTTTCCCTCGCAGTGCATATATGGGTCGCACATCGAGCCGGTGCTAATCATACACTTTCTGCGCTTGCGGCGCAGTGCGTCCTCAAGCAGCTCCGGCGCATTGATTTTGACCTCAATATCCTCAAATTCGTGCGTGAACTGATAGCATTTGCTTCGGCTGTCACAGTAAATGCAGCCATGTGTGCAGCCACGGTATATATTCATTCCGTTTTTTGCGGAGAGTATCCCTTTTGCGGTCGCATAGTGCATAAGGCTAACCCCTTCAATCTTTTTACGCATCGGCTGTCACCGATTTGCTTTATCTGTATTCTCTCACCGTTGTGAGCGCGCCCAAAGACGTGGGAGATATTTTGGGTTAATATTTTATTATTTTATTAACAAGCGGTTGCTTTTGAGGTGCGGCATCGCCGAATTTCAGCGCCGATAAGAACTGTGCAACAGCTGTCTCCTCTATATCTGTTCTGGAGGTAAAAAGCGACGCAATCGTGTCACCGGCATCGACAAAATCTCCCGTTTTCCGTTTCAATAAAATACCTGCCGACATGTCAATATTGTCTCCCTTGCGCTCCCGCCCTGCACCGAGGATAACGCCTACCGTGCCGATAGCTTCGGTGTCCATGTGAGTGATAAAGCCGCTCACCTTTGACTTAACCTCAATTTCAAAAGGTGCGGCGGGGAAAAGTGACACATTTTCAATCCATTTTGCATTGCCGCCCTGAGCAGAAATCCATTCTTTGAATTTTTCCAGAGCCTTGCCGCTGTCTATTGCATCAATTACATTTTTTCGGCTTTCTTCAATGCTCCAGCCGTGACAAAGTGAGAGCATAACAGAAGCAAGTTCAGTGCAAATACTGCGCAAATCATCAGGACCTCTGCCGCTGAGAACTTCAATCGCTTCCTTGACTTCGAGCGAGTTGCCTATGGCATAACCGAGAGGAATGTCCATGTCAGTAATAAGCGCCGCCATTCTGCGCCCGCAGTTTGTGCCTATTGCCACCATCTCGCGGGCAAGCTTTTCCGCCTCCGGGGCGCTTTTCATAAAGGCACCGCTCCCGAATTTCACATCAAGCACGATTGAATGAGAGCCTGCGGCTATTTTTTTGCTCATGATACTTGAGGCTATCAAGGGGAGGCTGTCAACAGTTGCGGTAACGTCGCGCAGCGCGTACAGCTTTTTGTCGGCAGGCGCAAGGTTGCCCGTTTGACCTATAACCGCAACGCCCACCTTGTCAACCTGACCTAAGAATTCGTCTGCGGGCAGGGAGGTGCGAAAGCCCTCAATTGATTCAAGCTTGTCCACCGTTCCGCCTGTGTGCCCCAGCCCGCGCCCCGACATTTTGGCAACCTTGCCGCCGAGCGAGGCAACAATCGGCGCCAAAATAAGCGTTGTTTTGTCACCCACACCGCCCGTGCTGTGCTTGTCAACCGAGAGGCTGCCAAACATCGACAAATCGACCGTGTCGCCGGAATAAGCCATGCAATGGGTAAGGGTTGCGGTTTCCCTCTCGCTCATTCCGCTGTAATAAATCGCCATGCATAAAACCGACGCCTGATAATCGGGGATATCGCCGCGGGTGTAACCGTCAATAAAAATTTTTATTTCGTTGTCGCTAAGCTCCTGCCCGTCACGCTTTTTGTGAATAATATCATACATACGCATAAAAAAGCTCCTTATAATGCAGCGTCAGAAAAGTATATTCTATCGGGTTATTGAAAATCCGCAAGGTAAAAGCTCTTTCAAGGTATATTCTTCATAACCATTCTGTCTGCCCAAAATTATTCTAAAGGTTTCCGGAACACAAAATTCCTGCATTACCTGTCGGCAAACCCCGCACGGAGGGAATATTTCGGTTATAATCCCATCCTTACCTCCGACAACCGCAATACACGAAAATTCTCGTTCTCCTTCACTGACCGCTTTGAAAAATGCGGTGCGCTCCGCACAGTTTGTCGGGGAATATGACGCATTCTCAATATTACAGCCGAGATAGACTTTTCCTTCTTTGGTCAAAAGCGCTGCGCCGACCTTATAACCCGAATAGGGAGCATAGGCGTTTTGCATAGCTTGTATGGCAAGTTCCACAAGTTCAGTTTCTTTCATAATTGCCTCCTAAATCCGTAATTAAACCCGCAAAGCTTTCGCCTCTTGTTTCAAGGTGTATATTAAACCACTCTGCTATCGTTGCCGCGATGTCTGCGAAGCTGTTCCTTGTTCCAAGATTAATCGGTTTAATTTCATTGCCGTAAACAATAAGCGGCGTGTATTCTCTTGTATGGTCGGTGCTGATGTCGCCGGGGTCACAGCCATGGTCAGCTGTTATTATAAGCACATCATCCTTGTTCATTTTTTTCAAAAAAGTATCAAGCCAGCCGTCAAATTCCGCAAGTGCCGCGGCATAGCCGTCAATATCGTTCCTGTGCCCGTAAAGCATATCAAAATCAACCAGATTGACAAAGCAAAGCCCCGTGAAATCAGTATCGAGGCATTTTAAAGTAAGCTCCATTCCCTCTGTGTTGCCGTGAGAGAGAATGGTTTTCGTAACACCGCGAGCGGCAAAAATATCTGTTATTTTCCCCACCGCAACGGTATCAAGTCCACTTGCCTTCATAGCGTCAAGAAGCGTGACGCCGTTTGGCTCCAACGAAAAGTCATGCCGGTTTGATGTGCGCCTGAAGTTTGGATATTCACCGATAAAAGGGCGGGCAATGACTCTGCCGACGCCGTACTTTCCCTGCAATATTTTCCTTGCGGCACGGCAATAGCCGTATAACTGCTCAAGCGGAACGACTTGCTCATGCGCGGCAATCTGAAACACACTGTCGGCAGAGGTATAGACTATCAGATTTCCGGTTTCCACATGTGTCTTACCAAAGTCGGCAATGACAGCAGTACCCGAATATGGAAGGTTGCAAAGCACGCCGCGGCCTGTCACTGCCTTGAATTCATCCAGCACATCATCCGGAAAGCCGTTTGGGAAGGTCGGCAGAGGAATATCGGATATAATCCCCGCAATTTCCCAATGACCGATTGTTGTGTCCTTACCCCTGGATTGTTCGGTCAAACGTGCAACACAGGAGGTTTGGGCTTTAGTTGTACCCAGAAAGGATAGCCCGTCAATGTTTCCGAACCCCATTTTGAGAAGATTTTCAGCCTTAAAATATTTTGACGTGCTGATTGAACGCAGTGTGTTTGTACCTTTGTCGCCAAAATCGGCAGCATCCGGTGCTTCTCCCGCACCAACGCTGTCAAGAACAATTAAAAATACTCGTTTCATTTTTCCAGTGCAGCCACGGTATTCAGAGCAGCCTTCATCTTCTGTGTAAAAGAAGTCTGACACTCCCGCGGCACTGTCTCCTCTCCTGTGAGATATAATCAGATATTATACGGTTTGCCGGTTTTTAATAACCGCCAAGCTGTTCGTTTTTAACAATTTTAATAATCGAGCTTGTCCCAAGCCTTGAAGCGCCGAGATTCAGGAAATCCTCCGCGTCCTGCATCGAGCGGATTCCGCCCGCAGCTTTAATTTTTACATGAGGAGCAACATGCTTTGCAAAAAGAGCAATATCTTCTTTTGTTGCGCCCGCGGTTGAAAAGCCTGTCGAGGTCTTGATAAAATCCGCTCCGGAGTTTGAAACTATTTCACACATCTTCACTTTTTCGTCGTCTGTCAGCAGACAGGTTTCAATAATCACTTTGAGAATTCTGCCTTTGCATGCGGACTTAACAGCCCTGATTTCGTTAAGAAGGAGGTCATATTTTTTATCCTTCAGCCAGCCGATATTGATAACCATATCAATTTCATCGGCCCCGTTATTAACGGCGTCCTCCGCCTCAAAGCATTTTGCCGCAGTTGTTGAATAGCCGTTCGGAAAGCCGATGACCGTGCAGACAGCTATCTTCCCATTAATATATTCCGCTGCCTGTTTCACATAGCTCGCAGGAATGCAAACCGAGGCAACGCCGTATTTCATGCCGTCATCGCAGATAGTCTTAATTTGTTCCCATGTTGCTGATTGTGACAATAACGTGTGATCAACAGCTTTTAATATTCTCTCTATGTCCATTTATAAAACTCCTATATTAATTATTAATCGTTATTATACCATGTTTTTAATAATTGTAAAAGTATCTGACGTTCTAATAGGTTTTTTACTTGTATTAAAGCTGAAATACCTGCCCCTAAAAAATATTTAAAATAGCGATGTACTTTTGATGAAAATGGTAGTAAAATATAATATCATTTCATGTATTATTAAGTTTTAGAAATATATAATAAAAAATAATATTGTTTACAGGTGAGCAGCGTGCATGAAGCGTCTTTAATGCAGAATTTAATAACAATCGCCGAAAAAACGGTCAGGGAACACAATGTCAAACTGGTCAATTCCATTACCCTGTCAGTGGGTAAGCTGTCAAACGCTATGCCTGACGCGCTTTCTTTTGCATTTGACGCTATGACGCAGAGCGGGCCGCTTAAAGGCGCACAGCTTATTATAAAGGAAGAACCGGTGAAGGTTCGGTGTGAAAACTGCGGGGCGCAATATGAGCCTGAAAGATTTCCGTTTATTTGCCCTGTATGTAAAGGCGTTTATTATACGATTATACAGGGGGAAGATATTTATATTCAAAGCCTTGAATGTGAAGAGGCATAAGAGGGCTTAACTGAGAAAGGACTTATACGGCTATGGCAGAAATAGAAGTAAAGCAGGATTTAAGGGCGTTAAACAATGAGATTGCCGCAAAGAACAGAGAAGAATTCAAAAATCATAATATTTATGTTCTGAACATTATGGGTTCGCCCGGAGCGGGAAAAACCACTCTTCTGGAAAATATTTTACCGTCATTATCGGCGGAATACCGTACCGTTGTAATCGAGGGCGACCTTGCTACAAATAATGACGCTCAGCGGATTGAAAAAACAGGCGTTACCGCTCTACAGATAAACACAAACGGCGGCTGTCATCTTGACGCAAGGATGATTGAAGAAACGTTCAAAAAGATTGATGCCGAAGAAACCGAGCTTCTTATTATAGAAAACGTCGGCAACCTTGTCTGCCCCATTTCTTTTGATTTGGGCGAAGAGCTGCGTATCGTTGTTTTGAGCACTCCCGAGGGCGAAGACAAGCCCTTGAAATATCCGCCCGCGATGCTTAAAACAGACGCGGTAGTTATCACAAAGACCGATATTTCACAATATGTCGATGTAAGTGTTGACATAATGGAAAAGTATATTAATGAGATTAATCCCAAGGCCAGTATTTTGAGGGCAGGCAAAATAAACGGAGTATATGATGCTGATGCCGTTATCGGTTTCATCAAAGAAAAAATTGAAGCAAAAAAGGTCCGTTAGAATAAGATGGTCAGATACTGTGTTGAGGTTAAGGGCATTGTTCAGGGAGTGGGTTTTCGCCCCTTTGTGTTTCGTCTGGCAAAAAAGCTGTCGCTTTGCGGCTTTGTGCGCAACACTTCTGAGGGCGTTTCCATCGAAATTGAGGGACACAAAGACGACTGCGATGCCTTTATTTCCGAACTGAAAGCAAACCCGCCGCGTTTGGCTTATATAGAAAAGGTTAATTCACATGTGATACCCCCTGAGGGAGAAGATGATTTTCGGATTCTTTCAAGCTGTGAAGGCACACATGACACTTTTATTTCACCTGATATCGGCATTTGTGACGATTGTGCTGGAGATATAGCTGCACAGGGTAATCGACGTTATAGATATGCATTCACGAACTGCACGAACTGCGGGCCGCGTTTCACAATTGTGTGCGATATACCATATGACAGAAAAAATACAACAATGGCGGATTTCCCGCTTTGCCCGGACTGCCGCGGGGAATATGAAAATCCTTATGACCGGCGTTTTCATGCCCAGCCGAATGCCTGCCCCGTTTGCGGTCCGCACCTGAGCTTTTATACGGGCGGTGAAATTCTGACACGGGATGTTTATGAGCTTTTCAATCAGAGTATTGCACAGGGAAAGATTGTTGCACTAAAGGGAATCGGCGGCTTTCACCTTGCTTGCGATGCAAAGAATGAGGAAGCAGTGAACAGGCTGCGCGAAAGAAAACTTCGCTTTGATAAGCCTTTTGCAGTTATGATGCGGGATATTGAAACCGTCCGGAAATACTGCGAGTTCTCCGAAGCTGAAAGGGAGGTGCTGACCTCTCCTGAGAAGCCGATTGTACTTTTGAAAAAGAAAGCTCACTGTTCGATTGCTCCGAGTACAACAATGTTAAACAACAGATTGGGCGTTATGCTCCCATATACGCCTCTCCACTGCATACTGATGCAGGGGGAGGAGGCGCTTGTAATGACAAGCGGCAATATATCCGACCGCCCGATGATTTTCAGGGACGATGAGGCGCTTTCGGTTCTTCCGCAGATTGCGGATGCCGTTTTAACCCATAACAGGCGCATATTCAGGCGTATGGACGACAGTGTCTGTATTATTATAAATAACAAAACGCATATGCTCAGACGTGCAAGAGGCTATGTTCCTGAACCGTTTTTTATAAAAGGCAATAAGGGCGTTATCCTTGCCTTGGGCGCACAGCAGAAAAACACCTTCTGCCTTGCAAAAGGAGAGAGCGCGTTCCTCAGCGGTCACATCGGCGACCTTGACGATGAGGATACCTGCAAATGCCTTGAGAGCGAAACAGAGTCTTTTATCCGCATTTTTGACGCGGAGCCTCAGGCGGTTGCCTGCGACATGCACCCTGATTATGTGTCAACAATATATGCTTCACGTTACCGCGGGGTGGTTCCCATTATTGCGGTGCAGCATCATCACGCCCATTTTGCTTCGGTTTTGGCTGAACACGGGGTTGAAGATGATAATGTACTGGGGCTGATATTTGACGGAACGGGTTACGGCGAGGACGGATGCGTCTGGGGAGGGGAAGCTCTTCTCGGCAATATCAAAGAAAGCAAACGTGTCGGTCATGCGCTTTATTTCCCGCTTCCGGGCGGTGAGGCCGCAATCAAAGAGCCTTGGCGCACAGCGCTTGCGGTGACGGATATGGCTGCCGGCAGGGATGCTGCGCTTTCACTCTTTCCCGAATATGCGCAAGAATCAAAGCTTTTGCTTCAGGCGGGCGATAGAAAGCTTAATTCGCCCCTCACTTCCTCAATGGGCAGGCTTTTTGATGCGGTTGCGGCTTTAACGGGAGTGCGTACGCAGACGACTTTTGAGGGGCAGGCGGCAATAGATTTGCAGCAGATTATGGACGGGACGGCGGAAGGCTCATACCATTTTGAGCTGACAGACGAAAAAGGCGTTATTCTTTTTGACTGGCGGCCGCTTATAAGGGAAATATTATCAGATATCGCAGCAGGGATACCCGCAGGTGAGATATCTTTGCGGTTTCATTGCGCCGTTACGGAGCTTATAACATCAGTGGCGGAATGTGTCCGAAAGAGAACCGGCTGCAGAAAAGCCGCGCTGTCCGGCGGCGTTTTTCAGAATGATTATCTTCTTGGCTGTGCCTTACCCGCTCTTGAAGAGATGGGATTTACTGTCTATACAAATGAAAAAATTCCGGCAAATGACGGCGGAATTTCCTTCGGTCAGGCTGCGTCAGCATCATACAAAATGAGGTGAGAATTATGTGCCTTGCAATCCCGGGAACAATAACAGATATTCAGGGGTCACAAGCGGATATTGACTACGGCGGCGTTTCAAAGCAGGCCAGCATAAGGCTTGCGGAAAATGCAAAGGTTGGGGATATTGTTCTTGTACACGCAGGCTTTGTGATACAGATTCTGGATAAGGACGACGGTGAAGAGCTTGACAGGCTTGTTGAAGAAACCCTGCGGTTAATATAAAAATATGATATACGATATTAAAGATTTAATTAAAGGGATTGAAAAGCTCGCAGACGGAGCGGGCAGCATTACAATAATGGAAGTGTGCGGCACACATACGGCAAGCATACGGAAATTCGGGATTACATCACTTCTTCCGGAAAATATTCGTATGGTGTCAGGACCCGGCTGCCCCGTGTGCGTCACTTCGCAGACGGATATTGCCGCCGCCGTTTCAATAGCCGACAGGGACGGCGTGATTTTCACCTGCTTCGGCGACATGATGCGCGTACCCTGCGGAGAGGGGAGCCTGTATTCCCTGCGTGAAAGCGGGCGTGATGTGCGGCTCGTCACTTCACCGATGGACGCGCTGAAAACAGCAGTGGAAAATCCACAAAAACAGGTGGTATATTTCGGAATCGGTTTTGAAACCACCGCTGCGCATACTGCCGCGCTTGTTGAGGCTGCCGACGGGCAGAATATAACGAATTTAAGCGTACTCAATGCTCACAAGACAATGCCGCAGGCTGTCGGGCAATTGCTGAAGGGAAAAAGCAATATAAGCGCGCTCCTTTGCCCCGGCCATGTAGCTTCAATTATCGGCTCTGATGCCTTTTCATTCGTGCCAGAAAAACTGCATCTGCCCGCGGCAGTCAGCGGCTTTGAGGCATATGATATTCTCGCCGCAATATTACGCCTTGTCGATATGGTAAGGAACAATAAAACGGAATGTATAAATATGTATCCGAAAGCCGTTTCAAAAGAGGGCAACAGAAACGCTCTTGAGCTTATTTATAAAGTGATGGAGCCTCAGGATGCTGTATGGCGGGGACTCGGTGAAATAAAACAGAGTGGGTTAAAATTCCGCAGACAATATGCAGGGTTTGATGCGCGAAACCGCTTTGAAACAGCAAACGTCATTTCTGAGGAGCCAAAGGGCTGCATGTGTGCAGGTATTCTGCGCGGCGAAAGGACTCCGAACGACTGCATTCACTTCGGAAAGGACTGCACGCCGGAAAATCCCGTAGGTCCCTGCATGGTATCGGCTGAAGGGTGCTGCGCGGCATACTTTCATTATCGGGGGGCATAAAATGGACGACTATATAACACTTGCTCACGGGTCGGGCGGCGAAAAGTACAGGGAGCTGGTGCGGGAGGTATTTTTACCCGCATATTCAAATGAATACCTTGACCCTCTGACGGATTCCGCAATACTTCAAGGCTCTGAAAAAATTGCAATGACGACCGACAGCTACGTTGTAAGACCGCTGTTTTTCCCCGGCGGGGATATCGGAAGTTTAGCTGTGAGCGGCACCGTAAACGACCTTGCTGTCAGCGGTGCATGTCCTAAATATATATCTGTCGGCATGATTCTTGAAGCGGGGTTGGAAACGGCAGTTTTAAAAAAAGCAGTCAGTTCCATAGCACGAACGGCAAAGGAAGCCGATGTCCATATCGTAACGGGAGACACAAAGGTAATTGAAAGCAGAGGCGGTTCAGACGGGATTTTTATAAACACGGCGGGTGTCGGCGTATTTCCGGAGGGGAGAGCCGTTCCCACCCAAAAGCCTGAAGACGGTGACCTGATAATAATCAGCGGTTATGCCGCCTCCCACGGAATGGCGGTTATGGCAGAGCGTGAGCATCTTGAGTTTTCGCCGCCGATTCAAAGCGATGCCGCTCCGCTTGGAAAGCTTGTGCAGGAGGTGCTGCAGAATAAAAACAACACCGTTCACGCAATGCGTGACCCGACAAGGGGAGGCGTTGCCGCTGTGCTTTGTGAATGGGCAGCGACGGACACGGACATTTATATCTATGACAGCGCGGTGCCTGTGCGGCCGGATGTGTCGGCAGCCTGCAGGCTGCTGGGGATGGATCCTCTGTTCATTGCAAACGAGGGTATAATAATGTTTGCAGTGCCGGAAAGCTGCGCAGAAAGTGTATTATTAAGCATAAAAAATAATGAAAAAGGAAAAAATGCTGTAATAATAGGCGAGGTCAAAAAGGGCAGCGGGGCCGTTTATGCAAAGACTGAGGTTGGCTCAAAAAGAAGGATAATAATGCCGCGCGGTGAACTGCTGCCTAGGATTTGCTAGCGCTGATTTCAACGGGGGATTTTTCAAATATTTCATTTAAATAAGGTGAAAGCAAAAATATGAACGGATGGATTTTGATAGCAGGTATTTTAATACCGATTCTGGGAGCATTGACGCTTCCTCTTTTCGGAAAACTGAATGTTAAATTAAGAAATGCTATGGCGCTTGTCTTTACAGCATCTGCATTTGCATGTGCCGCCTGCGCTTTGCCGGGTGTGCTTGCGGGTGAGCCGTACTCTGTCCGCTGGGCATTGCCGCTCGGTCTTAGCTTCGGCTTTTACGGGGACGCTCTTGCGCTGTTTATGGCAATGACAGCATCTTTTGTAAGCTTCATTATTGTACTTTATTCATTCGGCTACATAAAGCATTATGAAAATCAGAATGAGTATTATATGATGGTCTGTCTCTTTGTCGGGGCGATGATGGGGCTGGTATATTCAACAAACCTGATTGCTGTTTATACATTCTGGGAGATTTCTTCTTTTGTCTGTTGGAGACTAATCGGCTTTTATCGCGAAGAGATTACGATAAGGCGCGCCAATAAAGCGTTTATTATCACTGTATTCGGCGCGCTGTTAATGCTCATAGGCTTCTTAGGCATCTATGGGCAGACGGGCACTTTTGAGCTTGCCGCAATGAAGGGTGTCAGCATTCCGTCATGGGCTGTTGTGCTTATCCTTTTCGGCATCCTTTCAAAATCGGCAACATTTCCTCTGCACAGCTGGCTGCCTGACGCAGGCGTTGCGCCGTCACCGGCCACTTCGCTCCTTCACGCCGCGGTGCTTGTGAAAATCGGCGTTTATGCCTATGCCAGATTTTTTGTTCTGACTTTTGAAATCAATGATATTTTTAAAACGGCAGTGCCTGTCATTGCCGCTGTCAGTGCAATCATCAGTGCAGGCGCAGCGTTCAGAGAAAATGATCTGAAACGTGTTTTGGCTTATTCAACTATCAGCCAGTTGGCTTTTATTTTGCTGGGTCTGTCGTGCGGAGTGGAAATAGGCTTTGTCGGGGGGCTTCTGTATATATTGGCTCACAGCGTTGCAAAGGGCGGTCTGTTCCTCTGCGCGGGCATTGTGGAGCATAATATCCACACTAAGGATCTCAGTAAGATGGGCGGGCTTGCGCGCACCATGCCGCTCACCGCAGTGGCATTTGCTCTGTGCGCCTTTTCCGTCATGGGAATACCGCCGTTTTCCGGCTTCTTTGCAAAATATCTTGTAATTAACGGTATTATTGCTTCGGGTAATGTGTTGCTTGGCGTGTTGTTTATCATTTGCGCCGTTTTGACCGTTATGTACCTTACGCGTCTTTTTGTCAAAGTCTTTTTAGGGCCTCAGACCTTTCCCGAGGTCAGGGAAGGTACACCGATAATGGTTGTATCGGTTATGATTTTAGCGGCAGCTTCACTTTTGCTGGGCATATTTATTTACCTGCCGTCCCAGCTTGCTTCAATGGTTTGGGGGTGCATCTGATATGTTGAATTCAATCGGTGAATTTTTAAATAACGGGTCAAATCTCTTATATTTCATGGTTTTACTGCCTGCATTCTGCGGAATATTGCTGTGGCTTTTCAGAAAAAAGTATGTTTTGCAGCTGATTACGGCAATGTCTGTGTCCGTCTTGAACCTTCTCTTTGCATTCGGCTTGTGTTCAAATGACGGCTTTTTTACAAAAATACCATTTACGTCATTCGGATTTAGTTTCAATTTCAGGGTTTACGGCTTCTCCGCGCTGATTCTTGCATTTACGGCGGCTGTTTATCTGCTGATAAGTTTATATACAGTCGTATTCTTAAAGAAGACCGATTACAACGGATTATATCTTTTTTATCTTTATATAAGCATTGCAATGATAAACGGCGCATTGCTGTCGGATAACCTTGGAATAATGCTCTTTTTCTGGGAAGGGCTTTTATGCACCCTGTTCGGAATTCTTCTTATCCGCAACAGAGATAATCCCAAAACCGCGATTAAGGCGCTTACAATCTCCGGCCTTGCTGACCTTTTGCTGATGCTTGGAATCATTATCACTGTCACGGCGGCGGGAACCGGAAATATCAGTGAAATGCAAAAGCTGCCGTTAAGCGGCTCCTGCCTGCTCGGCTTTATATGCATAATACTCGGTGCTGTCGGCAAGGGTGGCTGCATGCCGTTTCACAGTTGGATACCAAACGCTGCACAGGATGCGCCGACTGTATTTATGGCCGCTTTCCCCAGCGCTCTTGAAAAAATAATGGGTATTTATCTCACCGCCCGCATCATTCTCGACATTTATGATTTTCAGCCCGGCGGCGCAATGAGCATCGCTGTTATGACAATAGGTACGATAACCATTGTCTTCGCGGTGGCGATGGCATTGATTCAGAAGGATATGAAAAAGCTTTTATCCTATCATGCAATAAGCCAGCTCGGTTATATGGTGCTGGGCATTGGGACAGGGCTTCCTGTCGGCATCATCGGCGGGCTTTTTCACATGATGAACCATGTTATGTATAAAACAGGTCTGTTTATGATTTCGGGCAATATTGAAAAACGGACGGGAACAACAGATTTAAAACAGCTCGGCGGGCTGCGCAAAAAAATGCCCGTCACGACGGTCTGCTTTATTATCTGCGCCCTGTCAATTACCGGTTTTCCGGGTTTTAACGGCTTTTTCTCAAAGGAGCTTGTTTTTGATGCAGCTCTGGAATCCAATATTATCTTTTATATCGGCGCCCTTTTAGGCGCTTTTCTGACGGCATTGTCATTCTTGAAAATCGGGCGTTCCGCCTTTTTCGGGGAGCAGAAGCTTCCGTCCGGCTGCAAAGAAGTTAAAGAGGCGGGAATCGGTATGCTGATTCCGATTTGCACTTTAAGCCTTTTCTGTGTGCTGTTCGGCGTCTGCAATACACTGCCGCTTGATAAATTGCTGGGTCCGGCACTGGGCTTGACGGAGTCGTTTTCTGGGTGGCCCCATTCCGCCGCTCTGGTAACAATCTCTGTTGTCGTGCTGCTTCTGGCAGTCTGCGACCACATATACGGTTCAAAGAAATCAGGCAGTGCGCTGAATTCAGCGGATCATATCCATTATGCGCCGGTGCTTCACAATATCTACAACTCGGCGGAAAAGGGCAGGCTTGACCCGTATAACTGGCTTGTGGAGGCTGCGGGCGGCTTTTCGGATATCTGCACGAGAATAGAGCATGGCGTAAGCTGGTTATATGATGAGGGTGTGCCGGGTCTTATAGGCAAGGTTTCGCTCGCCCTTCACAAATTCGATAACGGGCGGCTGTCGAGATATCTTTATCTAGCCGTCGGCGGGCTTGCGTTCATCACCGTGATATTCCTGATTGTTCTGACATAAATCGGTTTGGGGGGAAGAGAAAAATGAACTTTCTGAATTATACTGCGCAGGCTTTTATACTTGTGCCGCTTGCCGCAATCTTTTTAAATAACATTTGTCCCAAACAGTTTATGGAGGAGAATTTTCATATTCTGACAGGAACAGTCGCTTTGCTTCAGATAATCGGAGCGGCGTCGGCATTTTATCTGATTGATGCGAACGGTTTAAAGGAATTCAGCTTCACTGTTTTGTGGAATATCAGAGAAGGCGCCGAATATTTCTGCATAAATTCCGTGTCGGTTGTATTCCTGTTCTGCATTGGCATGGTATCTTTTGTTTCGGTAATGGTTGCGATACGCACAATTGACGCGAAGAAATGCTCCTATGTCAATCTGCTGATGACTCTGATTATCGGTATGAACTGCATGGTCATGGTCAATGATTTGTTTTCGTTATATGTATTCCTTGAGGTCGTAGGCATATCAAGCTTTGTTTTGATAGCCATGTTCCAGTCAAGAAAAGGCCTGGAAGGCTCAATAAAATATTTGATTATTTCAGAGCTTGCAACAATTTTTATTCTTACAGGGCTTTCGTTCATTTTCCTGAAAACAGGAAGTCTGTCATATAAGGATGTCGGAAGCGTTCTCATTCAGAACACTTCAGACCCGAAAACTTTACTTATTTATGCATCCCTTGTGCTTATGATTGCAGGCTTTTCTGTTAAGGCAGGCGCCGTGCCGTTTCACAGCTGGCTGCCCGATGCCCACCAGAGCGCGGATACTTCGATTTCCATTCTGCTCAGCGGCATTGTAATAAAAATAGCGGGCGTGTATGGCTTGGTTGTACTGACAACATTATTTTCCGGGGTGAAAGCCATCCAAGTCGCGCTTGCAGCGATTGGTATCTTGTCCATTGTCACTGGAGCGCTTCTTGCGCTTCGCCAGAATCATTTTAAACGCATCGTGGCTTATTCGAGCGTCAGTCAGGTCGGATATATCCTGCTTGGTCTGAGTACAGGCAGCACACTCGGCCTTATCGGCGCAATTGCGCATGTGTTCAGCCATGCCGCTTTTAAAACTACACTCTTCTCAAATGCCGCGGCAATCCATGAGCAGGCCGGAACGCTTGAAATTGACGAGATGGGCGGGCTGCAGGCAAGGATGCCCGTGACTGCCGTTTCATCAATAGTAGCCTTCCTTTCAACAGCAGGTATTCCTCCGTTCCTCGGGTTCTGGAGCAAGCTGCTTATTGTTATTGCCCTGTGGAGTTCCGGCAATCAAGTTCTGGCGGGCTGCGCCCTTTGCGCAAGCATTTTCACCGCCGCATATTTGCTGCGTCTTCAGAAAAAGGTATTTTTCGGAAAAACACCCGAACATCTCTCTCAGGTTAAAGAAATCACAGGCAGTATAAAATTTATCGAAATTCTGCTTACGGCGGTTACAAGTATCATCGGTGTTTTGTTCCCTTTGATTTTGGTTTATCTGCAAAGCAGAGGACTGATATAGGGAGGGGCATAATATGGAGACGATTTTATATATAAGTTTATTTTTTCTTTTGATTTTCTGCATTATGGCGGCAATGAGCCACAGTATATTGAAGTCCGCGATTTATCTTGCCGCAGCGAGCGCAATGCTCGGCGTCGTTATGTATGTATTAGGCGCTCAGTGGGCGTCGGTGATTGAAGTTTCAGCCTGTTCAGGGCTTGTAACGGTTATATTTATCAGCGCAATCAGCCTTTCAAAGATGAAAAAGGATGAAGTTCAGAACCTTTATAACGATAAAAAGCAAATGGCATATCTTCCTGTTTTTCTGATTATCGGCGGAGTTTTGCTATTTGTCATCGCATTTTTAGCAAAGGATTTTGCCCTTACAAGTGTTGCGGAAAAAGTATCCGAGGATTTCCGTGAGATTTTCTGGAACACGCGGCAGGCGGATATTTTGGGGCAGATTATCACAATTCTTGCAGGAGGCATCGCAGTCTTTGTCTTATTTCGTGATGACGATATTGAAAAATAAAACAAGCCGGATGCGGCTGTGAAACAGGAGGTATTTATGGGAATATTAAATTTTGAAACTATCATGCTTATAGTCGGTCTTCTGATGATTATCTCGGGCTGTTATTGCATGATACGGACGTACCACATGCTGAAAATCATAATCGGAGTCGAAATCGCCATGAAGGCGGTAACTCTGTTTTTCATTCTTGCAGGATATGTGAACGGTCATCTGGGGATTGCAGAGGCGTTTGTTGTGACGGTGATTGTAATTGAAGTTATCGTTGCGGTTGTGTTTGCGGGCGTGACGATTGGACTGTATAAGAAATACGGAAATATGGATATTCGCAATTTAACTCAACTGAAAGGATAAAGCTATATGGAAGCTGTATTGTATTCACCTCCGGTTATATTTTTATTAGTGTTTTTTTCTCTGGCACTGTGCTCAAAATTTCTTTCCAAGTTTTCAAACAAAGAAAAATTGGGAGAACACGCATTGGAATCATATGCATGCGGTCAGCGCGACGTCAACAATTATGTAAATCCTGATTACAGCCAGTTTTTTATATATGCATTTATTTTTACTGTTGTACACATATTAATACTTGTTGTCGCAACTGCGCCGTCCGACGCGCAGCTTTTACCTGTTACTTATATTGTATCAGGAATTTTAGCGATATTAATTGCGTTCAGGAGGTGACGGTTAAATGAGCCTTATTAAAAAAGCTATTGACTGGGGAACGGGAAAATCCCCGTGGATTATACACTTCAATGCCGGCGCCTGCAACGGATGCGATATTGAAACAATCGATGCACTCACTCCCAGATATGACCTTGAGCGCATGGGGATTGTAAAACAGGGCAGCCCGCGCCACGCTGATGTGCTGGTATGTACAGGCGCGGTAACGCTTCAGACCAGGGACAGGCTGATACAGATTTACGAGCAAATGTCAGAGCCGAAGTTTGTTATCGCAGTCGGCACCTGCGCTTGTACGGGCGGAATTTTTGATGATTGCTATTGCGTCACGGGAGGAATCGACAGTGTAATTCCTGTCGATGTTTATCTGCCCGGATGTGCGGTGCGCCCGGAAGCTATCATCAGTGCTGTTGATAAACTGCTTGCCGGTGCAGATACGGACAGCGGCAAAAAAGGAGGCGACGAAAATGATAATGGAGAATGAAATTGCAAGTAAACTTTGTGTCAGATTCCCATTTCTAACCGACAGAATTTATGTTCAGAGGGATAAACGTATATTAACAAGCTCTCTTTTGAAAAGTGAATTTGAACAGGTCATTCAATATGCCCATGATGAATTGGGCTTTTTCCGTGCAACCCATGTTGTGGGTACAGACGACGGTGAAAACCTCGGGCTTTTATATATTCTTTCAAACAGTGAAAATATTCTCCTTGCATTAAGGGAGGTTATATCAAAATCCAGCCCGATTATCACCAGCATATCCGACATGTATCCGTCTATTGTGCTGCATGAGCGCGAGCTTGTGGACCTTTTCGGCGTTATTGTCGAAGGCCTGCCGGAAGGCCCGAACTATCCGCTGCCGGACGGATGGCCCAAGGGCAACTATCCTATGCGCAAGGAATGGAATCCCAAATACTTCAACAAACAAACAATGCAGTATGAACAGCCGCAGGGGGAGGAGACAGATAAAGATGGAAAATAACAATAAGATTGTACTTCCAATAGGCCCTCAGCATCCATCCCTTGACGAACCCGGCTGTTTTAATATCACTTTGGAAGGCGAAAAGGTCGTCAATGCGGTTGTCGGTGTCGGATATAATCACAGAGGGCTTGAAAAAGCTTGCGAGAGCAAAACTTATATTCAGGATTTATATATTATTGAGCGTGTCTGCGGAATCTGCTCCCATGCTCACAGCACAGCGTTTTGCATGGGCATCGAGCAGCTCACAGGTGTTGAGATACCGCCGCGTGCCGAGTATATCCGTGTCATCGTCGCCGAGCTTGAACGCCTGCACAGCCACCTTTTATGGCTCGGTGTTGCCTGCCATGAAATAGGTTTTGACACAATGTTCATGTACACATGGCGTGACAGAGAAAAGGTTCTCGATATATTGGCTTCGGTCGGAGGCAACCGCGTAAATTACGGCATAAATACCATAGGCGGAGTCAGAAGGGATATTGACAAAACCATAAGCTCCGAGATTATTAAAACAGTTGACATTCTGGAAGAAGCGATAAGGGGCTACCTACAGCTTGCCCTGACAGAATCAACTCTTATTTCAAGGCTTGCTAATATCGGCAGGCTGTCACATGAGGAAGTAATCAAATACGGCGCTGTAGGCCCTGTTGCAAGGGCGGCGGGCGTTGAGGATGATATCCGTGTTACTGACCCTTACGGAGCATACAAAGAAATACCAGTGCATATGGTGACGGATAACAATGCCGATGTTTACGGCAGAACCGTCGTGCGTATTCTGGAGATGCAGGAAAGCATCAACATAATAAGGCATTGCATTGAAAATATTCCTGACGGCGCATTGACGGTTAAGGTGCCGCGCCGCGTGCCGGAGGGTGAAGCGATTATCCGTGTGGAAGCGCCGCGCGGTGAGGATATACATTATATCCGTTCAAACGGTACCGATATGCCCGACAGAATCCGTGTGCGCGCTCCGTCCGAAGCAAACTGGCATGGGATGAAGCATATGCTTGAGGGCGGGCATCTGGCGGATGTTCCGATAACCATAGCTGCAATTGACCCGTGCTATTCCTGTACTGACCGTGCAATAGCAGTCCGCTCCGAAAATGATACTAAGGTTTTGGATTGGAAGGGCCTGCGTCAGTATGGCATTGACTGGTATAAAAAGCAGGGTGTTGACTTAACATCGCTGAAGCTTTAAGGAAGGCGAAGAGGTTTTATGATTCTGTTCTTAAAAGTGTTATTAAAAGCATTTATCTTCCCCGGTTTTCTGTTTCTATCCGTTTACAGCTTTTTGATGGAATTTCTGGACAGAAAAATGTATGCCCGTATGCAGAACCGCATGGGGCCAAAGTGGTATCAGCCGCTTGCGGATTTTTTTAAGCTCATCGGCAAAAAGGCGATCATTCCCGCCGATGCGAATGCGGTAATATTTTCAGTTGTGCCGCTTGTTTCACTTGCCGCCGTGGCAGCCGCATATATATATGTGCCGGTGCTTGGCACCGATGCAATCTTTTCTTTCAGCGGCGATTTGGTGATTGTGCTGTACCTCCTGTCAATACCTCCGTTATCAATGTTTCTTGCGGGCTGGTATTCGAGAGACGTATACGCAACACTGGGAGCTACGCGTATACTTACACAGATGTTTGCGTATGAAGTGCCCCTGTTTATCTCTTTGCTTGCGCCCGCGCTGCTTGCGGGGACATGGTCAATCTCTGAAATAACGGCTTTTTATGCCGCACATCCGCTGTATGCTTTAATAAACATTCCTGCGATGATAACCGCGCTCATTTCATTTCAGTGCAAGCTGGAGCGCGCTCCGTTTGATTCGCCTGAAGCGGAGACCGAGATTGTTTCCGGCGCGCTTGTCGAATACGGCGGTAAGCTTCTGGCATTTTTCAAAATGGCTTCAAACTGTGAGCTTGTACTTGTGCTGTCACTCTTTTCGGCAATCTATCTGCCGTTTATGACGGGCATTGTATGGGTCGATTTTATCCTGTACATAGTAAAGACATTGGCAGTTTTACTGTTCATGACGCTGATGCGCGTTACTATGGCTAGGCTTGAAATCAGTCATATTGTCAGCTTCTGTTGGAAATACCTTGCGCCTGTTGCATTGGCACAGATTATATTTAATCTTTTGATAAAAGAGGTGTTGTGAGCATGAAAAAAACAGGTCCCGCAAAAATATCGCTTGAAGCATTATCGAATTTATTTAAGAAACCCGCCACAACATCCTATGCCGGAAAAGAGGCACCGGAAGTTGAAAGCGGGTATCGCGGACGATTAGAGTATGAAGCCGGTAATTGCATTAACTGCGGGCTTTGTATGCGTGACTGCCCGACAGGCGCAATTAAGATAATTAATGAGGGAACAAAAGAAGATAAAAAAATGAAAGCCGTCCTGAATATCGGTCGCTGCATTTTTTGCTGTCAATGCGTTGATACCTGTCCGAAAAAATGTTTGTCCTATTCGCAGAATATTGACTTTGCAAGGACAAACAAGGATGACCTTACCGTTGAGCTATGAGTCTGACACAATCATTTTTAAATGAAAAAATAGAGAGGGAGCAGAGGACAGCCATCCTCGGCGTCGGCTCTGTTTTAAAATCGGATGACGGCGCGGGTATGTATTTTATTGAAGAGCTTTCCGCTGTTATTGAGCGTGATGATGTGCTTATGATTGCAGGCTCGACGGCTCCCGAAAACTTTACGGGGGTTATTAAGAAGTTTGCACCCGACAGGCTTTTCATCGTTGATGCCGCCTGCATGGGGCTGCCCAAGGGCGAAATTGATGTTATTGATTTGGCCGATATCGGCGGCTTGACGTTTTCTACCCATATGCTTCCGCTGCCCGTCATGCTGAACTATCTCAAGCTTGAAATCGGGTGCGAGGTAATCTGCATCGGCATTCAGCCCGAAAGCACGGAGCAGGGCTTTGAGATGTGCAAAGAAGTCAGAGAAGGAGCAAAACATTTGGCTGCCATGTTCTGTGAAGCGCTGCAGAGATAAAATCAAGTGTTGATATTTGCCTTTCTTGCCTGAGAATGCTGAAACTTCCGCTTGATGACATATAGCTTTCCGTCCTTCCTGAACCTTGCGCCGGTCTGCTTGAAATAAAACTTTACGCCATTATCAATGCATTGCTGCCTGATATGCAGCACCCAGTCGAAGTTACATATCCTTGCGAAATTGCCGCTTTCGCCGCCGACCAGCACCTGCAGAATTGACGGGGAAAGATATTCGCTCATGTCGATATCCGAAAGCAAAGGCTCACAGACGACATATTTATGGGCAATGGGCAGGGAATTAAATATGGGGAAGCGTATATCGCACTGCTTCTGGTTTTCCATCGTGCAGCAGATTGAGACATTTGGATAGCCCTCGCCCCAGTCGTCAGGTATGCAGTCCATAAAACGGACTATCCTTTTAGTTATAATCATAAAATTCACGTCGCTTCTATATTTGATGATTTTCCAGATATCCCCGCGCCACTCGTCCGCCTCTTCAACAAAAAAGTCCGACGTCATGCAGGCGAAGACTATACTCCCCGGAAGTATTTTGAATTCACCGTTTCTTTTGCGCTTGAGCGGCAAATCAAAGGCTGAAGTTTTTTGAATAAAAGATGCGTCCTTGCCGACGGATTCATCCCTGCGGTATACATAGCAATTTGCGCAGCCCTCCGAATATTTCCTGCACCCGTGCCACGGGTTCCAGATATCCCCGGTCATATTATCACCTGCGAATTCATTCAAGACTATATATTATTTTATAACAGTGCCATCTGAAAAACAATTGTAAACTGAATTTTATTATTAAATATATTTCTTGACACGATTTAAAGAAGAGAATATAATTTTAATATTGGAATATATAGGCAATCGAGAAAGGATGGCTGCACCATGAAGAGAAACAGGACATTTCAGAGGCTACTAAGTTGTTTCCTCCTCACAGCGATAATAATCAATATGGCGGCGTGTTCATCTCTTATCTTAAATGTTCAGGCTGTTGATTTGACAAAAGGGATTAATGCTCAAAGTGTCTCTGGAAAAACGGCGGATGAAAAATTCATCGGCAGCACAGCAAATTTTTCTATTGAGCTTTTCAAGAAATCAATTGATAAAAAACAGAATTCACTTATATCGCCATTGTCTGTATTACTTGCGCTTTCTATGACAGCAAACGGTGCGGGCGGTGAAACTTTGTCGCAAATGGAAAAACTGCTGGGCGGCGGCATTTCAATTGATGAACTGAATAAGTATCTATACTCATATGCAGGCAGCTTGCCAAACAATAATGATTCAAAGCTGACAATTTCTAATTCTATCTGGTTTCGAAATGATTTAGAAGTTAAAAAAGATTTTCTGCAAAAAAATGAAGATTATTATAAGGCATCGGCCTATAAATCTGCATTTGATGAGCGAACAGTCAAAGACATTAACAATTGGGTTAAAAACAACACAAACGGTGAGATAGAGCAGATTGTTGACTCTATCGATAGTACTACATTGATGTATCTTATCAACACCGTTGTATTTGATGCCGAGTGGAGTGTTGAATATGATGCGGAAGAAATAAATGAAGATACGTTTACAACAATCGATGGAACGGTACAAAATGTTGAATTTATGAA
Organism: uncultured Eubacteriales bacterium; assembly: GCA_964491735.1. Lineage (GTDB taxonomy): Bacteria > Bacillota > Clostridia > Oscillospirales > Acutalibacteraceae > JAAZFZ01. Next base: position 24,917 of record CAZBHG010000005.1, read on the forward strand.
CAGCTCGTGGGCGTCAAATTATATTGATGATGGTAAAGCAACAGGATTTTTAAAGCAGTATAGTGAAGGCAAGTTCAGCTTTGTTGCATTACTCCCGAATGAAGGCATCAACATCAACGACTATATTGCGTCCATGACAGGCGAAGGATTCCTCAATTCCATAAAAAATAGCGGTAATTCATATAACTATAATGTTTACACTTCAATTCCAAAATTCAGCTATGAATATTCAATATTAATGAACGATGCTTTGAAAGCTCTTGGAATACCGGATGCTTTTTCGGGAGGAGCAGATTTCAGTAAGCTTGCAAGTTCTTCTCTTGGGAATATATATATCGAAGAAGTGCTGCATAAAACATATATAACCGTTGATGAACTTGGGACAAAGGCCGGAGCAACAACAAAAGTTGAGATGAATGAATTAGACAGTGAACCATATGCAGAAAAGATTGTAGTATTAGACCGACCATTTGTCTATGCAATCATTGATAATGCAACGAATTTGCCTATATTTATCGGTACAGTATTGGAAATCAGCGATTGATGAGCTTGAGAGTCTTGCTTGTCAGATAACAAAAAAGCCGCTTTTACAGGCGGCTTTTTCTTTGCACATCGTCAACAGCCCCGGGGGGATTTTACCCCCGGAGCTTTTTATCCGTTTATTTTTTTATTGAACCTTTATATCCCCTGCGGAATAAATTGTATTAGGCCCAAAAGGGGGGATTAGTTTTGTTTGCCCGATTTTTATGCAATTTGTTCCTTGAGGTTCAGACAACCGCTCCGGCTGCCGAACAGTCTGATGGCAATATGGAATTATGGATGATAGTTTTAATTTCTGTATCGGTGCTGCTGTTGCTTGCAATATCAATCAGAAGTCTATTGAAAAAAACTCCTGAAACCGATAAACGCTTTGGTCTTTCGGTTGCGGATTTGAATAAAATGATTGAGCCCTACGGCTTTGCCTGTATGGAAAATGAGGATATTTTCTACTCAACAATAGATGCCTGGCAGAGGAAATATGGATATTGTCACCTTTTTGATGAAGCTGCCGCTCCGTGTAGTATGATAATTGACTGTGAACCCATTTACTTTGAATTTGACAATAAATACGGATTGACGACCGGAGCCGAAGTCGGTATTTATAACATTGAAAAGGGAGAAGAGAAAATAAAAGACTTTGACACAGTGCGCTTTAAATGTGCCCTGAACAGCGAAATGCTGCCGATGTCTTTCGAACTTTTGAAAAACGGCAAACCGATAATCAGAAGAAATGACCGTCACTGGTGGTTGACCGGATTTTTACTCGGCGAGTTTTCTCAGCCGGAGGAGCTGTCGATGAGAATCAATATTGATTTCAACAGCTATATAATGCGAAACGCATTTATCGACGCTTTGATTAGCACAGAATATACTTCTTCCGAATACAGCGTCAGCGGGTCTGCTGTTTCTGTGGTTTTTTCGAATCCGCATACTCGTCAGCCTGCTTCAAGAACAGCCGTTACCGATGAACTGACTCAAAAAAAGAACAAGGAAATGTGCTCGCTTTACCATAAGCTTACAGACAAGTATCCGACCATGCCTCAAAAGCTCAATGCTTTATACGCTGAAAATCCGAAGCTGCTTGACCGCGCTCTCAGCATAGGAAAGCAGATGGATTTTCACAAGAGCTTTAAGCGCAAATCAAAGTGAGGGTGATGAGTATGTATAATAAAAGGCTCTCTGAACATTTTGAAACCGCCGCGCGGGTCGATATTAACAATCAGTCAAAAATAGTGTTCTTTAGTGACTGCCACAGAGGCGACGGCAGCAATGCAGACAACTTTGCGAAGAATGAAGCCCTATATCTATACGCTCTGAAATGCTACTACAATTGCGGATACACTTATATTGAGTTGGGCGACGGCGACGAGTTGTGGGAGAACAAATTGCTTTCCGATATAGTCAGCGCCCATGAAAATGTTTATAAGCTTCTGGAGCGTTTTAACAAAAGCGGACGGATGTATTTATTATACGGCAATCACGATATGGCCAAATGCGGCAAAAAAAATTCCGACTGCGTAAATTCGTACTTCAATAGCGAAGAGAACGGAAACACTGATGAAAGCAATGACGTTAATTTTTATGAGGCCCTTGTTTTAAAATACTGCGGGAGCAACAGAGAAATTCTTGCCGTTCACGGCAATCAGGTTGATTTCATGAACTATGACCTGTGGAGACTGACAAGGGGATTGGTGAGATATTTCTGGAGACCGATTGAATCTATGGGTTTCAGAGACCCTACAAACGCTTCAAAAAACCGAAAAAGAAGGATGAGTGTGGAGACCTATCTTACCGAATGGGCAAAAGATAACGTCCCAATTATTGCCGGGCATACACATATGCCGTATTTCCCTCAGGAGGGTGAACCGCCGTATTTCAATTCGGGCAGCTGCGTCAGCCCCGGTAGCATAACATGCATTGAAATTAACGGCGGCAAGATAGCGCTGGTCAAATGGAAATACGAAATAAAAACGGATGGCACTGTCAGTGCTGTCAGAGAGGTAATCGGCGGGCCTGTGCCGCTGAGCAACTATTTCAATGGCAAGGATGAGGATTTAGTTCCTTTCATATAATTATCCGTATACTGTTTTTAAGGGGCTGTCATGAAGATGACAGCTCCTTTTGTTTTTACGGTATAATTATTATTTTTTGGATTGCCTGATGCAAATCAGGAAAAAATAAATGTAAACACAAGGTGTTGATTAAAAAAGCCATATTTTGCTGAATAAACCATACATATATTGACAAATTATTATATTAGCGATATACTGACTTGAATGTATTAAAGGGTGGGAAGGTATAAAAATGGAGTTGAAAGAGAGAGAATTTTTGCCTGTAATTCTGGGCGCAGATATCACGGCCTACAGCCTGGCAAGGAGCTTCCACGAGGAATACGAAATCAAATCCCTTGTGTTGAGCATGGCTGAAGCGGCAATAATCTCGAATAGCGATATAATCGAAAACAGAGTGTTTGCAAACTTTGACAACAAAGAAGTTCTGATAGAAAGACTCATCGAGGTCGGCAGGGAATTTGAAGGCAAAAAAAAGCTTATAGTTCTCGGCTGCGGAGATTGGTATGTCCGCGCTCTGATTGAAAACAAGGCTGCTTTAAGCCCTTATTATATTGTACCGTATATTGATGAAGAGCTTCTCAACAAAATAGTACTCAAGGATAAATTCTATGAAATTTGTGAGGAACTTGGAATCGACTATCCCAAAACCTATGTCTATAACTGCGGCGAAGAGAATGACCTTCAATTTGACTTTGAATATCCCGTAATTGCAAAGCCTGCAAACAGCGCAATGTACCACTATGCAAAGTTTGAGGGGAAGAAAAAGGTCTTTTGTTTTAACGATGAGGGAAGCCTCAGAAATATGCTTGAAAAGCTTGAAGCGACACCCTATGATTATAAGTTTTTGATTCAGGACCGAATTCCAGGTGACGATACTAATATGAGAGTTCTGACCTGCTACTGTGACCATAATTCAAAGGTTAAGTTTGCGTCTCTGGGCAGAACGCTTCTTGAGGACCATACGCCGACCGCCATAGGCAACCCGGTTGCGATTATCAATGAGGTCAACGCTGATATTGTTGCCACGGCGACAAAATTTCTTGAGCATATCGGCTATGTCGGTTTTGCAAATTTTGATATCAAATATGACAGCAGGGACGGGAAGTATAAATTCTTTGAAATAAATGTCCGCCTGGGCAGAAGCAATTTTTATGTCACGGGCAGCGGCTTCAATACCGTCAAATGGATTGTGGACGATTATATTTATGGGAAGACCGATGAATATACTGTTGCCGATAAGGAAAACCTGTTTACGGTTGTACCAAAGGGCGTTATCATGAAATATGTGCCGGACGGTGATTTTAAGGAGCAGGCAAAGCGCCTATATAAAGAAGGCAAAGTCAGCTATCCCTTGAAATACAAGGCTGATAAAAGCTTCAGACGCAGGATTTATGTTAATCTGGCGCTTCTGAATCAATACAGAAAGTTCAAAAAATATTTCTAAAGAAAGTGAAACCAAATGTCTGAAAAAATACTTGGTGTTCTGGGCGGTGTTGGGCCGCTGGCAACTATATATTTTACGGACCTGATAATAAGAATGACCGATGCGAAAAAGGACCAAGACCATATTCCGATGTTCATTCTGAACAATTCCACTATTCCTGACAGGACGGATTATATCCTCGACAATTCAAAGCCCAATCCATTGCCGGTCATGGTTGAGGATGCAAAAAAGCTTGAAAGGGCAGGCTGCGATTATATCGTAATTCCATGCAATACGGCGCATTATTTTTATTCTGAAATTCAGGATAATGTCAGTGTCCCGATTATCAATATAATCGAAGAAACCGTTGAATATATCAGCGAAAACATCACGGACGCTAAATGCGTAGGGATACTTGCCACAGAGGGAACCATTGTTACAGGCTCGTATCAGAAGGCAATAATAAAACACGGGCTGGATTACAGAGTGCCAAGTGAAAATAATCAGAAATCGCTGATGAATATAATTTATAATCAGGTCAAGGCGGGCAGTGAAGTTGACATCTGCGAATTTCTGCGCATTGTGGGCGACATGAAGAATGACGGATGTGACATAGTGATTCTGGGCTGCACGGAGCTTTCAGTCATCAACAAGACCTTTACGCTTCGCAGAAAAGATATTGTCGATTCAATGGAAGTGCTGGCAAAGGTCAGCATAAAGCTTTGCGGCAAGGAGTTAAAAAATATTAGTGGCGAGCTTGCGGCTGCCAACAGCGGGGGAGTATAATGTGCGGTTTTGTAGGATATCTAAATGATTTGAATTTGAATATGGATAACGGCAAGGTCATCAAATCCATGGCGGACAGGATTGCCCACAGGGGTCCCGATCAGGACGACTATTATGTTGACGATGATATTTCTCTCGGCTTCAGGCGGCTGAGCATAATTGACCTTGACAACGGAAGCCAGCCGATAACAAACGAGGACGGAACAAAAGTCCTCGTTTTTAACGGCGAGATTTATAATTTTCAGGTGCTTCGTGAGGAATTAATCGGCAGAGGGCACGTTTTCAAGACGAAAACCGACTCCGAGGTGCTTCTGCACGGCTATGAGGAATACGGAGAAGCGCTTTTGCAGAAGCTCAGAGGCATGTTTGCTTTTGTTATCTGGGACAGTGTGAAAAAAAAGCTGTTCGGCGCAAGAGATATATTCGGCATCAAGCCGTTTTTCTATTACTTAAAAGGCGAAACTCTTCTTTTTGGCTCAGAGATAAAATCATTCCTCGACAATCCCATGTTCGAGAAAGAGCTGAATGTTGAGAGGTTGCCCGAATACCTCTGCTTTGAGTACATTCCGAGCAGCGAAACAATGTTCAGAAACGTCTTCAAGCTTTCACCCGGCAGTTATTTTACATGGCAGAACGGAAAGCTTGACACAGGCAGATATTTTGAGATGAAATACGATATCGACAACACCAAGAATCAGGAATATTGGGAAAACCTGATTGCCGAAACCTTTGTCGATTCAACTGTCGCTCACGGCATTGCGGATGTTGAGGTCGGCTGCTTCCTTTCGAGCGGCGTGGATTCCAGCTATGTCGTTAAGGAGATGGCAAAGAACAATGATGTCAGAACCTTCTCTGTCGGCTTTGAGGAGGAAAAATACAGCGAGCTGAAATATGCCCAGCGCTTTGCAGAGATTGCGAAGGTACGCAACTTTTCAAAAAAAATATCAGCTGAGGAGTATTTCAATATTGCTCCGATGGTTCAGTATTATATGGACGAGCCTCTGCCCAATCCGTCGGCTCTTGCACTGTACTACCTTGCAAAGCTTGCAAGCGAGCAGGTGAAGGTTGTGCTTTCGGGTGAAGGGGCAGACGAGCTTTTCGGCGGATATCACTATTATAAAGAGCCTCTGGAATTTGAAAAATATCAGAAGCTGCCTCTCGTAATCAGAAAATTAATATCCGGCGTTGCAGTTAAAATGCCGAACATGAAGGGCAAGAGGTTCCTTATCCACGGCAGTCAGCCCATTGAAACGAGATATATAAGGAACAACTATGTTTTTGACTGGACTCAGCGTAAAGATATCCTGAATCCCAACATCCCCGCAAAAAATCCCGCAGAGTTTACAAAGGTGTATTTCGACAAGGTCAGGGACGAGGACGATATCACCAAGATGCAGTATGTCGATATGCAGACCTGGCTTGTTGAGGATATCCTTGTAAAGGCGGACAGAATGAGCATGGCAAACTCGCTTGAGCTGCGCGTGCCTTTCCTTGACAGAGAGATGCTCAAAATCGCTTTGCAGATTCCGTCAAAATACAGGGTGCAGAAAGAGCAGACAAAGGTCGCACTCAGGGGTGCCGCGGCTAGGCAGCTGCCGCCCGAAACGGCGGGCATGAGAAAGCTGGGCTTCCCCACGCCTCTCAATGACTGGCTCAAGCGCGATGAGTTCTATAATCAGGTCAGGGAAAAGTTTGAGGGGGATGCCGCAAAGAAGTTTTTCAATCAAACATATATTATAAAACTGCTTGACGACCATAGAAACGATGTAGGCCATAACATGAAAAAGATTTGGTCAATTTTTACGTTTATTCTCTGGTATGAAAAATACTTCATTGAAAACTGAAAACAGCCGGCGGCATACCGACAGCATTTTTGTTACTGACTTAAATTTTGAAAATGGAGTGAAAGCATATGGACGAAAAAATGTTTGCGGTGATTATTGACGCCGAAAATGTTTCCTATAGATACATCAAGTGCATGTTCGAGGAGCTGTCAAAATATGGGGTCGCAACCTATAAAAGGGCCTACGGGGATTTTTCAAAAGAGAATCTCAGAGAGTGGGAGAATGTCATGCGTGAATTCGCAATAACTCCCGAGCTTCAGTACAGCTATACAAAGGGCAAAAATTCCTCGGATTCCAAGATGATAATTGATGCGATGGATATCCTCTATGCAGACCATGTGGACGGCTTCTGTATTGTTTCAAGCGACAGTGATTTTACAGGTCTTGCAAGGCGGCTCATAGAGTCGGGCATGTTTGTGCTCGGTATGGGTGAAACAAAGGCCCCCGCTTCTTTCATAAACGCCTGCAACAAGTTCAGCTTCTTGAACGTGCTTTATGAAGCTCAGGGGAATGGTGGGGAGACCGAAGATAAACCGAAAAACGGGAAAAACACTGAGCCTGACGAACATGAAAGCGAATCCAACATTACTCCCGAAAGCGTTATCAGGGAGGAGATTGTCAAAATCCTTGCCGATTCCGATGAAACGGACGGGCTGACGCACTGCGGCGAAATCGGAAACATGCTCATAAAAAAGTTTCCGGATTTTGACCCCAGAAACTACGGCTACAGTAAGCTTACAAAGCTTTTGAGCAGCATTGATTCGGTTTCAATAACTCAGCGCGGCAATATTTTCTACGCGACTCTAAAGCCGGTCAACAACAAGGAGAGTATCGTTTGTTTCATCACAGACATTGTTAAAGCGAGTAAAGACCCCGTTAATATCGGCGATATAGGCAGCCGCGTTCAGGAAAAATTTAAAAACTTTGATGTCAAAATGTACGGCTATTCAAAGCTTTCAAAGTTCATTTCAAATGAATGCAAGGAGATTAAAATTGACGGAAACAATGCGATTAAAAAAATAACAGTATAAGCTCTGATTTCTGCATATATTCACTTATTTTTGCGAATGCACAAATAGAGTTTAACATCCCTTGATATTATTGAATTTTAGAGGTCTTATTAATTTTGAAAATGCAAATATTATGCCATTTTCGGATTAATAAGGCTTGTTTTTTTAATATTCAGCTGGTTTATTCAAAAATTTTACGCGATTTTATGAATAAATATTCAATTTATCCTTGACAGTTATACATAAAAGCGTATAATTATTGCTTATATTGTTTCATTAAATGAGGTGAGAAATGTGGTCAAGGTTTTTATCGACGGAAAAGAGGGGACAACGGGTTTAAGGATTTACGAAAGGCTTTCCGCCAGAAGCGACATTGAGTTATTAGCTTTGAGCGACGGTGAGCGGAAAAATCCCGTTTTGCGACGAAATATGATAAACCTTTCCGATGTTTCTTTCCTTTGTCTGCCCGACGATGCTGCAAGGGAGGCTGTCACGTTTGCAGATAACAGCGGGACGAAGATTATTGACACCTCGACGGCGCACAGGACGGAAGAT
>CAZBHG010000006.1:0-8181 GCA_964491735.1 uncultured Eubacteriales bacterium
GTGCTCTCCCAGCTGAGCTATGCTCCCAAAGGTGTCGCCAACGACGTTGTCTAATATACTATAAATCACAGGCAATGTCAACACCTTTTTGAGTTTTTTTTAATTTTTTGACCCGCTGTAGCCGAATTTATCAGTTATTAAATTTTTCATTTCAATAAACATTCTATTCAGATTGAAAATAAATACTACAACAAATCATTGAAATATGTTATAATAATTTTTACTGAAATGCCGCGTTTGCGATGAGCGGATTGAGCCAACACTGTTTAGCGGGGGTTATCGGATGGGCAAGCTTTTTAATGCATATATTGAATCATACAGATCAGATGCCTTCAGCAATTCTGTATTCTACGACTGTGTCGGCGATTTGCTCGATAGCGATGAAATTCAAGGGTTAAGCAGCTTCTATCAGCATCAGCATATTACCAGGCTTGAGCACATAACCAGTGTATCATACCTGAGCTTTTTAATTTGCCGAAAGCTCGGTCTTGACTATAGAGAGGCTTCCAGAGGCGGCCTGCTTCACGACCTGTTTTTCTACGACTGGCACGAAAGCGATTTAAGCCACAGGCTGCACGGATACAGGCATCCGGGCTTTGCTGTTAAGAATGCACAGCGTTTATATGGCCCTCTCACCCCGAAAACGGAAAACATCATCAAACGCCATATGTGGCCTTTGACGCCGACCCCACCGAAATATCTTGAAGCTTATGTTGTGAGCTGTGTTGACAAATACTGCACCGCAAATGAAATGATTATTTCAAAATCAAAAAGAAGGCGCAGCAAATTTGACACTTTGCTGAAAAACGACGGTGATGTCACATGAACAGAGTTTTAATGTATATCTTATATTTTTTCTTTTACAGCGCGTCAGGCTGGCTTTTTGAGTCAATCTACTGCTCGTATCCTGTGAAGAAATGGATTAACAGAGGTTTTCTCACCGGCCCTTTATGCCCGATTTATGGTGCTGGAGCTTTAACATTTATTATTTGCCTTACACCAATCAGCGAAAAGCTTATCTATATGAATCTGTTTGGAAACAGGATTCTTTTTACGCCTGTTATTGTCGCGCTTGTCGGCATGGTATTGAGCGATGTTGTTGAATTTTTGACAAGTTATATCATGGAGAAGCTGTTTCATGCACACTGGTGGGACTATACGGGCAGAATACTGAATATTCAGGGGCGAATTTGTTTTTCGCACACTCTCATATGGGGCAGCGCATCACTTGTTTTCGTATATTTCATACATCCGCTGGTTGAAAGTGTCGCACTGAAAATTCAGATGGAAGTTATTTACCTTGCGCTTGCTGTAATTGCCGTTATTTTTATTATTGACCTGATAAATGCTGTACACTCCGCAATGGACGTCAGAGCGTTTATGGATAAATTCCGTCAAATCAACAATCGCATAGTCAATGCATCAAATACAGTATTAAAAAGCCTTGAGGACCATCTGGATGTTCGTATTGACGGCATTCATGAAACAACGCTTAAAAGCTTGGAAAAGTATAATCAATGGAAGGATGACCTGACAGTCCAATTCAATGAATCCTTTAGCAAGCTCAAAAGCGAAAACCGCCTTATGAGGGAATTCCCGTACCTCAGCGATGCCGCAAAAAAGCAGCTCCAGTCAATTGAGGAGCTACTTCAGGAGTTAAAAAGCCGAATTTTTGAAGACAATAATAACAACAAGGGTTGATTTAAACCTTAATATCTTTAACAGCAGTCACTGCGACAACAAATAAACCCTGCCTGCATGATGCCGACAGGGCTTTTATATCAGCCTTTTCTTGATGCATACATTGCGGTTATCCCGCAGGTGTGCATTTTTTCATATCAGCTGCCTGAAAGAATCCTGACATAACTCTTAAAGAAAGATACTCCGGCTTTGAGTGTTTCAACAGGAATCCTCTCATTGGTTGCGTGAGTGCAAAGCAAAAGAGAAGTGTTGACAAGGAACGGGGCAAAGCGATAAATATTATCGCATATAGGCTCGTAGAAGCAGGCGTCCGTTCCGCCCATAACAAGGTAAGGCGCAACGATATTATCGGGATTCTGCGCCACGCAAAGCTCATCAATGACCTTGAATGCTCTGGAATCCGTCGGTGAAAATTTTGACGCCTCTTTTGATTTGAGAACCTTAACGTCAATGTCCTTGTTTCTGACAACCTTTCTGATATGTTTTTCAACATCAGCGGTTACAGTGCCGGGCATCTGACGGAAATTGACTGTTATTGAAGCTATCTGCGGCAGCACGTTTGCGGCAGGGCTGCCCTCGGACATTGTGACGGCAGTTGTCGTTCTGACCATGCAGGCGGCAGGCGGGATTTTTGTCATTATCAACTTAATAACGGGACTTAACAGCCGGATATTGCAGGTTACAATCCTTGCGGGATAGGAAACATTTCTGCCTATGTTTGAAAACAGTTGCTGCACAAAAGGCATCATTTTTGCCTTGAATTGATGATTCTCAAGGTCCTTGATAACATCCGCCATAGCTCCCAGAGCAGTGTGTTTGGGTGGCTGAGATGAATGGCCGCCCCTGCTGTTGACAGAAATCTCAAAATCGGCATAACCCTTTTCCGCAATTCCGATACCTGCAAGGTTTTTGTTGATTATTCCCTTAACATTAACCGGAAGAATTGCTCCGCCCTCGTCGAGGACACTGTCAAGCTTAACTCCCCTGCTCTTTAGCGTTTCCATTATGGACTTTGCGCCTGAGTTGTCGGAGGCGACAACCTCTTCGTCATGGCCGAAGCAGAGATAAACGTCTCTTTCAGGCTCGAAGCCCTCTTCAAGAAGGGTTTCAACGGCTTCCATCACGCAGATAAGGTGGTTTTTCATATCGAGAGCTCCTCTGCCCCAGATATATTCGCCGTCATTAAAGCCTTCAAATGCGGAATGCTCCCAATCCTTTTCAGTACCCGGTGCAACGGGTACAACATCCTGATGTGAAAGCAGGGCAATCGGCTCAAGCGAAGGATTTTTGCCCTTCCAGTGATATAAAAGGCTGGCTTTTGAAACAACCTCTTTTGAAAGATTTTTATGTATCATCGGATAGGAGTCTTCAAGATACTTATGAAAGCGCTCGAACTGCGACCAGTCGACAAGCTCCGTCTCCGGATAAGAAACCGTCGGGATTTTCAACGCGCCGCTGAGATGTTCTGCAGCCCTTTTTGAATCAACCTTTTCCTCTTTGGTCTCAGGTATACTTCTTTTTTTCGGTGTAAAGAAGACTGCGCGTATAAGGGTGATAACTATGAAAACGCCCAATATGCATAGAATACTCAAAAGGATTTTCCCTGCCAAACTCATTTACAAAAGCCTCCCAAAAATCATGTGTTTTTATCTGCCAGATGCATTTTTTTAAGGTTGCCTGTTTTATTGCTCCGTTTTTCAAGCTCACCGGATATATCGTCAGGCGTAACACCTGTCTGAGCCATCAGGACAGACAGGTGAAACATTAAATCGCTGATTTCTAGTATTATCTCCTGCTTATTTCCGTTTTTTGCGGCGATAATCGTTTCGGCACATTCCTCACCGCATTTTTTCAGGATTTTATCTAAGCCCTGTTCAAAAAGGTAACAGGTATATGAACCCTCCTGCGGGTCTGACCTGCGCTGCAAAATCACATCATATAAAGCATTAAAGGTATCCTGCATAAAAACTCCGTTCTCCGGCTTCTTAAATCCGGATTTTTTCATTCAGCTGAAGTCTTCGTCTGCCCTCCAGATTACATTATAGAAGCAGCTTGTGTGACCTGTGTGACATGCAGGTCCTGTCTGTTTGACTTTGACAAGAATGGTATCATAATCACAGTCAGCGGTGATCTTTACCACCTTCTGAACATGACCTGAGGTTTCGCCCTTGTTCCAAAGCTTGTGACGCGAACGGCTGTAAAACCACGTGTAGCCTGTTTCAACTGTTTTTTGGAGTGACTCTCTGTTCATATAAGCCAGCATCAGAGTTCTGTTGGTCCTATAATCCTTAACCACAGCGGGTATAAGATGACCTTTTTTAAATAGTTTTTCCATTATCTCATCAGAGATATCCAAAATAAACCCTCCCCTAGGATTCGCCTGCAGCTGCAATCGCATCCGACAAATTCAAAGTACCTGAGTAAATTGAGCGGCCGCAGATTGCACCGTATAAATTTAAATTTTTCAGATTGTATATATCATCAATATCGGTGATGCCGCCGCTTGCAATAATGTTGCAGCTTACAGCCTCGTCAAGAGCTTTTAAATGCTCAAGATTAGGTCCCGAAAGCATACCGTCACGGCTGATATCGGTGTATATAATATATTTTACCCCAAAGCTCTCCATTTTTTTTGCAAGCTCAATATAATTTAGCGAGCTTACTTCAACCCATCCGTCAGCCGCAGCCTTTGAGTCCTTTGCATCAATGCCTACAGCTATTTTTTCACCGAAGTTTTCAACGGCAATTTTAACAAGCTCGGGGTTTTTTATTGCTGCAGAGCCGAGAACGACCCTCGAAATCCCGTTATTGAGATAAAACTCAATGTCCTCCATGCTGCGGATACCGCCGCCAAGCTCGACCTTTAAGCCGCTGCGCCTTGCCGTATCGATAAAAATATCGCTGTTAACCCTGCCGCCGCTTATTGCCCCGTCCAAATCCACCATATGAATCCACTCTGCGTTTGCTTTTTTGAAAGAAGCTGCCGTTAAAATATAATCTTCGGCGACCTTTTGAGCGGTGGACATTTCCCCGCGATACAGGCGCACACATTCGCCGTTTTTAATATCTATCGCAGGCAGAATTATCATCAAAGAACCCCCTTGGCGGAGAGCACTCCGTCGCCTTTGCGCGCCACTGCACAGGACAAAGCATGTGCGGCCGCTTTAAAGACAGCCTCAACCTGATGATGGGCATTGCTGCCGTAAAGGAGCTTGATGTGCAGGGTAATTCCTGCATTAAAGGCAAAAGCCCTGAAGAATTCCTCACAAAGGCAGGTATCAAATTCGCCGACCCTTTCGCCGTTAAAATCAGCGTCAAAAGCAAGATACGGCCTGCCGCTGACATCAACGCTTGCAAAGGCAAGGGCTTCATCCATAGGGACGAAAAAGCTGCCATATCGCGCAATGCCGGATTTGTCGCCCAACGCCTCACTCAGAGCCTTGCCGAGGACTATCCCGCAATCTTCAACCGAATGGTGAGCGTCAACCTCAAGGTCACCTCTGACCTTTGCGGAAAGCCCGAAACCTGCATGAAGTGCAAACGACCTGAGCATATGGTCAAAAAAACCTATGCCTGTTGAAATATCAATCTCTCCCCCGTCAAGGGACAGTGAAATTGAAACAGCGGTTTCACCTGTTTTTCTCTCAATATCAGCCATTCTCAAGATTTTCCACCTCCGCTAAGGAATTTTTCCATTGACGCAGCAAGCTCAAGATTTTCATAGTTTCTGCCCGCGGTTATTCGTAAATAATCGCCGAAGCAGCGCACGATTATGCCCTCTTTCATCAGGTAGGCAAACATATCCTTTGCACCATAAACCTGAGTATACACGAAATTTGCTGAATTGGCAATGATTTTAAGCTTTTCAGGAAAAAGTTTTTCAAGCTTTTTGAGTTCTTCGGAAAGTAAATCCCTTGAAGAATTAATTCTGACAATCGCCCTTCTTATTGAATCGGGATTTGAAAAAACAGCACAGCCTATAGCCTGGGTAACAGAATTGACGTTGTACGGTGTCTTCACGCATTTTAAGGCCGCCGTCAGCCTCTTGTTTGCTATTGCAAAGCCCAGCCTTATTGCTGCCATGCCGACAGCCTTTGAGCAGGTGCGGAGTATTATCAGATTATCATAGCTTTCAACTTCATTTATCAGCGACTGGTCATAAAAATCCATATACGCTTCATCAAGCACTACAAGGGAATTCACGTTTTTGATAAGTCTTCTGACCTCATCCCTCTTTATGCCAATTGAAGTCGGATTGCAGGGGTTTGAAAAAATAATTATCCTTGCCCCGCTCGCATTCGCCTCACTTATCACTTCATCAATATCAATTGTAAGGTTCCCGTTTTTCGGCAGAACTATGCAATTGCTCTCGACTATCTCGGAATAGAATTCATACATGGAGAAATCAGGTGAAAAGCAGATAACACGGTCACCCTTTTGAATGAAAGCGTTCATAATAACGGAAATCAGCTCGTCCGAGCCGTTGCCTGCCGTGACAAGCTCGCCTTTTATCCCATAGAACTTTGCAAACAAACCGCACAGCTCCGCGGCATAAGGGTCCGGATATCTGTTATATTTCAGGCCTGCCATCCGCTGTGCAATGCTTTGCACAAGCTCCTCCGAGGGCGGGATAAAGGATTCATTCGCATCAAGGCGAATTCTGTATTCCCCGCTAATCGGCTCATAGGGCTGCAAATTCAAAAGCTTTTCGTTGAGTTCAAAAGCCATTCTTTTCCCCTTCTTCATATCTTACCTGTACGGAATTCGCATGGGCGGTCAGCCCCTCTGCCAGAGCAAGATTAATTATATCATTATGCGCGGCTTCGAGTGCGCCCTGTGTGTAATATATGAAGCTTGATTTTTTAATAAAGCTGTCAACTGACAGGGGCGAAAAGAACCTTGCCGTCCCCCCTGTCGGCAAAACGTGGTTGGGCCCCGCATAGTAATCGCCCAGCGCCTCAGGGGAATAGTTGCCCATAAACACGGAGCCTGCATTGTCAACGGCGCCTATATATGTGAGAGGATTATTAACGCAAAGCTCAAGATGCTCCGGAGCAAGTTCGTTTGCAAAACCGATGGCTTCCTCAATATTCCTGCACAGTATTACCGCCCCGAAATCGCTGAGAGACTTTTCGATTATATCCTTGCGTGACAGGTATGAACACTGGCGTTTAAGCTCCTCCAGAGTTTTTTCGGCAAGCGTTTGCGAGGTTGTGAGGAGGATTGCACTGGCAAGCACGTCATGCTCCGCCTGCGACATTAAATCAGCCGCAACATATTCGGGCTTTGCCGTTTCATCGGCTATAATCAGGATTTCACTCGGGCCTGCAACCATGTCAATGTCAACAGTGCCGAACAAAAGCTTTTTGGCTGTTGCAACGTAAATATTCCCGGGGCCGACAATTTTGTCAACTCTCGGTATGGTTTCAGTGCCGTAAGCCAGAGCCGCAACGGCCTGAGCGCCTCCCGCTAGAAATACTCTGTCAACTCCCGCGACTGCGGCGGCGGCAAGAATGTCAGGATTTGCGCTGCCGTCCTTCAACGGAGGTGTCACCATTATTATTTCTCTGACGCCCGCGATTTTTGCGGGGATAACATTCATTAAAACGGATGACGGATATGCAGCCGTGCCGCCGGGTACATAAACCCCGACACGGTCAAGCCCTCTCACCCTCTGCCCTGTTATTGAGCCGTTTTCGAGTGTGTTGAACCAGCTCTGCTGCCTCTGCCTCCTGTGGAAGTCCCTTATGTTTTCGGCTGCCCTTTGGAGCGACTCGACAAAATCAGCCCTGCAGGACTTCAAAGCATCCGCCGTTTCCGCGCGGCTTATTTCAGTCTTTTCAGGTGCTTTTCCGTCGAACTTAATTGTATATTCTCTGACCGCTGCGTCGCCGTTATTGCGCACATTTTCAATGATTTCGCTCACGGCTTTTGATACTCTACGGTCAACCTCACCGCTGCGCGCCTTGAGCTGCTTAATAAGCTCCTTTTCGGCAACACCGTCGGCTTTTGTAATGCAAATCATTCGGAGACCTCCTTGGCAAGCTCAATGTCGGATAAAAATCCTTCAATCTCTTCCTTGCGGAGCTTCATGCTTGCCATATTGACAATCACTCTCGCAGTTATCGGCATTATCTCTTCGATAACCTCAAGCCCGTTCTCCCTGAGCGTCGTGCCTGTTTCGACAATATCGACAATTGCATCTGCAAAGTTCAGAAGCGGAGCAAGCTCAACAGAGCCTTCGATTTTAATAATATTGACATCCATGCCCTTATTTTCAAAAAATGAGTGAGCAACATTGGGATATTTCGACGCGATTATCTTTTCCTTATACCCGTTATAAAAGTCGGAATCCTTCTGAGCCGCCAAAGCAAAACAGCATTTGCCGAAGCCAAGGTCGGTCATTTCATAAAAATTCCCGCCTTTTTCAACAATTGTATCCTTGCCGACAATACCTATATCGCAGGCTCCATGCTCAAC
>CAZBHG010000006.1:8191-29234 GCA_964491735.1 uncultured Eubacteriales bacterium
ATAGGTGATGACATCAGCAGCCTTTGCAAGGACAACCTCAAATCCGTCAACAGGCAGAATCAGGCGTCTTCCCTTGTTGATAAGCTCCGAGCAATCAAGCCCCATTGTTTGAAAAAGGCTGATAGCGCGCTTTTCAAGCCTGCCCTTTGTCAGTGCGATTCTGATAGGTCTCATTTCAATTCCTCCTTAAAACTCTTTTGTAGTTGTGCCGTCTCGCGAAACTATCTCAATGCGTTTTATGCCTTTGAGCCTTGCGTATTCCTCTGCCTGCCGCGCGTCTTCGTGGGCGCTGATTTCGCAAATAAGTCCTTCTTCATTGAGTCTGCCTGCGTGCAGAACGGCAAGTGCTTCACAGCCGTCCTCACCGAAGACCAGAACGTCGGCGGGCTTTTGTATTTCTACCGCGCCGTTTGAAAGAAGCGCCTTTGCCAGTGCGTCAGTTTCAATGCCGAAGCCTGTCGCGGGAAGCGGCTTGCCGAATTCTCCGATAAGCTTGTCATACCTGCCGCCCGACAGTATTTTCACACCCGAGCCTTCAATATAACCTCTGAACACAAGACCGGTATAATAACTGCTGCGATGAACAAGCCCCATATCAATATTTATTTTGTTGTCTAAGCCTAACGCCTCAATTCTTGCATAAACAAGCCTGAGATAGTTGAGGGCTTCAATAGCCGCATCGCTTTGGTAAAGAGCCTCAGCCTTATCAAGAACCTCTGAGCCGCCAAAAAGCCTTGGCAGGCTCTTTAATGCCCTCGTTGTCTCATTATCTCCGATTTGGTCAAGCAGGTCATTGAGCGCTGCATAGCTTTTTGCCGCTATCAATTCACAAATCCTATCCCTTATTTCCTCTCCGGTATCAAGCCCGGCGAAAATTGCATTAACAAACCCCGCATGACCTATTTCTATTCTGTAATCGGGCGCTCCGCAGTTATTAAGAGCTTCAACGGCGGTAAGCAAAATCTCCAAATCAGCCCTGAGCCCGCTCGCTCCTATCAGTTCAATTCCGCCCTGTGAGGTTTCGTCACTGTGCCCGGAATACGACGGGCAGCGGCGGAAAACATGCTGGTTATAATAGAGCCTGAGCGGATACCCCGCGTCACGCAGACGGGTAGTCGCAATCCTTGCAATAGGCAGGGTATTGTCCGGTCTGAGTACCAGCAGCCTTCCCGCATTGTCGGTCAGGCTGTAAAGGGTTTCGGGAGGCATTCCGGCGGAATCACGGTTAAAAACGTCAAAAAATTCGAGTGCAGGAGTCATCACCTTTTTGTAGCCTCTTGATTTGAAAAGCTTTGACAATGTGCTTTCAACCATTCTTCTGGCGTCACATTCCTCAAAAAGCAGGTCGCGGGTCCCCTCCGGAGTAATTTTTGAGTAATTCCTCATAATATCTTCACTATCCGTTCGCTTTAGTCTGATACCATGATAGTACAATAAATCGGTTCTGTCAATAATATTAAGGTAAATTCCGAAAATTTAAAAGAAACTCATCTGTCTGCTCTCCGGCAGGTCGGAAAGCGCGCCCGCCATCTGCAGAGCTTCAATAACCTTTTTTGATACCCCCGCCCTGCGCTGAATGTCATCAACGGAAATATATTCGCCCTCCCCGTCGTCCCTTGCTGCCTGAAGCGACTGTGCGGCAACACCGCCCGCGCCCTCAAGCGCAGAAAACGGGAGCCTGATTTTTCCGTCCTCAAGCTTATATATTCTCGCATCTGATTTATAGATATCCACCGGCAAAAATTCAATGCCCCTTGCCATCATTTCGTTGACGACCTGAAGGGATGTGAAGGTGCCTTCTTCCTTAGCCGTTGCTTCCTTGCCCTTTGATAATATTTCTTTCATTCTCGCTTTAACGGCAGGTCTGCCCGTCATAATTGCAACGGTATCCAAATCCTCACCGCGCACCGTCATATAGGTCGCATAGTATTCAAGCGGATAATAAACCTTGTACCACGCAAGGCGAAGCGCGGCAATAACATAAGCGGCGGCGTGAGCCTTCGGGAACATATACTGGATTTTCAAGCAGGAGTCTATGTACCACTGTTCAACACCGTGGTCTTTCATTGCTTTTTTATGCTCTTCCGTCAATAGAAATGCCGCTTTGCCCTTTCTGACAATCTCCATGATTTTAAACGCCATGCCCGGCTCAAGTCCTTTTCGCATGAGGTAAATCATAATGCTGTCACGCGTTCCGATAACATCTGAAATTGTGCAGGTTCCGTTCTTTATCAAATCCTGCGCATTTCCGAGCCAGACATCGGTGCCGTGTGACAGACCCGATATCTGGAGAAGGTCCGAAAAGTTCTTGGGTTTTGCATCGAGAAGCATCTGCCGCACAAACGGCGTGCCCATTTCAGGAATTGAGAGGGAACCTGTTTCGCAGTCTATATCCTCTCTCGTCACGCCCAGCGGTTCGGGGCTTAAAAGCAATTCATATAGCTTAGGGTCACAGACATCGGCATCCATAACTGAAATGCCCGTCAAATCCTCAAGGTATTTATAGAACGTCGGCACATCGTGACCGAGGTTATCGAGTTTAAGAATCGTATCGTGAAGCGCATGAAAGTCAAAGTGAGTGGTCATACCCTTTTCGGTGTCGTTTGCAGGGTGCTGTACGGGGGTGAAATCCTCCGCGTCCTTATCGGCAGGTATAACAACCATGCCGCCCGGGTGCTGACCTGTTGTGCGTTTGATACCGACACAGCCTGCCGTCAGCCTGTCCTCTTCAGCTTTTGAAACAACCATGCCATTTATGTCGAGCCATTTCTTGACAAAGCCGTATGCGGTTTTATCGGCAAGGGTGCCGATAGTGCCTGCTTTAAAAACGTGAGTTTTGCCGAAAAGCTCCTCCGTATATCTGTGGGCATAAAACTGATATTCACCCGAAAAGTTGAGGTCAATATCAGGCTGTTTATCACCGTCAAAGCCAAGGAAGGTTTCAAACGGGATATCATGCCCGTCACGCTGCATGGGCGTGCCGCAGTTCGGGCAGTTTTTCGGCGGGAGGTCAAAGCCTGAGCCGACGCTGCCGTCAGAAAAAAATTCACTGTGCTTGCAATTGGTGCATAGGTAATGCGGAGCCAGAGGATTAACCTCGGATATGCCTGCCGCGCTTGCAACAAATGATGAGCCGACAGAGCCACGGGAGCCGACATAATAGCCATGCTCTTCGGAATTTTTAACAAGCTTCTGTGCAATTATGTAAAGCACGCCAAAGCCATGTTTGATTATGGCGTCAAGCTCTTTTTTAAGCCTTTCCTCAACATACTGCGGGAGAGGGTCGCCGTATTTCTCCTTCATCCTCCCATAGCATATTTCAATCAATTCCTCATCCGCACCTTCAATTTTCGGCGGATAAGTGCCCGTCGGAATGGGTCTTATAACCTCAACCATATCGGCTATAAGACCGGGGTTTTTGACAACAACCTCAAAGGCCGTCTCCTCTCCGAGATACGAAAACTCCTCAAGCATCTGCTGAGTGGTTTTGAAATATAACGGAGCCTGATTTGAGGCGCCCTGGAAGCCCTCAACCGTCATTATTATCTCTCTGAAAACGCTGTCCTTCTCTTCAAAGAAATGGACATCGCCTGTTGCAACAACAAGCTTGCCAAGCTCGTCTGCAAGGCTGATAATTGTCCTGTTTATGTTTTCAAGCTCCGCCTCATTTTTAACCCTGCCTTCATTAACCAGGAACATGTTGTTGCCATTTGGCTGAATTTCAAGGTAGTCATAAAACGACGCAATGTTCAAAAGCTCGTCACGGCTTTTTCCGTCAAGAATTGCCCTGTAAAGCTCACCCGCCTCGCACGCACTGCCGATAATAAGACCGTCGCGGTGCTTGATGAGTTCACTTTTCGGGACTCGGGGATGCCTGTAAAAATACTTGACATTGGATTTAGTGATAAGCTGATAAAGATTTTTTAACCCAGTAAGGTCTTTTGCAAGAATTATCTGATGAAATGAAGGCAGTGATTTCGGGTCTGCCCCTGCAAAGGCGGCGTTGATTTGCTGTGTGCTTTTCAACTCATATTCATATTTAAGCTGCTCAATCAGCTTGAAAAAAATTTCGGATAAAATCGCCGCGTCATCACTTGCCCTATGGTGATTAAATTTCGGCAGCTTCAGGTGATTTGCAACCGTGTCAAGCTTATAGTTTTTCAATCCGCTCAGAATAACGCGGCTGAGTGCAAGTGTGTCAAGATAGGTATTTTTGTATTCAAAAGCATTCCGCTTGCAGGCGGCTTTGATAAAGCCCGTATCGAAGCCTGCATTGTGAGCAACCAGCACCGCGCTGCCGCAATAATCCAAGAAAGATTTCACAGCCGTATTTTCATCCGGAGCACAGCTGACCATTTCGTCTGTAATGCCCGTCAGCTCAACTATTCTTTCCGGTATCTTCATCATCGGATTAACATAGGTTTCAAATCTGTCTACGACCTTGCCGCCGTTTACTCTTACAGCCCCGATTTCCGTCAATCTGTCCCTTGCTGCGCTTACGCCCGTTGTTTCAACGTCAAAAACTATGAATTCACCGTCAAGAGGCACATCGTCATTTCCTATCACTATGGGGACCATATCATCAACAAAATATGCCTCCATGCCATAGATTATTTTAATGCCTTTCTTTTCGGCGGTGTTCATAGCCTCAGGAAATGCCTGCGCAACGCCATGGTCGGTTATTGCAATTGCTTTATGTCCCCATTTGGCGGCTCTTTCAACAAGCTTGGAGGCGCTCGTTATTCCGTCCATTGCGGACATGTTTGTGTGGCAATGAAGCTCGACGCGCTTTTCCGGTGCCGTATCCTCAGGCTCAAGAATGTCAATGAGCATAATGGATTTCGGCTGAATACAGTAGGTATGCATAAAGCTGTCAAGCGAAACAAAGCCTCTGAGCATAACATAAATTCCGTCTTTGAGTTTTTTCAACAGTTGCTGGCAATTCTGAACTTCTTCAAATATTTTTATTGCATAGGAGCCTGTATAATCCGTCAGGTTGAAGGTGATAATCTTTCGCGTGTTATCCCTAGTCGTTTTCTGCTGAAAGCCGAAAATCTCACCCCAGATGACGACTGTGCCGTCCTCAGGTTTGACCGATGAAATGGGAACAGGTTTGCCGCGAATCACGCTGCCATAAATCGGCACGGCATTATCAAGTATAATCGGCAAATCTTCATAGGATTTTGTCTTCTTCTTATCATGCTTTGGCACGTCTTCAGGAATCGGCTTAATATTGGCGGCTTCAGACTGCATTTTCTGATATTCGGGGGTATCGGCGCTTAATTTGATATTGCCGGCAATCTGAACACTGACTGTCCTGCCATATCTTTTATGAATCAGCTTTTGAAGAAAATCCTCCGCTCCCGCTTGTCTTAAAATTTCATCCCCGCCGTTTACAAGGTTTATCCTGAGTGTATTCCCCGTAAGTTCGTAGCCTGCGTCCTGAATAAAGCTTGCGGCAGGCGCTATGTTTTCCTTGAGTTCATAGCTTAATTCCGGAAAAACCGTTTCCCCGAAATACTCTTCGGGGAAAGAATAGCTAAGATTAAAGCCGTTTAGGTCGGAGACCGCCTTTCTGACATAGGCGATAATCTTCCTGATTCCTTTGGGTGAAATATATTTTTTGAACCTGACGCTCGCATTAAGGACCATTTTGCTTTGGTCCATATTAATATCACAAAGCTCGCCGCCCTCACAGGCGGCAAGCAGCTTATCTTCTTTTATGTACTCGCCGAAAAAATCAGTAAAGTTCTGGGAGCCCATTTTATACCTCCGGACTACATCAATTCTATCTCTTTCATCAGCTCCTCAAGCACACAATTCTCGGGAACCTTCCTCAAAATTTCACCTTTTTTAAAAAGGAGAGCGCAGCCGTCGCCGCCTGCGATGCCTATATCCGCCTCTCTTGCTTCGCCCGGCCCGTTTACCGCGCAGCCCATGACCGCAACCTTAATTGATTTCGGACAGTCTTTAAGCATGTCCTCAATTCTGTTTGCAAGGGAAATCAAATTAATTTTTGTTCTTCCGCAGGTCGGGCAGGAGATAATCTGCACTCCGCCGCCGCTGAGATTCAAGGCTTTGAGAATATCAAGCCCTGCCTCAACCTCTTTGACGGGGTCGTCTGTCAGCGACACACGGATTGTGTCGCCAATTCCTCTCAAAAGCAGAGAGCCTATGCCGGCGCTGGATTTAATCAGCCCCATCTTATATGTTCCCGCCTCCGTGACACCCAGATGCAAGGGGTAATCACAGACAGCGGCGACCTCCTCATAAGCCTGAACCATTGTGCCTACGTCAGAGGATTTTATTGAAATCACTATATCGTCGAAATCGAACTTTTCAAGCAGCGAAACATGATACATCGCGCTTTCCGCCATTGCTTTTGCTGTGGGCGAGCCGTATTTTGCAAGAATTTCCCTTTCGACAGAGCCGGAGTTTACACCGATTCTTATGGGTATATTCTTAGCTCTGCACGCGGTGACTACTGCCTTAACCCTGTCCTCCGAGCCGATATTACCGGGATTTATTCTGATTTTGTCAACACCCGCCTCAACACATTCGAGCGCCAGACGATAGTCAAAATGAATGTCGGCAACAACGGGGGCAGTCAGGTTTTCCTTCAGCGCAGAAATAAGCCTCACAGCCCTCATGTCAGGCACGGCGGCACGGATTATCCGGCAGCCTGCCTTTTCCAGTTCAACTGCCTGCCTGACGCTTGCCTCAATATTATCGGCAGGCACGTTAAGCATTGACTGAACCGTTATCGGCGCGTCTCCGCCGATAAAAATGCTGCCGACCTTTACACTTCTTGACCTTCTGCGCTGCATTACGGACTCACCTCTTAATTAGATTCACAATATCACTGAATGAAATCACAGCCATGAATAGCAGCAAAATCACAAGCCCGATTGCATGAACATAGCTTTCATATTTTTGCGGTACGGGCTTACGCCTGATCATCTCAATAAACATAAAGAAGAGCCTTCCTCCGTCAAGCGCAGGAATAGGAAGAAGATTGAAGATACCTATATTTATCGTAATCAGCGCCATCAAGGTCAGCATGGGAGTAAAATCAACACCTTTTTCAGTAACTGAATTCTCCGCGGCCTGAGCAATATAATCAACCGCTCCAATAGGCCCTGACAAATCGCTCAGCTTATACTGACCTGTGACCAGGTCAAGCAGGCTTATCCAGACCATTCTGCCCATTGAGGCTGATTCAAGAAAGGCATTTTTAGTGACAGAAAGGAATGAAGGCTCTACACCTTTGATATAGAAGTCATATATTATATAATTCTGACCGTCGACCGTTTTGGTCTGGAAGGTGACATCGTTCAGATTAACCTTTTCGCCTTCACGCTCGACTGTGAAACCCATGATGCCGTCGTCATCCCTCATCATCAAAAAGCTGATATCATATTCCGAGTACACAATATTGTCGTTGATTTCAACAATCTTGTCACCCTCTTTGAGCCCCTGCACATTGCTTGTTGCAGAATCATAAAAGCCTCTTATATACGGTGTACCGATAAGGTCACTCTGCATCAGAATGATTGCAACAATGATAAGCCCCAGAACAAGGTTAATAATTGCGCCCACGGCAACAATAATAAATCTCTGCCATACCGGCTTTCTGTTAAAAGCACGCTCATTGCTGCTCTCTTCATCTTCACCCTCCATGCTCACAGAGCCGCCGATTGGAAACAGACGTACAGCGTATTTTGTCTCGCCCTTTTGCTTTTTGAACAGTGTCGGTCCCATGCCAATGGCAAATTCATTCACCTTGACATCAAATATTTTTGCGAAGATAAAATGTCCCAGCTCGTGCACCATTATAACAATGCCGAAAAATAAAATAGCAACCAGAATCGCCCACGAATGATCCCAGGCAGTGGAGAGAATTGATAAAAAGCTCAGATACATTTAATTTAACCACCTTTTCAACTGTGAATATTAATTCCCTGAGGTGAGTTCGGTGACTTTTTGCCTTGCAATTACGTCGGTCATGAGCACATCTTCAAGAGTATATTTCGCCTTTTGCTTAACAAAGCTCATTATACTCTCAACAAGCTCGGGGATTTGCATGAATCCGATTTTCCCCTCTCTGAAGAGCCTGTTTGCCTCCTCATTTGCAGCGTTCGCCGCAGCAGGATAAAGGCCGCCCATTGTGATAGCCTTACGGCAAAGATTCATGCACGGAAAAGCCTCATAATCCGGTTTTGCAAAAGTCAAAGCTCCCCAATCCTCAAGCGTGAGCTGTTTTACCGGGGAGGGATAACGCTCAGGGTATGTTAAGGCATACTGAATCGGTATTCTCATATCGGGGACGCCAAGCTGAGCAATAACCGAGTTGTCGACATATTCAATCAATGAGTGGATAACGCTCTGCCTGTGAACAACAATGTCAACCTGGGAGGGCTTAACATTGAAAAGCCACACAGCCTCAATAAGCTCCAGACCCTTGTTCATCATTGTTGCAGAATCGACCGTTATTTTTGCACCCATGCTCCAGTTCGGGTGCCTGAGTGCCTGCTCAACGGAAACATTTAAAAGCTCCTCACGCGATTTTCCGAAGAAGGGGCCGCCCGATGCTGTTAGTATTATCCTTTTTAGGGCATTTTTATCATAGCAACCCTGCAAAGCCTGAAAAATTGCCGAATGCTCGCTGTCAACAGGCAGAATTCTGACACCTTTTTCAGCCGCGGCATCAACAACAAGCTGACCGCCCGCAACAAGCGTCTCTTTATTTGCAAGCGCGATTTCGCTGCCCGCCTCAATCGCTTTGAGTGTCGGAGTCAGCCCTGCAATGCCCACAATGCTGTTGAGAACAATATCAGCCCTGCCCTGCGCACATTCGCAGACGCCTTCAAGTCCGCTTAAAACCTTTGTGCCCGTATCCGAAACTCTCAACGCCAGTTCCTTCGCGGCTTTTTCGTTTGCCATCGCCGCAAGCTTAGGTTTAAACTCACGGATTTGCTTTTCAATAATATCTACATTATTTTGAGCGGTAAGCGCATATATACCAAAGCCCCGAAGCTTTGCAACCTCGAGAGCCTGAGTACCTATTGAACCTGTGGAGCCAAGTATCGTCAGTGTCTTCATAGCTTAAACACCTGTGAAAGCACAACTGCCGCATAAACCATCGGCGAGACGAAGACGAGGCTGTCAAATCTGTCCATAACTCCGCCGTGACCCGGGAAGAAATTGCCGAAATCTTTAATTCCGTAATTTCTCTTGATTGTTGATGCTGAAAGGTCACCGAACATCGAGATGACAGAAAGGAACATCGAAATCGGAATAATTGCCCAAAGCGGCATCAGTTCGGAACCAAAAAAGAATCTATCAAAGATATATAAAATAATAAAATTAATTACTGCCGTAAGTACAATTCCGCCTATTGCGCCCTCAATCGTTTTCTTGGGGCTGATTTTAGGGCATAGCTTATGTTTGCCGAGCTTCACCCCGACAAAGTAGGCGCATGTATCGGTAAGCCACGAACAAAGAAGGACAAAAAGCACAAGATAAAGCCCGTGCCGTTTTTCAAACCTGCCCGAATAATCAATATATACATCACGAAGAAGAATAAGAGTGGAAATCGCAAAAGGAACCGCCAGAGAGGCAAAAAACGCTATTGTAACATGCTCAAAGCGTGTAATATCATATTTTGCAAGCATCATTATCAGCATTACAATACTGTATACAATCAAAACCACGCTGAAAGGCAGGTTTAGTTTTTCAAGCAAATCATACTCAATAAAGGACGGGGCGGCACCGGCAAATATAATGCTCAGGGCGATAATACCCTTGTTTTTGACCTGCGCCACTTTATTAATCTCATATACCGCTATGAATGAAAAAACTGAAATCAGAATTCCAAGATAAGGTGTTGAAATAAAAATCAACCCCGAAATCGCTACCAACGCTCCGATAATACCTGTGATAACCCGTACCTTCATCTATAAACCACTCTTTCACTGCTGCATATAACTATACTATTATAAAAATGCAGATAAAATTCATATTCCCCCGAATCGCCTGTTGCGTCGGCAATAATCCTCAATCGCCCTGTCAAAATCGGCTGTCGTAAAATCCGGCCAGAGGACGTCGGAGTACCAGAACTCTGAATATGCCGCCTGCCAGACCATAAAATTCGAAAGCCTGTACTCCCCGCTTGGTCTTATAATCAAATCGGGGTCCGGCTGCCCGGCAGTAAACAGCCCTCTTTCTATATCGGTCTCCGTAATATCCTCCGGCAGAAGCTCACCGTTTTTGACCCTTTGGGAAAGCTCTCTGACCGATTTAAGAATTTCCTGCCTGCCGCCGTAATTCACAGCGATATTTACAACCGTTTTGCATTTATCCAGAGAAACCGTTTCAAGCTCATGAGCACGGCGGTTAATATCCTCCGGAATAGCCGCCGACTCAATGTCGCCGATAAAGCGGATTTTCATACCCTTTTCCTCGTTCTCGGCTTTCCGTTCCTCCGCTTCGAAGAGGTAATCACGGAACAGGCTCATTATTGCCATTACTTCCTGAACGGGGCGGCTCCAGTTTTCGGTTGAGAACGCATAGAACGTCAGATGCGAAATGCCGATATCGCCGGCATATTCACATATCTGCTTAAAAACCTTTGCGCCCTGCTTATGACCTTCGGAGCGGGTCAGCCCTCTCTGCTTTGCCCAGCGGCCGTTCCCATCCATAATTATGCCGACATGAGCAGGTAGATTCATTTTATCATCCATTTTATTGCCCTTTAGAAATTCAGATTTCCATTATTTCTTTTTCTTTCGCCGCAGCTATTTTATCAATATCTTTAATATAATCGTCAGTAATATCCTGCAGCTTCTTCTCACCGTCTTTTAAATCGTCCTCGGTGATTTCCTTTGCCTTCTCCATCTTCTTGACTTTTTCAATGGCATCCCTGCGGATTGAACGAATCGCAACCTTTGAGTCCTCAGCCAGCTTGCGGATATCCTTTACTATTTCCTTACGCCTGTCCTCGGTAAGGGTGGGAAACATAAGGCGGATGATATTGCCGTCATTCTGAGGATTAATGCCTAAATCAGAGGCCTGAATAGCTTTCTCAATCGGATGAAGAGTAGCTCTGTCCCACGGCTGGATACAAAGAATCCTTGCCTCCGCAACGGAAATCGCGGCAAGCTGATTAATTGGTGTGGGAGTACCATAATAGTCGACGCGGATTTTGTCAAGCACCACGGGATTTGCGCGGCCTGCCCTTATTGCGGCATATTCGTTCTTGAGTGCATTAATGGTCTTGCCCATCTTATCTTTTGATGTCGTAAAAACCTGTTCCATAATTAATCCTCCTTAACGATTGTTCCTATTTTTTCACCAATAACCGCCCTCACTATGTTGGCGGGATCATCCAAATTAAAGACAAGAATATTGATATTATTATCTCTGCAAAGTGCTGCGGCGGTGCCGTCCATAACCTTTAAATTATTTGTCAGAACCTCTTTATACGTTAAAGTGTCATATTTTTTCGCATCGGCAAACTTGTTGGGGTCCTTATCATAAACGCCATCGACATTGGTTGCTTTGAAAAGAATATCTGCATTTATTTCTGCGGCGCGAAGTGCGGCGGCAGAGTCGGTTGTGAAATACGGGTTGCCCGTTCCGCAGCCAAAGATGACCACCCTGCCCTTTTCCAGATGACGAACCGCTCTGTTTCTGATATACGGCTCGGCAATCTGACGCATTTCAATAGCTGTCTGCACCCTGACGGGTACCTCAAGCTGTTCAAGGGCATCGGCAAGCGCCAAAGAATTCATCACCGTTGCAAGCATACCGATATGGTCTGCCCTCGTTTTGTCCATATTGCCGCTTGAACGGCCGCGCCAGAAGTTTCCCCCTCCGACGACAAGACCTATTTCTACGCCCATATCGTGACAAGTCTTAATATATTTGCAAGTATTCAGCACGGTGTCAAAGTCAATTCCATGACCATTTGCTCCCGCAAGAACCTCACCGCTGAGTTTTAACAGAATTCGCTTATAAGCAGGTTCCATATTTCCCTCCAAAAATATTAATCTTTATAAAGCTCCTAGAAATATTTTACTTCATTTAAATCAAACTGTAAAGTGAAAAAGCCAAAATAATAGCCCCAAATGAAAAACCATCGGGGCATAAACTACAGGATGTATGTATAATCCGGCATCTGAGCAAAAAGATGCGAGGTATCATTAGAATAAGCAAGCTTTACTAAATCATCCGACCCTTTACTGTTTCTTAGATAATTAATCTTGGTCAGAGCCGTATTCTCCTGACTGAAGGTAAAATTGCTGCTGTTATCAAGCCCTAAAGCAGCCCTTATAAGGAAAGTGTTGAATGAACCGTGAGCAACAACGAGCACCTTTTCCCCGTTTCTGAACCGGTTTCTGAAATATGAAATACACCTTTCCGCCCTTTTGAGAACAATGCCGTCGTCCTCCACGCCAATTGAGAGCCTGCCCCCCGCAGGTGAAGGTTCACTGACGCACGGCACAGCATTGGGATACATGGCGATTATTTCATCGGCAGGGTAGCCTGTATAATCGGGCCGCGTTCCGATTTCAATCAAGTCCGGCAATATCTCAATTTTCAAATCCCTGTTTTTCTGCCTAGCGGTTACCTCATAGGCTGTGCCGACTGTTCTGATAAGAGAGCTGGCAAAAACAGCGTCCAGAGCTCCGACGCTCAGCCTTTCGCCCAAAAGCTCCGCCTGTCTTATTCCCTTTTCGGTGAGCAGCGATTCCCTGTCTGACTGCCTGCCGTTATCAATTCTTTCCTTCTCAGAGCGATTGCCCCATGTCTCTGCATGGCGCGCAATATAAAGCTCCAGTATCCTTTCGTTCTCCAAAAAATCACCCTGCTCAGAAGTTATATGTTTCACCTGAAAGAGCAAAAATATTACTATAAGTTTTTTTGCTTGAATCAACATAGTTCTTTGTTGCCACAATGCCTTCTCCGCCGGCTTTTTCATTGATTATTTTTATAAGCTCCTCGCTGTTTATCGTGTCTCCCCAGCCCTTTTTCACATGCTTGACCGCATAGGTAAATGCGGAATTGAGCATCACCTGAGGCATTGAAACGCTCCATGTCGCCATATTACCGGCGTTGTTTTTTTCCGCCGTCTTTGTTTTGATTTGAGTCAGCAGATATTCTGTATCAAACTCATGCCCTGTTATGTCAATTTCAAGGATTTCAGGATAGCCCTCATAAGGTGACGGATTCACCTGTACAGGTAAAATCGTTTTATATTTCAAAGACGTTTCAACCAGGGATTTCTGAATAATCGGGTCAGTCGAAAAATAAGCGATCTTCTTGCCGGCATATTTCTCCTGCTTCCTAACGGCATCCTCACGGATGTACTGCTGCGCGCCGTCAACGCCGTTTCCGCCCGACGGGTCAACAGATGCCTCGTTTACAAACTTAATGCCGGCCTTTTTACAGGCTTTTTCCATGACTTCCTTGCGTCGGACAACTTCGGTATATTCAAGCTGACGGTTATAGGTGTAGTGAATAAAGACCTCAGCGCCCATTGCAGCCGCCTGCTTGACAGCATCTTCACCCAGTTTAAGCTCGTCAACATTTATTGTCAGATCCGCAAGCTTTGAAATTTCGGAAGCCTCCTCATCTGAGGCAATGCAAACTATAAATATATCATCGCGGGACTGTTTTATTGCTGTAATCGCATCCGCTATGCCAACAACAGCCCTGTCAAAAATCACTACCTTGACACTTTCATCTTCAACCATACTTGTTGCTAAAGTCTTAATCACCATGGGCAAAATAGCAAAATCGTCCGAATAAGCGGCGGATACGATTCTGTCGCTGCCATAAAGCGCGCTCAAATTTTCAACAACACTGTACTCATCGGGGCAATAAGCCTCTGACGCGGTGATAATCCCGACTTTAAAGTCGAATTTAATAATATCCGCTTCACTTGAGCATCCAAACGGGACAAAAAGAAAACATATAATAATAAGCAGAGCCAATAATTTTTTGACCATTGAACTTACCTCCAACATTTAAGACATCCTGTTTTCTATGGAAAATATCGTATCAAATTGAGCCGGAAATGTCAAGTAAACTCATCCGGAGCAAGCGTCTGAAGCTGTAAAAAAGCCTTGTACCTGAAGAATGCCAAAACTTCTTGGATGGCTTTATTTTGGTTCTTCATGGAAACTTGGGGGATGACAAGACTTGCTGCTGTTTGCAAAGCATTGGTAAGCAACCATACCATGCTCTGTTCGCATTATTTGCGTATGCGACATTTGATATTGAGAATGAAGTACAAATATCGAACCCAAAAATTTATTTGAAGAACCTTTTTTATCTTCTTACATGACAATAATATGGAAAATAATCATGTAGAAGATATTTAGGTTAAGATTATTCAGAAAGCATAAAATATTGGTGCGATATTCAAGGTTGGTTGGCGCGCCAAAACGTAGGGCGGGGGCTTGCTCCCGCCGAAGAAATAAAAAAGGATAAACAAATATATTTAAGTGATAAAGAGAAAAGCTTAATCATTTACATTGAATAAAAAACGGTGGGAGCGAGCCCCCACCCTACGCTAGAAATGTACCTTTGGAATCAAAAGGTGAGTTTTTTTTGTTGAGTTCCGGCAGGCATTGTCATAGAACCGATGTAAAAAAGCAGCAGGCGGATTTCCCGCCTGCCGCGCAATTAATTTTTAACTTTTCGTCTTTATTCAGAGTTTAACCGGCTATCATGGAGTCTGGTTAACTGAATAAGCATACAACCCTGCCATTTCAAGATCATAAGAGTCATTTGCATCAACATATCCATCGTGGTTTTCATCGGCCGCAAAGCTTTGGACAGGGCTGAAGCTGCTGGAAGAGCTGAGCAAGCCGTCTGCGTAAAGGCTGACAAGCAATGAATCGTTTGCGTTTGTCTTCCCGTCACCATCAACATCGCCGAAAATAGCGACTGTATAGGAATCAATAACCTCACCGTTGACAATAAGGGATATAACAGTGCCTGTGCCGCTACCATTACTTGTCGGGGTTGGCTCAATATAACCGGGGCCAACATTGGTGACAAAAGAGAAATAGGAACTCAGACCGGTTTTGAGACCAAAAACAAACTTATTGATCGGGTCAAAAGCAGTTGTGGTATCGTCGACCTTAGTGATTGCAGGTTTAAAAGAGAGGCCGGCAATTGCATCCTGAATTTCTACGGTCATGTCATCGACAAGCGTCTGGGAATCTCTGTCATAGTCAAGAGCAAAGTCATTAGCACGCGCCAGCACCTCTCTGAAGGCTGCGACACCCTCTTCAAAGTATCTGTTCAGTTCGCTTTCCGTATAACCTTTTGCAGTATTTAATTCGCTCCTGAATGTTGTGTAATTGGCAAGCGGGGTATAGGGCTTCAGTGATTTAACCGCACTGTTTAATTGCCCTCTTGCCTCACTGACCATTGCCTGTGTAATTGTAGAATCAGTGCCAAGAAGAACGTCCATATAGATATCGTACGCAAAAGTATATGCTCTCTTCAATTGATTCCATGTTCTGAGCGAATATGCTGAATTGGTTGCGCTAATACCATATCTGCTGTTAATTAATCCATGAACATTCTTTAGATCTTCAATCATATATCCCAGCTGTACTACATTTGGCTGCTTATAAATCAGCCGGTTGTAATAGTAGGTCAACCGATAGGCTGTGTTTGTTATTTCCTCCTGCGTAACTTGCGTTGGATCTGTTTCAAACTTTTTGATAAGTGATGTTGCCGCTTTTCTTTCATCTTGATAGTCATAAAAATGGTAAAGAGGGCTGTAGTTCTCACTGCCGAAGTAAATATAACCTTCCTCGTCATATTCAACATCCTGCTCCTTAGGAACCTGTGTATAGACAATATTTTCAAGCTCTTCAATAGAAACATCTACAGTGCCTTCTGGCGCGGCAACATCAAACGCTGACGGATCCCAAAGCCCGAGCAAATCAACTATAAGCGGAAGAGCTGATACGAAGATTGGCTCAACGTAGACTGAGAGCTTTGAAAGAAGAGCCTCAACAATACTCCTGAGGGTCGATTTTGTGAAGATTGTTTCTAATCTTGTGGTGTTAAGCGGAATAATAACATTGTTTTCAAAAACGCCGTTCACAATACGTGCGATAAGGTTGAGGGCAACCTCCGCCATGCAGTTGTTGAGGTCGCCGGTAGGATTCGTGTGTATAATACTTACCAGTTCATCAAGATCAAAATCAAGAATTGCAAAGATAATCTTATTGAAAAGCAAATCATAGGTGATGTTCGAGCTGTTCACAGTGGTCGGCAGCCAATTTGCCTGCAAAATGCCGCACATATAGGGCGAATTGCCAAAGAGGATTTTATCAAGTTTTTTCCACGCGCTGTCAGATGCCATGCCGCTTGTGCAGATGACTCCGCCGTATTTAGCGATTACCCAATTGATAATATGATCAACCGTCTGCTCAAAGGTCAGGTTATCGAGGATGTTCATTTCGGTATTAGCATTGAGATAGTACCTTATCAGACCTGCCGCGACTTCAAGGCAGCCGGTTGTTGACGGGTTCAATGCTCCCGCATTAATTTTTGCATAATAATCCTTCTCGGGAATGATATCGGCTGCAACATTGATTAGGAAGTAGGTTGCAACTTCACGAAGCGTTTGCGCGCTGTCGGGGATATCGGAAAAATCAACGAAGCCGATAAGAAGCATTTTGGCGAGATATGCGAACAATTCAGAGTTTGACATAACCTCAAGCTCTGCGCTTGTCTTGAAAGTAACACCCTGAAGACTAAATCCTGATACCACGCCTGCCCCTGCTATAAGCAAGGTGTGCAATGCATCGTCAAGAGTATCCAGAACAGTCCACCCGTCTTCAGTTATCTGAATATACTGATCAAGGAAATCACCGAGGAGGTAATAATCAAGCGCTTCCTCAATCATCTTGACGGGCTTATCCAGCGCATCATCGCTGAAAGGAACCTTGCCGTTATTAATCAGCAAATCCCAGACAATCGACAAGTCGCTTGTGCCGTAATAGACACCGTCTGGATTCTCCGATGTATCAATTTCAAGCAGGTCAACCAGAAGAGTTGTGAGCTTAGGAATCGCAATATCTGACAAAGCAGCGTTAAACGCGTTTCTGAATAAAGAATAGCCTGATACAGTGTCTATATCAAGTTTGCCTGAAAGGCTAGGTAATAAGCCCTCTTTCTGAGTGACCGGGTCATTGACAAGAGCGTAATTGAGCTTTTGGATAACCATCTGGTCAACTGTCATGCCGGCCGGCATCGCGCCATAAACATCCTCTTTAAACAGGGCGGAATAAACCTTTGTTTTGAGGGTACCCGGGATATCTCCGATATATTCTGAAATATCAAAGAAAGTTCCAACTGTACCAATGTCAAGAGTCCCTTCAACCGCCTTGCCTACTATTGTCTTGTTTGCTGCCAAAAATTTGCATAAGCAATAGACTATTTCAAGGTCAGTCCTGCCTGCCGTTGTCCTCCTTGGTGACTGGCGAATCCAGTAAATGTCAAGGTCATCAATATCTCCAAGATTAAATGTGTCAACCAAATCAAATAAATCACCGTCAATAAAATCAATGATTGATTGAAGGGATCTATCAACCGAAGTGAAATTAAGGTATAGGTCAGGTAATATTGAAAGTCCCTCATCAACAATAATATTCTCTTTTGCCATGAGCCCGTCAAGGTAATCAAGCATAATCGAGCCGCACTGGTCAGCAGTCAGATATGGAACACCTAGTGTATTGTACCCGCCCGGCTGCTCATAAGATGAGTAGGCTGCCGAAGCACATATTGACATTGATGTGAAAAACATCACAAATGCCATCAACATGCTCAAGATTTTGGTTGATTTTTTCATATACACGCACCTCCGTAAAATTTGCGGACACTCCACAGTATCGCACATAAAAACAATTAAAAAATAAAGTAAGTCTGACAGCAGAAGCATTAGATTTTGAGAAATGATATAACTTGGCATAATAAACCATTCCCCATACTCATTATATATTACATTATTTACCATGTCAATAGAAAAATGGTAATTCGGAACCAATTTTTATGACATATTTCAACTTTTAATTTTTATTATGAATTATTCCGGCTCTAATGATTGCATCGCAAATAAAAAACATTTATTATTTTCCATGGCGGTAATTGAACTGTTAAATTCAATCCTCTACTAAACATTATATGTCATTGAGCCGAAAATTGGAAGATATTGCAAAAATTCCGTGCCGATATATAAAAAACGCTCCGCAGTGAAGCGGAGCGCAGTATAGACATATTTACTTGGAAAAAAACTGACAGACTGTAATAAACCGTTCGCACACCCTTATCAGGAGCAATGGCAAAAGCTGAAGCCAGCTAAATGCGGCAAGCCAAGATGAAAGTTAATGATTTCTTTATCAAGGTGACAACCGCCTTAAACGTGCCGAACCGCTGACGCCGGGTGTGCGGCAGAATGCTGTGAGGTCTCTGCATCGTTCACCGGAACCGCCCCCCATCATAATTTCGCCCTATTCTAAGATTGCGCCCAAAGAATTATCGATATAAATCTCTTCTCCGGCTGCATTATTATATTAACCGATTTTTTATTAAATGTCAACATAATTTTCTGATAATCCTAAATTATTATATCTATTTATTTAGACAGATTTTGCTATTGACTAATTCGGATTTTGAGGTTAGAATATAGAAGAAATCATAGAAGGGGATGTGTGAATGCAGGATAACTATGATCCCGACATTGTCAGTGTTGTTGATGAGGAAGGCAAAGAGCATATCTTTGAAGAGCTGGACAGAATTGAAACCGATGATGCGAAATATGTTGCGTTAAGTCCTATTTATGATGATGCTGAGTCCTTAATTAATGACGATGGCGAGCTGATTATTCTCAAGGTTGAGGATGAAGGCGATGAAACCTACCTGATACCGATTGAGGATGATGATGAATTCGATGAAATAGGAAGAATCTTTGAAGAGCGTTTATCAGAGCTTTTCGACTTTGATGAGGATAATTAAATAACTCTCCCTGCCTTGTTCGATAAATACGGCTTATATAACCCAACACGTAATTATAGGGGACCTTTCTCCGGTGACGGATTGCAGACCTCCCGGCTCAGGCCGGACGATGGGAGCGCGAACTCATTGGGAGGTAACCCACCTGCTATTAGCAGGTTATTATCAGTCGTATCCGGCTTGGCGGGGCGTTTATATTAAGGTGATGTTGTGCAAAGGATTGTTAATGCCGACCTGCTCGACATTCTGCCGTGCGAGCATGGTTTTATATATGTTGAAAAGGAAGAACTTGAGGGCGGCGGAATAAAAGCTTCTTTTTATTCTTACGACCAGAATGATAATACAATAACGCCCGCAAAAAAGAAAAATTACCTTGAAACAAAATTCGGCAGTGCGTATCATGCAATTGCTGAAAATCTCGGGGATTTTATTAATTGCGATGCTGCAATTTTGAACAGCAAGGGTGTTGCGGTGCTTTTTGACAAAGGCGAGCTGATTATTTTCAACTCTGAGGGCACTGAAGTTTGGAGCGGTGATTTGCTTTATCATGACCAGCCCATTCGCGGTCTCGCTGTTGACGGCAAGTGTATTTGGGGCACAGTTCCGACATTCAACGCCGTCATAAACTATTCTCCGGCAGAAAAGAGGGTTATGCTCCGAATCGGCGGCGGCAGTTCGACAGCATTCTCAAGACCGGTCAGCGTCACAAAAATTTTAAACAGGCTTTACATATGTAACCAGAACTCCTGCAAAATCCGCACAATCAAGCTTGAAGACTATTCGGTTAAGGACTATATTACCTTTAATGAACCGGTCTACAAATATTTTAAGGTCTATGACAAGGAATATGCGGTGCTTGAATCCGGAGTTTATATGATTTAATTCAAAATTCCGGCAGGAGCAATACCCGCCGGTAGCCGAAAAAAATTCAGGGCATGTCTCAAATGATGAAATCATCATGAGGCATGCCCTTTTGTTGTGTTACTTACCGACTGCATGTTCACAGTATTTGCAAACTAAGGCGTCATTGGTCTCCCTGAAAATTTTCGGCAGATATTCCTCTGTCTGTGTTATACAGCGGAGATTGGTACATTTACATTCGTGCGTACTCAAAACCTTGTCGGGCAGCCTTGAATTTCTGTTCTGAAGCATTTTGATAATCAGAGCCATCCTTGCATACATGCCGTATTCCGTCTGGTCAAAATATTTCGCCCTCGGGTCGTCATCAACGCCGACGGTAATCTCATCGACTCTCGGCAGAGGATGCAGAACACGCAAATCCGGTTTTGCAAGCCTCATCTTGTTTTCGTCCAGAACAAAAACACCCTTTTGCGCCTCGTACTCATGCTGGCTTGCAAAGCGTTCACGCTGAATCCTGGTCATATAAAGGACGTCCAGACCGCTAATTGCGTCCTCAAGGTTATCGGCAAACGAGTATTCGCAGCCTGTTTCGGTCAGAAAATCAATAATATACTGCGGCACTCTTAACTCGGGTGTGGATATCATAATGAATCTGTTGCCCTCATACTTTGACAGGGCTTTTATTAGCGAATGGACGGTTCTGCCGTTTTTATTGTCGCCGCAAAGACCTATCGCCAAATGGTCAAGCCTGCCCTTCTCGTATGAGAGAGTCACAAGGTCAGTCAGCGTCTGTGTGGGGTGAAGATGCCCTCCGTCACCCGCATTGATTACGGGACATCTTGAATACATGGAGGCGGCAAGAGCCGCGCCCTCAAACGAGTTGCGGATAACGATAATATCCGCATAGTTGCTGACGACTCTTATTGTGTCTTTTAAGCTTTCGCCCTTTGAAACGGAAGAATTGCTCGGGTTATCGAAGCCAATAAGCTTGCCGCCCAGACGAAGCATGGCGGTCTGAAATGACATCTGTGTTCTCGTTGACGGCTCGTAAAAAAGAGTCGCCATGATGATGCCGTGGCAGTCATCAATATAATAGGACGGATTTTCCTTAATCACACCCGCAAAACGGATGATTTCG
>CAZBHG010000007.1:0-242 GCA_964491735.1 uncultured Eubacteriales bacterium
AGCTGCTCGTCGAGTGACCCGAAGGAAAAGAATATGAATTGGCGTCGGCAAAGCGCTTTAGCCCGTTACTCAAGCCGTCTATATAATCGAAGGGCCTGGTTCTTTCTACTGTAATTTTCAGCACGAGATCACTTATTACCCAGCTCAAAGCGACGCATAGCAAAAGCCGGATACCCAGTGCTCTGGTACTTTTGTTCAATAAAAACACCGCAGTAAGAAAAAGCCATATGAATCCCTTATTG
>CAZBHG010000007.1:252-7438 GCA_964491735.1 uncultured Eubacteriales bacterium
AGTCCTTACGAAATTCTGGATGAAAAGCAGAATATCGGCATCCATACCTGAAATAATATCAATCAAATCTCGTATCCTCCGGTATGAAAAAGCCGCCGGGAAACCGGCGGCCGACATGGAGCGGGAAACGGGATTCGAACCCGCGACTTTCGGCTTGGGAAGCCGACGCTCTACCGCTGAACTACTCCCGCATAACGACAGAATTGTAGCACAGAGAACGCAAAAAATCAATACTTTTAATACTTTTTTGCTTTATAATATACAAAAATATTCTTCGACATGATTTTGTATGACTTTAACATATTCTTTTTTTATCATGTTGCAAAGAGGTTTTCTATTTGGTATAATTTAACTTCAGAAGCCCTGCCTTTCTGTCCGTCGGAAATTCGGGGTTATTCGCTCCGTAAGATAAAGTCAATAAATTGTGTAAGGAAGGAAAAACCATTATGAGCAAAAAAACCAAAAAAATCCTTGCGGTCTTACTTACCGTTTCGCTGCTATTTACATCGGCAGGTACTGCGAGCGCAAAAGTCAGTTTAAACGGCGCAACAACAGGCATTGTCTCCATTGGGTACAACCTCTTGGACAGCCTGTTTGACATCGTTCTCGGCCTTTTCGGCGACTTAAACAAGGCGGAGAATATCCCGACCATTGAAGAATATGATGCCAAGGAGAACGAATATTTCTATGACGGCACTGACGGAAATGTCATTGGCGCGAAGTGGTCGCTTGGCTATGCATCTACCAGTGTTATCCCGACTCAATGGAGGGTCAACGCAGACGGCGAGGCTGACCCGAACGGCTATTGCCTTAAAGGTTCCCATTATTTCGGCGGCTATTTTTCATACAAGGTCAGCAAGATTTATGACGACCAGAGTGTAAACCTTGTTGTCATGTCCAACGGCTGCGACTCCAACCGTAACGGTGTAGCCGACGTTCTGATTTTTGCTGCGCTTGACGGTGTGGGCATCGGGAATGCCGACATTCTCAGCGTCCGCGAGGCTTCCGTTAAAGCGCTTAAAGAAGCGTATGCGGGCTTTGATAACAGCGACGTCATCGGCTTCAACATGAACGTTACCCACGCCCATACCACAATCGACCCCGAGGGAATGAGCGTCAGCCTTGTCGGGCCGCTCCTGAAGAACAAGCTGCTCGGCACAACCGACAGAAGCGTTGAGAAGGAGCTCATTGACAGCATTGTTGCAAATACCTCCGCTGCGGTGGTCAGGGCTTACGGCAGCATGGAAAACGGCAGGCTTTATTACTTCGAAACCGAGGACGTCGGCTATGATTCCGAAAAATATTACATTGTCGGCGACAAGAGGGATTCAGGCGTTGCCTGTCAGGACCATTTTGCATGCTTCTATTTTGAAGGCAGCAGAACCGGCGAAAAGACAATCCTTGCCAATATCGGTATGCACCCGACCAAAGCAAGCAGAACCAGCGAAAAAATCTGCGCCGATGTTCCGCACTATATAGGTGCGGCGCTTGCCGAGAAAGACTATAACTTTGTGTTCATACAAGGCGCACAGGCCGCTATCGGTCTGAATCCCGTCTCTTCCGATGAAGGAGCGGCATGGGCGCAGGAGCATACCCTCAGCTATGAGGACTGGGTAGAAAGATACGGCGAAGATTATGCTGCCGCGAATTATAATGACACCAACGGTCTGGGCGAAAGCGAATATACACAAATCAAGGACTGTGGCTACACCATCGCTAAAATTATTCTTGACGCGCTTGATGACGTAGATATCGGTGACGCTATATTACCCATACTTAACGTCGCAATGGACGAAATTGTGATACCGCTCGACTATAGCTTCCAGTTCCTCGGCTCGGTGACGAAGCTTACCGGCTTTAACACCGTCAAGGACAGCAGCACAGAAAGCGGCTACGCACTGGAGGTTGAGACCGGCTATGTCTGCCTTGGCGGCAGTATCTGCATTGTACTTGTCCCCGGCGAGATTTCGCCTGCGCTAATTTACGGCACTCAGGAGGGTTACACCGGTGATTCGCTCTGGTGTGGTCCGACCTCGCTGACAGGTAAAGACTGGGCTTATAACACCCTCGAGTCCGAAATCAGGGCTGAATTCCACAATGACGACCTTGTCGTACTCACTGCGGGACTCTGCAACGACGCGATAGGCTATATTATGCCCGATACCAGCGCCGAAAGCCTTGCCGCGAGCATCATTGACGGCGACAACGAGAACATGATTTCCTCGTCTGTCAATGCCGGCTCCGCTTTTATGGACGGCTATCTGGAATTCCTTAAACCCGAAATTTAGCATTTAATTATAAACCCGCAAGCAAAATGATGTAAACTCAAGGGGCATAAACACAAGAGGGATGATTCCCATGTGTTTATGCCCCTTATATAATGCGGTTTTCTCTCATGGCGGAAAGAAAAAATTAATGTTGAAGAATCAAAAAAGCCTTGATTTCCTTGTGAAAGGAAATCAGGGCTTTTATAAGAAAGCAGACCTGAATTAAAGCATATTTCCCTCAGAATAGTCCCGCCCGCCGTGGAGCTGCGGGTAATATGAGGCAAAGCAGAATTTCGGGAACTCGTCAAACTCCATTTTTATGAGTGTCACTCCGGCGTGTTTATCAGGCACGGTTTCCGGAAGGTTTTTGAGAATTAAGCGCTGCCCTTTTAGCTCAAATTCCACAGGAGTGCCGTCCATAAGGGAAACTTTTTTGGGGGCGGTGAAGTATCCTCCCAGCATGATTGTCCCGTCCTTGGGCCAGATTCTGTTCCAGATATAGATTGTGTTTCCCCTGACGCTTGCATAACTGACCCCATCGCCGCGGACATCATTCCTTTTGGGTTGTGCCCTGCCGTAAATGGCTTCTCCGTTTTCGGCGAGCCATTTCCCGACAGTCGTGAGGGGTCCCACCACCTCTTCGGGGACTGAACCGTCGGGCTTGGGTCCGATGTTAAGCAAAAGATTTCCTCCGCCGTTTACACAGCTGTTGAGCATCCTGATGATACCTTGGGCGTTATAGCTGTACGGCTCGGCCTGGGCAGAGTCAACATATCCCCAGCTGATACCGTTGAAGGTCATGCAGGACTCCCAGTCACGTTCCTCGGACTCTATGCGCTCCTCGGGTGTGCCGAAATCCTCATTAAGCCTGCTGCGGTCATTGATAATGATGTGCGTCTGAAGTGAGCGGAGATACTGATTCCTCTCTAGCGAGTCCCAGCCCTCCCAGCTTTCCATGGGCAGCGATACATCGTACCAAAGAATGTCAATCTTACCGTAGTTTGTGAGAAGCTCGGTGTTCAGGTCTTTTATGTATTTGGTGAAGCGCGCTCTCGCTTCGCTGTCATAGGCAGCTTTCCCCGCATCAGGGTGGTGCCAGTCCATAAGTGATGAATAGAAGCCGATTTTAAGGCCAAATTCACGGCAGGCATCAACAAACTCGCGCACAATATCTCTGTGCGGTCCCAGATTCACACTGTTGTAAGGGTTGACCTTGGAATCCCAGAGGCTGAAGCCCTCATGGTGCCTTGTAGTCATAACCATGTATTTCATTCCCGCTTTTTTCGCAAGTGCCGCCCATTCACGGGGCGCTCCGGGCTTGGGGCAGAAATTGTCGGCAAGAAGCGCGTATTCCTCGGGCGGGATGTTTTCACAAACCTGAACCCACTCGTTTCTGCCCAATGTTGAATAAAGCCCGAAATGGATAAACATGCCGAAACGTGCGTCGCGCCACCATGCCATTCTCTCGTCGCGTGTTGCCGCAATCTGTTCCTCATAATCTGATTTACTTAAAAGTTTCATAAATATAATCTCCTTTTCAAAGGTTATTGATTTTTGCTGCCTGTATAACTCAGACCGCTCAAAATCCGCCGTTCTCCGCAGGCTTGCTGCCCATGGTGAAAATGAGCGTTCCGCCGCCCGCAATCCGGGAATGTGTCAGAGTCGGCGAATCTAGCTTTACGCCGTTTAGTGTGACCTGCTGCACATAGACGTTCTCATCCGACTGGTTTTCGGCGATAACGGTGAGAGTTTTGCCGCCGCTAAGGTTTATCGCGGCGCTGTCGACATTCGGGGAGCCTATCCAGTAGCGGTCAGTACCGGCGGCGGGGTAAAGACCTATTGCCGACCAGACGTACCATGAGCTGAGAGCTCCGCCGTCTTCGTTGCCGTCAAGTCCGTTTGAGTCGGTGCCGAAGCGCTCGGCAAGCGCCCAGCGCGCCCATTTTTGCGTAAGCTCCGGATGCCCCGCATCGTTAAACAGATAGGGGGTGTGAAAATCGTGCTCGTTGCCGAGCCAGAAGCCTGAGCCCGGGTCCATTGCCCCGAGGCTTTGGCTTGCATCCTCCATGAAATCCTCAAGCTCGCTCACAAAGTAATCCGCGCCGCCGAAAAGCTCGATGAGGCCTTCTGTGTCCTGCACTGCGGTCCATCTCCAGTGGCGCGCGCTGCCTTCACAATAGGCTTCGGCTATGGTTCCGGAAAGAGCATCGTCATAGAAGCTTGTTATGTACGGGCTGAAGGGCTTCACCCACGAGCCGTCGGAATTTTTACCGCGAAAATATTTCGTTTCGGAATCGAAAATGTTCTTATACCGCATTGATTTGCTTTTGTAATAGTCGGCATCGTCGGTTTTGCCCAGAGCCTCGGCGAGAAGGGATATGCTGCCGTCCGCCCAGGCATACTCAAGAGTATAGCTTACTGAACGCTTTGACACGTCAGCGGGGACGTACCCGTATGTGTTATACTCTTCGACGCAGTAGCGGCTTTCAGCTCCGTCCACAGCCGTTTCAGAGGTCTTTTTCATGTACTCATAGGCTTCTTCTGCTTCAAAATCTGTAATTTCCTTGAGGTAGCTCTCGGCAACAACCATATCCGCAGGTGAGCCGAACATTGAGCCGGTGTATCCGCCTCCGGAAGGCCAGCGCGGCAGCGTTCCGCCTATGCGCGCCATGCGGACAAGGCTCTTGAGACAGTCGCGCTGTATATCCGGCGCTATCAGGATGTAAAGCGGGTGCGTCGTCCTGAATGTGTCCCATATAGACATGTCGGAGAGATAGGTGAAGTCCTGTGCGGTTCCGACAGTTCCGTTGAAGCCGAGATACTCACCGTTGACGTCGGTGTAGGTGGAGGGCATTATCATCGAGTGATAAAGGGCGGTGTAGAATACCGTCTTTATTTTGTCATCGTCGGTTTCAATATCTATGCTTGAAAGCCGTGAATCCCACGCGCCGCGGACTGTGGCTCTCACTTCTTCAAAGTCAAGGCCGCCAGCTTCGGCTTCAAGGTTTTCCCTCGCGTTTTTGACGCTCACGAAGCTGATTGCAAGCTTTAGCTCGAGCGGCTGGTCTTTGATATTGCCGAAATTGAGATCGGCTCCGCAGTCATCACCGGAGGTCTCTTGACGCCCCTCGGCGCTCTCATCGCCGCTCCATGTGGCAGATGACTCAAACGGCAGGTCGAACTCCGCAACGAAATATGCCTTGAGCCCGCCGTATCTTCCGGTGAAGCCGCTGAAAACGCGCGCTTCGCCGGAGATTTCTCCCGTTTCGGAATCTATTTTTATATTCCCTTCGGTCGCATATCCGCCGTCAAGGAAGCTTGTCGCATCAATGAACACATGAGCATCCTTCTCCGTGCCGAACGTATAGCGGTGAACGCCGACATGCTCGGTTGCAGTCATCTCCGCCATGCAGCTGATGCCGGGCAGGTAGACGGCGTAGAAACCTGCCGTGGCGACCTCGTTGTCATGCGAAAAAACGAGGGGCCTGCTCAGCCTGTCGGCAGGATCCCTGCCGCCGACCGAAGGCGTTACCCTGAAATGCCCCATGCTGCGCGAGCCCGTGCCGGAAAGCCTTGTATGGCTGAAGCCGAGAAGATATGTATCACCGTAATAATAGCCGGCGGTTGCCCAGTTGAAAAGATTTTTTCCATTAGGAGTGACCGTGTCAGGGCTAAGCTTCACAGCGCCGAAGGGAGACACTGCTCCGGGGAACAGATTGCCGCACACCCACGGATAGCCTCCCGTTCCGATGAACGGATTCACCCATTGACCGTATTCGCTCGGCTCTGTGTCAGGCATGGTTACGTTTTTTGAGAGAGTGCCCGTAGTAAACAGTGAGGAGAAAAAGATAACGAAAATAAGTACGACGCTTTGCAGCTTCCGAAGGATTTTTAACATATTTTTTATTCCCCTGTCATTTTCTGGAATATCTAAATTATACTTATCCTGAAACCGGTTGTCAATCGGCATAAAAAATGTATTTGTATTTTTGAAAAAAAGCGGGTGGCAAAAACCACCCGCCTAGACATCTTTTAACCGATAATTATCTGACCTTCTTTTGCCGCCAGTTCATAAAAAATAATACTCCAATGATGACAGCAAAAACGCTGACCAAAGTCGGAAACAGCATTTCTGAAATAGACGTATCAATTTCGACAGCGGAATATCTGACAGCGGAAAAAATAAAGAACGCCAGACCCGCCAAAATATATGTGACACAGCCGACAATTTCATATTTCCATGAAATTATGAGCACACCCAGCAAAAACAGCGAGGGTATATTATGCATCAGCAGCCCAAAGGCAAGCTCAGCTGCGCTTGCATTGGTGTTGTCAAAGACGTCAAGTGAAAACATGGCTAAAAACAGAATAAGCAGTATAGACATGACCCTGGGCGCCCAGAATAAAAGCTTGATTACTTTTTTCGTCATTTTTCGCACCTCGCTTTTTTATCGTGGTTCATAACATATTATGCGGGGTTTTTATAAAAAGTATTTAATGATAAAGCGATAAAAAATATTTTATTACTTGAAACCTATCTTTTCAAAAACAGACCTGTCAGGGCGCGGAACTGACCCGTTGTGTATTCCAAGCC
The DNA here is from genome assembly GCA_964491735.1 of uncultured Eubacteriales bacterium. Taxonomy (GTDB): domain Bacteria; phylum Bacillota; class Clostridia; order Oscillospirales; family Acutalibacteraceae; genus JAAZFZ01. Next base: position 7,114 of record CAZBHG010000007.1, read on the forward strand.
TGCGTTTAACGCTCTTATAAGCCTCCTGAGCGAGAACGAAATGGAACATACTCCTGATTCTGAAGGTGGACTTATCAAGGAGCTTCTCATACTTTGTGTCCTCAATGAAAGGCAGGGCTTTGCCGAGCGTTCCATCGTCGAGTATGAAAGCCTGAGTCAGGCATATTCCGCCATCCCCAATTAGCTGGGCTCTGACATAGCAGGATATTTTATCGCTGTAATCCTGAAGAGCTATGCTTTCACCCTCGGCGATAACTTCTCCGTCAGCTATCCACTGAATTTCATTGTAGTTCACAGCTTCGATTGAAATAACATCATTTTCATC
>CAZBHG010000007.1:7448-9057 GCA_964491735.1 uncultured Eubacteriales bacterium
AACAGTTATCCTTGTGACCTTGGGATAATCGCCCTTTGCTTCAAAGTCTTCGCCCAGCTCCCTTTTTGCGTACTTTGTGACGGCGAAGAACGCGCCTGTCTCCATACAATGGCGCACATTTTCAATTGTGTTCTCATTAATTACATAGGTGCCGAAACTTGTATCAATATCGCTCAGGGCATGTGCATCGCTGTTTGCGAAGCCGAAAACATTTCTGCCGTATGGTATGACAGCCTTTAAAAGCTCGTCCCACAGCACACGGTCCCCACAGGTGTCATAGTCTATTCTGTTAAAAACCTCCATGCCGACACAGCTTTTGTATTTTTTGAATATATCCGCAAAAAATTTAATATTCTTGGGATCTTTCGCGTTTTGAATATCTATATATGAATCAAGCCAGTCGCCCGGGTGGTTTATGTGTGAAATCCCGCCAGAAGCCTCAACTGCTCTTACAGGTCTTTCAAAATCGTTTTCCCTGCCCCTTTTGCCCTGACCGAAATCTGTGAAATATCCGTTGACGTGTGCCTTTGTTATAACGGCGTTGTTTAACTCGATACATTCTTTCACGTCCAGCATACCTTTGCCGCCTCTGTCGGCACCTGTCAGTATTTCATTGTATCTTTCGTCCGTCAGACAAACCGGCTTTTTGAAATATGACTGGAAGCTGAAAAGTGTTCTTCTTGGGGGCTTATTCCAGCCGTGGTTAATAACGCCGTGGTCAGTCATGCAAAGAATATCAAAATCCTGAGCATAATAAGCCTCAATCATATCGGCAAAATCAACGCCTGCATCGCTTGCGGTTGAATGAGTATGTAAATTTCCCTTTAAGCTCAGCCATGTGTCCCAGTCAACCTCTTCATAAGGAGAGGTAATATTAAAAGCCTTTATTTTCCCGCAGTTTATGCATTCTTCATTGTTCGCAGGCTGAAACCTTTTTTTATCGGCGGCGGCTTTTGCAATAAAAAGCCCTCCCACAGCAGCACCCGCCGCAACGACAGCCGCAGCACCTTTTTCAATTCTTTTCATTTCAAAGACCCCTTTTGCAGAATTAATACAATTATTATATCATCATGCTGTATATTTTGCAATTCAAAAAGCTGCCTGCCGGAAAAATGAAATAATGAAATAAAAATGAAATAAAACAGGATTTATTCAACAATCATTATAAAAATATGAAATATTGTCAAAACTTAATTCAGAGTTACTCTGTTTTAGCTTATTTCCGAAGCACGCAAAAATATTTTTACTATTAAACCGGAATAAGCTATCAATTTTGCAATAACTATTGTAATAACGGGAATTTAATTGTACAATATTAAATGCATAGAAAAAAATTGTCGCAGAGTGCGTAGGAAAAGCGTCTGCGGCACTTGTTTAATAGAATTTGGAGGGCATTTAGTGTTTGTTGTAAATGAAAATGAAAAGGAATATCGCTTCGGAAACAGCGGTCCGAAATACCTGATGAAAGGCCCGAGGATGAATTTTGCGCTGATTCAATTTCAGCCCGGTGAAGATTTTAAGGCCCACTATCACAACATTATGGAGGAGGATTTTTTCATCCTTGAGGGCGAAATAGACATCATTGTTGACGGCACAGTCAACCATATCA
>CAZBHG010000007.1:9067-22046 GCA_964491735.1 uncultured Eubacteriales bacterium
TATCAGGCAGGGCGATCTTATCCATATTGAGCCGGGTGAAGTCCATTACTGCATAAACAACTCAGGTGCTGCTGTAAAAATGATTGCCACCCTTGCGCCTTATCAGGAAGTTGACAAAGTGGAAATTGAGAATTATAATTATTGATTTCAGAAAAAAAATCAGCGCGAGGTCGGGATTTTCAACCATTGATTCCTATTTTTAATATTTTTGCATATACTATATTGTGAAATAAAATTATAAATATTATTAAAGAAGACTTTAAATAATTTAATAAGCGATTTGCTTTTGCAGATAAATTGATTATCACATTAATTGGCTAATATATTTTGTGCAATTTAACTATTTTTTTTCCAATATTATGCAGTTTTGTACAATGGATATTTGTCAATATTTTACAATATCTTAACAACAAAAAATAAATATTTTTTGTCGATATATATTGACAATTTCTGGCAAGTTGTCTATAATAAAATTAGTAGGTTATATGAGTATATTTTTAAGGTTTTACTGTGGCCTTTTGATTAGCGTGGGAGGTAATCAAGTGATTAACAGAATAAGGAGTTACCCTATATCTTTGCTGCTTAATCCAAAGACAAATGTGATTTTTCTTATTTATGAGTTTCAGAGAAGATTCACATGGTCGACGTGGCAGTGGGATGAGTTTTTTGAAAATCTGACAAGAAATGACGGGGGTCATTATCTTGGAACAATTGTTTGCAGCAATATAAATGTTGATTCGGTTAAGACAAAAAGATTGGAAGTTATTGACGGGTTGCAGAGATTGACGACTCTGGGCATTATATTTTTAGCGCTTTATTCGATGATGGATGATAAAAAGGCAGAGTTTGACGAGGATCAGATGGCAAGATTTTTGCAGCTGAAACATTTGCTTAAAAGGACCATGAGTATTATTCCTCAGGCTAAAAATCGTCATCTGGATTCTTATAACTCTTTGCTTATGGAATTGAAAATTATTGATACCGACCCCGAGGCTGTTTTTAAAAGAGACAGCCGAGTGTACAGAGCGTTTTATTTCTTTATTGAAAAGATTCAGGAAATGATTGACAGTTCTGAAGCGCCTGCCATTGAAACTATGTTTTATATTACGGAACAAATAGCTTCTGCCACAGTCAATATATTTGAGGTCTCTAAAAATGTTGACCCTGATTCTTATTCAATTAACCGCAGGGACTTTGACATTGCGGAATAATGTTTATTAAATCTAAAATTATGCGAGACGGAAGATTACTCCCGTCTCGTCATTTTTTATGAAATTTTATTGAAAAAATTCTAGTTTTTAACAATAAATTACATATGCTGTTGTACAATTGGCTTGTCTGAAAAATGTTAAATTTTTACAGATTCATTTTTTTCAAAGGCAAGGGGTATATTATGACAAAAAAAATGCGTTTATTCAGTTTGTTCATGGCACTGACAATGCTTGTGGCAATTGTACCGATGTCCTCTTTTGGGGCTTCCGCTTCTTATACCGGGGCCTTACAGTTCGATGCAAACGGCAAATTTACTGTTATGCAAATTGCAGATACCCAGGATAATAAGAATACTTATCAAAGAATCATAGATGTCATTACAGACGCTCTCGAGCGCTACGATCCCGACCTTATCGTTTTTACAGGCGATAATGTCATCGAAACCATTACTACGACTTCAAATTTCAAAACAGCGGTTAATAAGATTATTGCACCGATCCTTGCTACAGACACAAAGTTTGCGGTTACTTTCGGCAACCACGATGCTTCGGGCGCTGTTTCAAGCAAGACAACTCAGTATGATTATTTTAAATCCGCAGGCGGAAGTAATTTCATTGATTTTGATGTTGCTGCACTTGACGGAGTCGGCAACGGCGTTATTCCGGTTTATGCATACGGTCAGACGAGCGGCACTCCCGCTTATCAGGTATATCTTATGGACTCAGGCGATGACCCCGATTCTGGCAAATATGACTGCTGCTATACAAATCAGATTGATTACTATGTTCAGAGAAGTATAGCTTATCCGAATGTTCCTTCGTTATGGTTCCAGCATATCATCGTTCCCGATATCTATACGGAGTGCATGACTAAGGTATCTTCCGGCACTTCAAATTCATTTAAGGGCAACGCAGCGCCTTATAAAGACTATTACTGGGCTCTTGACACAACCAAACTGGACTTAACAAGGTCATCATCATCAGTTATTTCCGATATCTATAAAGAAGGCCCTTCACCGGCTGATCTTGATTTATATCAGTCAACAGCTCACCGCTCATCCTCAGCCTACGGCAGCAAAACTCTTTATGAGGCATGGACAGCGTACGGCAATTTGCAGGGCGCATATTTCGGCCATGATCATCTCAACGAATTTGTCTGCACAACGGATGACGGAATTGACCTTGGCTACGGCGAGTCTACGACTCTTTACAAAGCAGTGGGACTGGTTTCGTATAATGACGGCAACCCCGGTGTCAGCATTTATGAGCTTAGCACGGACGGTTCATATACTTCTCAGTTTGTTGCTGAGAGCGACCTTGCAATCCCGCTTCCTAACACATCTTCGCCGACAGGCACAATTCAGGTAATTATTAAAACAAGAAATTCAGGCTTCCTGACCGCTTACGGCACAGATGACAATGCATACCTTGACATTTATTACACCGACGGCACAAGCTATAAAACAGGTTATCTTGATGACACGGCTGACGGTAACGATTTCGAGCAAGGGGATTTGAACACCTGCTATCTGTATAACGTACCCATCAAGCCTGTTTCAAGCATCCGTTTCAGGGATGTCGAGGGTAAAGATGACTGGACAGTTGAATATGTAAATGTAAACTTTAAAGTCAACAGCACATATGCAAGAGTCGGCGCGATTACAGCAAGACACAAGTATACCGCCGCTAATGAAACCGTATTCTGCACTCCCAACCCGACAACATGGTTTACAGCCAACAACTACACATTGACCTTTAACGCAAACGGCGGCACGGGCGGAACTACTGTTAAAGTCGTTTACGGTGCAACATTGCCGACAAGCTATATTCCGACAGTTCAGAGAGCGGGCTATACTTTCACAGGCTGGTCACCGTCGGTTCCCTCAATTGCGCCGGGTGCCAATACGACCTATACCGCACAGTGGAAAGCAAATATCATAAATACCGTCGTTTTTAACGGTAATTGAAGCACTGGCGGCTCGACAGTGGACTCAACTCATACCTATAATGTAACCAATAAATAATTTAAGCGGAACTGGTTGACAGTTCCGCTTTTTTTATATGTTCCATGCTTTTAGGGGTTTGTGCATTAACCCAAAACGGTAATCGGAACCAGAAGCGGCATTGGATGACCGGCACAGCTGATTTCCAGAATCAGCCGGTTATTCGGTGCAACTTTTTCACCAGCCACCAAAGTGATGCTTTCACCGACACTGGCCGGATTTTTGGAACGATGAGCATCGGCATACAGATTACATCTGCCTTCTGCCCTCCATCCATCGGGTAGATACCAGCGCAGCTCATAATGATTCTGCTTATCTATAATTTTATTGGTTTTCAAGGTAATTTTGCATTTCAGTTCACCACTTGCTTCGATGACAGGCTCTTTTTCAAATTCTATCAGAGCGGTAGTAAAAGTACCCTCAATTGTGAAGGAATAAGGGCTGCGGTTTAACATTTCTCTTACAAATATGTCCCCGCAGAAATCTTCCGTTTTGACGCCGCTGAAATCATCTTCCTCATCGCTGAGAACGATGTTCATACCACGCCGTGACAGTACAGGCAGGGAGGTTCTGACTGAACACGGGATAAGATTCATGACACAGTCCGTCAGCTCCTGACAGTTTTTCGGAAAATATCCGGTGCCGCGGACAATTGCAACTGTCACAATATCATCACCGATATAGCTCTTCCAATCCGCAGGAATAATTTTTGTGCCATACATAATTCCCATCAAAGAGCCTAATGTTGCGCCTGTACAATCGGTATCATCGCCGCAGTTAATTGCAAGAATCATGGATTTTTTAAAATCTCCGCCGCCGTAAAGCAGACCCAGAACGGTAAAAGCAACATTTGCCGGTGCCTGAAACCAGCCCAAATCAGCGCTGTCGTCGACCAGCATATTACGGGCAGTTTTCCAGTCAACCCCATTATCGTAAGCATCCAAAACGATATTTACGCTGCGTGCCACGCGGCAATCCGCAGGAATTTTTGACAAGCCAATCTGGATGAGGGCGCGCAAATCATTGATGACAAAGGCGGAGCTTTCCATTGCCGCTACAAAGATTGCCGCATAAGAGCCTTCACCGAAGCCATGGTCAACGCTGGCATCTTCAAATGCGTAACGAATTGCCCTTTCGGGGCAGCCGGGATTTGTACATGCCCAGATTTCAGTACGTATCCATGCACCGTTGGAATTCATCCATTCCTCATTATTCATATTGCCTGACAACGGGGGTAAGATTCCCGCCCTCATATTTGCCTTGCAGACGCCGTATTCATTCCAGTTCGGCCCGACAAAGTTGACCCAATATTCTCCCAGCAGTTTGGAATTGATGGCATCAGGGCCTTTTTCGTCCATTGCCCTGAGCCATACCAGCTGCAAGTCAAGGTCATCGTTGGGCAGAGCGCTGCCTTCCGGTGAGTTGAAGCCTTTAATGTCGTTGATTTCTCTTCTTCCCTCAAAGGGAGTTCCCATAGTGCCGCCGATATTTTTTCCCAGCCAGCACGCATAAATTTTATCCCGGAGGGATGCTCTGTTAAAACGAATCATGTTCTAGTTGCTCCTTTCGGACAGTGGATTTATTGTTTGTTCCAAGATAAAGCTATTTTACAAAGCGAAAAGTCAATACTGCAAAGCCGCTTCAGTGCTTGAGGATGAATTCCCCGCCGCGTCATAAGCTGTGACAGAATAAGTGACCTCACCCGAAAGGCCTGCTGTGTCGGTGTCAAGATAAAATGTCGGCACCGCAGCCCCGTTAAATTCGACTCTTGAGAGGAACTCGCCGTCCCTTAATATGCGGTAGTATGAAATGCCGAAATTATCGGTTGATTCTTTCCAGCTCAGGCTGATACCGTCATCGGTTTTCCTCACGCTTAGCTCTGACGGTGCGGTCGGCGCCTGAGTTTCCAGCTCATAACCGTTATTTAGATAGTCAATATAAGTCTTTTGATAGATATCGCTGACTAAAGCGGGGCTGAAATAATGATTATAAGAAAATGTTATAATGTTTTCCGCATAATATGAAGCAGTCTTCATCTGCCATGTGAAACGGTCAAGCGTTGAAGTGACCATCTGTGTGTTTTCCGTCGCAGATGGTGTGAAAATGCCGTCAACCGCGCTGTCAGCTATTGAACTTGTGAAATTTTCACAGTTTGCCCAAAGGTGAATATCCCTGTCGCAGCTTTCGACCGCCTGATAATACATTTTCCAGAGCTTTTCAAGATTGCTTTCATCAACCCATTTTGCGCCGATTGCGTCCTGCGGGCAGAAAATATCCCCGTCCCTCAGGTTAGTCTTCTCAAAAAATGTTATCCACATCGGCAGTGCTGATACGGCTGCCGGAATTGAAATGTATTCGGTAAAATACGGGCTTATCAGAAGCGGCATATCCGCATTCAGGGAGGTCATTTTATCAAGAATAATATTCAGCCCGTCCGCAACCGAGGAAATGCTGAGCTTAACGGGCGGCATATTGTTTATTTCCGGCGTGAAATACCAGCCATAAAATGTATCAGGATAGCGGCTGTGATAACTGTTGTAAATCTCCTCAGCCATCTGCGCTGAAAGCTCACAGATATTCTTATATTCGCTGCCGACAGCCCCTAAATACCACCAGTCTTCAAACATGGCGAGACCTATAAATATTTTTATCCCCGTCCCGCTGCAATTGCGCAGAGCCGCTTCAACTGCGTCCCCGTTCACCCCCGCGCCTCCAAAAGCGGAACAGCTGCTCGGATAATAAACCGTCCAGCTGCCGCCGGAAAGCATTGAGCTTTTTTCCGCCGTGTCCTGCAATATCAGATATTCGACCCCTGCCTCTTTCATGGCGGCGATTTCCGTTTGCCATCTCTCGTCATCCCATGTGCTGCTCATCCAGATCTGCAAAAATGTCCCGCTGAACGCAGGCTCGCATTTCTGCACGGGCTGGGCAGCAAAAGGCGTCAGGCTGATAATAAACGAAATTATAAAAGCAATTATTTTTTTAAGAATCACAAGCATTATGACACCTCCGTTAAGACACATTCGACTATTATTTTTGAAGCTCTTCTTTTTTTAACCATTCTCACTGCTCTTTTAACCGACTCAATCAGGAGCATCACAAACATCCCCTGAACTATGGGGAAATAAATCAATTGATTGAACCTGGTGCAACAGTGCTTAATATATAAAGTAAAGTAATAACTGATATCCAGGTGAGCATCGAAAAACAGGCACAGTTTATCAGCTAATGCCTCATGGTTAAAATAGTAAAATGCGGGTATAGGTATCATCAATAATGCAAACATCAAAAAGTAGATTATATCAACCTTTCTGAACCCATCTTTTTGAGTCAGAAAAAGGATGAAAGGGATTAAGTAGAAAATTACATTATAAGTATCCGAAACAGCAGAAATATTCATGATTAAATAAACAATTGCTGCTGCCTTTTGCCAGCTTTTCGGCAGTAAAAACACTGCGGCGACGGCAAGAGTCTCGGTTATAACAAATAATGTGTTTCCGACTGTCAGCCAAAAGTCCTTATCTAATCCCAGAAATTCCGCAATAAATGCTATGATTGTAATTGAGACATTTCCAATGTTAAAACTGCTTTTATTGTTATTAAACTCTATGAGGTTATGATAAATATCTTTTATGCTTCCAAACCCGTCATAGAAGAAAAACGGCAGGAAAAACAGGATTACACCATAGACAGCAAGACGGGCAGCTTCCTTATATTTTTTGTCTGTAATCAGCAGGATGCCGAAAACGGCAGGGTATATTTTTATTCCTGCGGCAATAGCCAGTAAAATATAAGAAAGCTCCCGAATGTATTTATTCTCTGAATTTCTGAAGAACACAAAAAACATTGTGAGTGCAAGGGCAACGAGCGCACAATTTCCTCGCTCCAGACAATAGATCATAGGGTATGAAAGGATGAGAACAAAAGAAACAAGCCTGTTGTGTTTAATCAAACCAATTGATTCAAAATATGCATCTATTATTTTAGAAATAGTAACAATGCAAATCAGAGCTAAGATAATGTAAACCATCATCCCGACCTGATCATCTCTGAGAACAGTTCTGTAATAAAAAGGCGCGCTGACAAGTTCCGCGGACACCAGCTTTGAAATAAAGAAATACATCATGTTTACAAGCGGCGGATAAATGATGCCGTTTTTATAAACAGATAATTTAGAGGCATCCCTTACGGAATTGAAAAAATCCATGAAATGGTCAGCACTGTTAAGAAAAATATTATAAAACCAAACGTCGGAGAACAGCTTTCCACGGCTGAGCATTGCAAAAAGCAAAAAGACCGATAGAAAAAGCACGAACATGCAATAGTAGGCATTGAGTAAATCCTGGGATTTACATGACGACATCAATCGGTTTGATATTTTTCTTATTGAGTTTTTATTCATACAATAACTCCAAAGCCGCTTAAAATATCCGTTGAGATTAAATATATAATATAGCAAAAATCTATGAAAAAAAAGTATATATCAGCAATTATCGGTATTTCATGTGAATAATGTTTTTTTTGCCTCTTTGACAATCTTCATAACTTTTTCGAAATTATCCGCTATTGTGGCTGCGGTTTTCGGCCCCATGGAGTTTGTTTCCTCGTAGTGTCTTCTGCCCAGTCTGTCAACCGCGTTGTCTAAGTACGGAGTGTCCTCGAGAAGCATGAAATCATTCGGAGGTATAACGTAGCCCAGCTCATCATTTGCAAGGCCGAAGATAAGAAGATTTTCGTCGCCCGCAATTTTGGCAAGGGGTGTCGGGTTAATGTCTGGGCTTTTGCCCTGCGCCGATTCCTCTTCGCTGAGATATCCTCCGTAAACAAGCTCAGGGAATATTTCACACGGAATAAATAGAATTTTAAGAGAGTCGATTTCATAGTAAGTTATTTCTGTTTTAAGCGCCCATTTCTTTGACGCATGGTCGCTTGCATATTTATCTGCTTTCAGAATGCCGACCTTGCAGGCAAGAGTTAAAACTATATTGTCAGCATCACAAAAAAACTCCTGCCTGATAAAGCTGATTTTTGGAGAAAGCTTTTTTTCGTTTGAAATTGCAAGGGCATAATCCCCAAGCTTTTTGCCGATATTGCGCGTTGACTCAAGCAGGCGGTTCTCTCTTGTCAGAACGTCCTCGTTCTCGATTGCCATGCTTATCATGCCACCGATAGCACCAACGCCGTAGATAGTTTCAGCCCCGACTGCTTCCCTGATTCTTTCCCTCAGATAGCACGGAAAATCAGCGCTGACAAGTGAATTGCAGCCCTGAAGGGACTCGGAGTGCGACGCGAAATTGAGCCAGTATATTTCTCTTGTTCCGTCATTCGGTACAAAACGCAGACGGGTCAAAGTTTTTGAATAAACCTCGGGCAGCCTTATATCCTCCTGCATGTCGGGGACTTCGATTGTGCCGTGATAAAGCGAGCCTTCGCGCCTGTCTTCATAAGCTTTAAAGGCGGCGGACTTTGCGGCGGCATAGACGAGCTTCATAAATTTCGGGTCCCTGCCCGTAAACGGAAGCCTGCCCCAGATACCCATTGTGTCAATACCGGCATGGTCATGCGTGCAGAAAATGTTTATGTTGCGGCAGCCCGTAATCCTGACAAAATCGGAAAGACCTGCCTTAATTATATTGACATCCTTGTTGAGAAGCCCCACGGCATCAAGGGAAATCATAAGTACTCCGCCTTTGTCGGAGTTGTCATTAAGCCAGAGAGCGTGAGCATACTGCGGATCAATGACGCCCTTTGCGGGATTATTTTCGCCGTAGCCGGCAATGTAATATTTATGTTCCCTGATGTCGTCAGGCAGCATGACTGCCTTTCCGAAGCCTGCTGTGAAAAATTCCGACTTTGCTTCATCAACCTTGTTGAAGACACCTTCCTTTAAAACGGGAGGCTTTTTTGTATCCAGCGCCCTTTTGCCCGAAGATGTAATATATTTTGTAAGCGCATCAGAAATGATTTTCATTGTATTCATATTATTCCTCCTTTAATGCTTTGACGCAAAATTATTATACTGTTACTTAAGCCCTATGTCAAATATAATTCTCCAAAATTTGCCACAAATATTTAATTCGACAGAATTTTGTTTGCCATAATATGACAATTATGATATTATAATCATAATAATGTACAAGTTACAGCACGTGCCATTCCCACAAGATTTGTTTTATGACGTAAAAATTTGAGAGGAGTAAAACTATGGTCGCTTTTTTTCAGAAAATCATTGCCGTTTTTGTTTCACTATGTACGGTAATCGTAACGCTTTTCAGCGGGCCGACCTTTTGTGCGCCTTCAAATCTCAGCACTGCACAGGCGAGAACTACGGAAATAACACAGGGGAATTTCTATGTCTCCGTGAGCGGCAGCGACAGTAACGACGGCTCCTTTGCGATGCCCTTTGCAACAGTGGAAAGGGCGAGGGACGCTGTCAGAGAGCTTGACAAAACAGGGCTCAGCGGGGTGACAGTCAGCATAATGGCGGGCGAATACCGCGTTTCCTCAATTGAATTCACAGCAGAAGACACAGGAACCGCATCCTGCCCGATAACCTACTGTGCCTATGGTGACGGAGAAGTGATATTAAACGGCGGAGTGACGCTTAACACCGACGATTTTCAGCCAATCAGCGGAGACATGAAATCAAGGCTGTCAAAAACGGCGCAGAAAAGTGTTGTTCAGCTTGACCTGACCGAATACAATCTGACCTCCTCCGACTGGGGGAAGATTTACGCCATTGGCTCATATAACACCGCCTATAAATATGACGGGGATACGACGGGTCCGATTTATTGCGAGCTTTTTTTCAATGATGAGAGAATGTCGCTTGCGCGTTATCCGAACAACGGCGAGTTCCTTGAAACAAAAAAAGTCATCAGCGAAGGCGAAGCCCTCGAAAAGTCCGGCATAGGCGTGACTCAGGGCTGGGATACGCTGCGAAACCCCGAAGGCGATACGTTCAAGGTTGACTGCACAACCTCCCGCAGAATGTCAAAGTATGACACGCTCGACGATGTCTGGCTTTTCGGCTACTGGAAATACACATGGGCGGATTCTTCGACCCCTATCAAGTCGTTTGATTCAAAGAAAAGAGCAATTACAACGGAGTACGTCAGCCTTTACGGCATAAGGGAAGACGCACCCTATTATATCTTCAACGCCTTTGAGGAGCTTGACACGGCAGGCGAATGGTATCTTGACAGAAACACGGGTATTCTTTATATGTACCCGACCGCTGACCTTGAAAGCGCATGCGTTGACCTTTCGCTTACAACCGAAAATATAATCAAAGTCACCGACGCGGACTATCTGAACTTTAAAAATCTGACAATCAAGGGCACCCGCGGCAATGCTGTTGAGACCACGGGCGACGGCAACACGGTTGACGGCTGTGTTATAAAAAATGTTTCGGGCCATGCCCTGCTGATGACAGGCTACGACAATAAGGCTGTCAATAATGAGATAATGCATACGGGCAGGGGAGGAATCATTCTCACCGGAGGGGACAGAAACACTCTCACTCCGGGGAACAACATCGCTGACAACAATCTTATTCACGACTGGTCAGAGGTGTATATGACATACCAGCCCGGTGTTAATCTCATCGGGGTGGGCAACGTTTGCTCGCATAACGAGATGTATAATTCACCGCATGAGGCAATAACCTACAGCGGCAACAACAACATCATAGAATACAATGTACTTCATGACGTTGTTCAGCTTTCCGACGATGCGGGTGCGATATATTCAGGCAGGAGCTGGAGCATGTACGGAAACGTCATAAGATATAACTGTATTTATAACCTCGGCTCGGGGGACCATACGCCGCAGGGAATTTATATGGACGACGCCCTTTCGGGGCAGACAATATACGGAAATATCCTTATTAATATCCCTGACAGCGGAATTCAGATTGGCGGCGGCAGAGATAATGTTATTCAGAATAATATTATCATAAATGCCGGAAGGCCGATTTACCACGACGCAAGGGCAAGGGAAGGGGCGCTTCAGGGCGGCTGGTTCGGTCACTGCATAGACATGTGGAGCAACCTCAACACCTTCCCATGGCAGGGCGAAATCTGGAAGAACGCCTATCCGAATTTAAGCAAAATCCATTTGAATTTCGATGACAGTGAGAGTGTATGGTTTGGCCCAAACCCCGCAAACAGCATAATATCGGGGAATATTATTCTTGACAACGAAAAGAGTATCGGCTTGATTTACGATGCTGTTTATACCTTCAGTACCGTTGAAAATAACGCCATATATTACCGCTGCAGAACCGATATTTTTGCCGATGCCGAAAACGGTGACTATACACTTAAATCCGACTCAAAGGTTTATGATATTATACCTAATTTTGAAAACCTTCCGTTTGAGGAAATGGGAAGGTATTAATTCAAAAAAAATGATGCCTGCCGCAGGTCATAACCTGCGGCAGGCATTACTGCTTTATTCAATTGTTCCGCCGCCGACTACTGCGTCGCCGTCATAGAGAACTACCGCCTGCCCCTTTGTTATCGCCCGTTGAGGAGAGTCAAACTCAACGTGAATTCTGTCGCCGTCAATCTGCTCGACTGATGCCCACTGCTCGGTTTGCTTGTATCTTACCCGAGCCTTAACTCTTATCGGGCTTTTGATACTGTCGCAGGCGATAAGATTTATATTTCCCGCATCAAAGCTTTTTGAAAACAGCCTGTCCTCTGAGCTCAGGATAACGGCGTTGTTCTTCATATCCTTTGCATAAACATACATCGGGTGGGGCAGGGCAAGCCCCAGCCCCTTTCTCTGACCTGTGGTGTATCTGATAATGCCCTTATGCTCTCCAAGCACCCTGCCCTCAAGGTCAATAAAATTACCGTTTTCAAAATGCTTCCCCGTAAAGCCCTCGATAAATTCGGCATAGTCGCCGTTTGGGACAAAGCAAATATCCTGGCTGTCATGCTTTTTCGCGTTGATAAATCCGTTGTAAAGAGCGATTTCACGAACCTCTGTCTTTGTGAGTGCGCCCAGCGGCAGGAGAGTTTTTGAGAGCTGATTCTGCGTCAGAGAATATAGCACATAGCTCTGGTCCTTGGTTATGTCGGCAGCCTTTTTCAGAAGGTATCTGCCCGAGCCCCCGTCATGCTCAATCATTGCATAATGACCTGTGGCAATATAGTCAGTGCCCATCTGTTCCGCGCGTTCAAGCAGCTTTGCGAATTTTATATATCTGTTGCAGTCAATGCATGGGTTTGGGGTTTCGCCTCTCATATAAGAGCTGACAAAACGCTCCATAACCTCTGCTTTAAAACTGTCGCGGAAGTTTAAAACATAGTGGGGCATATTAAGCCTTTGGGCAACGCTCCTTGCATCCTCAATATCAGTCAGCGAACAGCAAGTTTTTTCACCTGAAAGCCCGATATCCTCATTTGCGTAAAGACTGAGCGTCACTCCAAAGGCATCATAGCCACGCTCTTTGATTAAGTATGCGGCAACGGAGCTGTCAACTCCTCCGCTCATTGCGACAAGCGCACTCTTCGGCATAACTAACCCAACCTTATCATTTCATCAATGCATTTTTTGGCTTTAAGCCTTGTGTCTTCATCAATAATTATCTCTTCTCCGCCCCTGCCCAGAACGCAGTTATATAAATCCATCAGCGTAGTGGCTTTCATGTTTTGGCACATCAGGCTTTTGGAGAGATAATAGAATTTCTTATCCGGGCATTCATATTGCAGATGCTCGGCGATAGACCCCTCAGTACCGATGATAAATTCAAGA
>CAZBHG010000007.1:22056-28394 GCA_964491735.1 uncultured Eubacteriales bacterium
CCGCAATACTTACCTCGGTGCCGATAATGAACTCCTTGTTTTCGGAGCTTTTTGCAAATTCCATAATTCCGGAAGTCGAGCCGACAAAATCCGCAAGATTGGAAACTTCGGCAAGACATTCGGGGTGGACGAGCAAAAGGGCGCCCGGATGAGCCGCTTTCGCTTCTCTTGCCTCTTTTGCGGTCACCGCCGCATGAATAGGGCATCCGCCCTGTAAAAGCTTGAAGGTCTTTTCGGGAACCTGTTCGGAAACGAACCTGCCGAGGTTGGAATCGGGAATAAACAGGATTTTATTATTATCAATTTTTTGGACAATCTTGACAGCGGACGATGAAGTGACGCAAACGTCGCAGACAGTCTTTAAATCTGTCGTTGTGTTGATATATGCAACAACCGTATAGTCCGGATACTGCTTTTTGACCTCGCTTATCAGCTCCTTATCCATCTGCTCCGCCATCGGGCAGCCGGCAATCGGGTTTGCAAGGTAGACCGTCTTTTCAGGAGAAAGCACCTTCACCGTCTCCGCCATAAAGCGCACGCCGCACATTATAACATTTTTCTGCGGCGCCTTTTGCGCCATTACGCTAAGCTGAAAGGAGTCGCCCGTATAATCGGCAGCCTCAATAATTTCCCTTGCCTGATAGCTGTGAGCAAGGATGCAGATATCCTTTTCCTTTTTGATTTTTATGATTTCATCCTGAATGTCTCTTATCATACCATACACCCGCATTTTCGTTTATTTTCAGGGCGGGCAAGCGCCCTTTGAGCGTTTTTTAAATTCATACCCAGAAGGTATGAATTAATTTTATCACATTCAATTCTATTGTCAAGCGGTTTTATAATAATGTCTGCATAACAATGCCGATGCTCAACAATATCAAGTCTTCTGTTATTATGCTCGTCAATTTCGCACATAAGCCTCAGTACATATTACCCTTTTGCGGAAATATTCATTTCATCGCCTTTGATTTCCAATTATATCATAGACTCAATAGAAATCCAACGGAATTTAACATACGTTTAATGATTGATTTTTCGGCCGGCTTGATATAATATAAATTATTAATTGGCGGGCTTTTTCCGCCGCCGGAGGTAAAACTAATGGAAGGCTGCAATGTTTGCCCGAGAGGCTGCGGGGTTGACAGGGCTTCGTCGTCGGGGGGCTTTTGCTCAATGGGCGATAAAATTAAGGTTGCAAGAGCCGCCCTGCATTTTTGGGAAGAGCCATGCATCAGCGGCACAAACGGGAGCGGGACTGTGTTTTTTTCAGGCTGTCCGCTGAAATGTGTTTTTTGTCAGAATGAAAAAATCAGCCACGGCGGGTTCGGCAGGGAAGTGACATCCTCGGAGCTGATGCACATTTTTGATGCGCTTATTGAACAGGGGGCGCACAATTTGAATCTGGTGAGCCCCACTCATTTTGCGCCGCAGCTTAAAAAAATCCTTGAAGAATACAAATCTTCCGTTCCTGTTGTATATAACACGGGCGGTTACGAAAATATCGAAACGCTGAAAAGTCTTGAGGGGCTTATTGATATTTACCTGCCGGATTTGAAATACTATGACAAGGACGTTTCAAAAAAATATTCGGCAGCGGCAGATTATTTTGAGTTTGCGTCAAAGGCAGTTCTTGAAATGTTTAGACAGGTGGGCAATCTTGAAACGGATGAAGATGGTATCGCAAAAAGAGGGCTGATAATCCGGCATCTTATTTTGCCCGGCAATGTCAGCCAGACGGTGAAAATTCTTAACTGGATTTCGGAAAATCTTTCAACACAGACGGCTGTGAGCCTCATGCGGCAATATGTCCCTTACGCGCAGGCAGTAAATATCAAGCCGATTGACCGCCCGCTTTCGGGCAAAGAATATCATCTTGCTCTCAAAGCCTTCAAAGAGCTGGGTTTCGAATACGGATTTTTTCAAAAATCTTTGTCTGCAAGTGAGGAATTTATCCCAGACTTTGACCTTACGGGTGTAAACTTGCTAAATAACCCTTAATTTTGTATATTATTTTACCATTTAAAAAAAAATTTCAAAATTCTAAAAATAGTTATTGACAAATCTGGATTTGTAGATTATTATTAATGAGCGTTAGTAGTATCCCTTGTGAGGTGGCTTATGAACAGATTTGCTGCTCTGCCGGGCAATATGAGCGTCAGCGACGAAAAGCTTGTTTTGCTTGCCCGCAGTGGTGATGACAGTTCAATGGCTGTTCTCATTGCCCGCGTTGCTCCCCTGGTCAAGGCGCGTGCCGCAAAGGTCGGCGGCTCCTATGCCGAGCCTGACGATTTGGCTCAGGAGGGGATGATGGGCTTCCTTGATGCGGTCAACAGTTTCAGGGCTGACGGCGGCGCAAGTTTCAGGACATATGCCGTTACCTGTGTTGACAACCGCATTGCCTCCGCCCTCAGGCGGCAGTCAAGGGGCAAGGACATTCCGATTAATTCTATTATTTCTATAAATGGCGACGGTATTGACATTGAAGCCGTCGGAGCAGACCCTCAGGAGATTGTCTCTCGTAAAGAGGAAACAGCCCGACTTAACCGTATATTGGACGAGTTGCTGTCTGGACTGGAGCGTAAGGTGATTTATTATTACCTCGCCGGTAGGAGTTATGAGCAGATAGCGCAGGATCTCAATATTACAGCAAAGGCTGTTGACAATGCTTTGCAGCGCATCAAAAAAAAGCTACGAGCATTGGGCAGATAGTTTGCTTAATGTAATAATGCCCATTGTAATAACCCAAGTTAATATGCCCACGTAGCTCAAGCAAGTAGAGCGTTGTTAAACCAAAGGTGTCGGTGCGATTCCGTCCAGGGCAAATTCAATATTTCAAGCGAGGTAAACCAGAATGTACGAAGACAAGACTCTCATCTGTAAAGAATGTGGCGAAGAATTCATTTTCACCGCCGGTGAACAAGAATTCTATGCTGAAAAAGGCTTTGAGAATGTCCCCCAGCGCTGCAGAGCATGCCGTAACGCACGCAAGAACGGTGGAAACCGTGGCGAGCGCGAAATGTATGAAGCTGTTTGTGCTGATTGTGGCGGCATTGCCAGAGTTCCCTTCAAGCCCCGCGAGGACCGTCCGGTCCGTTGCAGCGAGTGCTTTGCAAAAATGAAGGGTGAATAATTAATTCATTTTTACAGGGAGGTACCCCGAGGAAACTCGGGGTGCTTTTTTTATCGGAATTTCGACAGCTGATGGAAAATCCGTTCAGATGAAAATTTTGGTTGATTTAGGAGCCGTATTAATATATAATTAAATGGTTAGCTGATTACTAACAAAACTTTAGAGGGAGCGTTTTTATGTACAAAAAGTCATTAAGAATTGTGGCACTTGCACTTGTATTTTCAACGGTTGTTGCTATGTCGGCATGCGGGGGGGATATCGGGGAGGCAACCGAAAAGGCCACAGAAGCAAATGTCACAGCAACTGATGAAAATTCGACAACAGTTTCAGAAACTCAGACAACAATTGCTGCTGAGGATACTTCAACCGCAGTGGTTACTACTGATAAAAATCTTGTGACTGACGTAACACCATCATCTATGCCGACTACAAACAACGAAATAATTGCGTATTATAATACTTCTGCAAATAATGCAAAGAAAAATTCAAAAAGTATTCTTTCAAACTATGAGTTGAATTCACAGGTTGGCAATCTCGATTTGGGTAGCAGCGCGTTTTCAAAAAGACTTGCAAAGCTTGCTGACCCCCTTATTAAAAATAATATGGGCTATGTCGAGGAAAGAAATAATAAACTTTACAGCTCTCAGGCGGATAAGAACAATAACTTCCCCGTTGAGGGAGAAAACTGGGTCAGCAAGCTGACGACAAGCGATATAAAAAGCGCCGAATGCAAAGAAAGCGGCGGAGTTTATACAATTACCATTAAACTCAAAGAGGATGCGCCGAGTGACAGCATCAATAATGGCGATGGTCATGCAGGCAAAGCAATAACTGTCATTCCTGTACAGACTATATATGACAATGCAGGAGCGGCTAAGAGTCTTCTTAAAAATGTTAAGGTAGGTTACAGCAACGTTAAAATCGTTGCAAAGATTGATTCTGCAACAGGGAATTTAAAGTCCCTCAATACATATATGGAGTGGACACTTTGTTTAACAGCTCTCGGAATTGACGTGTCGATAACATTTGGTCTTGAGAAGGATTACACTGTCAACTGGTGATTCCACGTAAAGTAATAATCTGCCTTTAACGGCAGATAATATTACAGAATATTAGGATGTGCATTCAAATGAAAGGAAGATATAAATGAGCAAACCTATTTTAATCGAAACCTCTGCACGTCATGTGCATGTAAGCCGTGAGGATTTGGATATTCTTTTCGGTGAAGGCCATGAGCTGACTGCAAAAAAGCCGTTGTCGCAGCCGGGTCAGTTTTCGTGCGAAGAGAGAGTTCAGGTCATTGGTCCAAAGAGCAGCTTTGGTGCCGTTTCCATTCTCGGGCCGATAAGAAAAGCAACTCAGGTTGAAATTTCCGCAACCGATGCCCGTACCATCGGAGTAACGGCTCCCGTGCGTGAGAGCGGCGATGTTGAGGGCAGCGGCACATGCAAAATCGCCGGGCCTAAGGGTGAAATCGAAATTTCAAAAGGGGTTATCGTTGCAAAGCGTCACATACACGCAACTCCCTCTGATGCCGAAAAATACGGCATTAAGGATAAGCAGGTTGTCAGCGTCAAAGTCAATTCAGACGGGCGGTCGCTTGTTTTCGGCGACGTTGTTGTTAGAGTAAGCTCCAGCTTTTCGCTTGCCATGCATATTGACACGGACGAGTCAAATGCGGCTTCGGCAGTGCCGGGCATGATCGGCGAAATCATTGCGGATTGATTTTATTATAATGGCAGAGCGGCACATCCGAAAGGACGTGCCGCTTTTTCGATAAAATTTACAATTAGCAAATACTGTTCACCATTAAATATCCTTTAATGCCGGATACAACTTGCAATATTTTTTGTAGCTCGTTTCGCAGACTGCGGCGTTTTCTGCAATCGGGTTTTGAACAGAGCTTGTTTCAAGAGCTGAAAGCGGCTCGTTGACGGATTTGAAAACGCCTGCTCCGACGCCTGCAACAAGAGCTGCGCCAAAGCCGCTGCCCTCGGAGCAGCCCGCAAGGGTTAAGACAGGCAGGTTGAACACATCCGCAAAAATCTGTCTCCAGAGCGGGCTTTTAGCCCCGCCGCCCGCAAGCACAATTCCGCTCGGGTCAAGACCCGCGCTGCCTTTAATGAGGTCATATACCTGCCTGAGCGAGAACGCCACGCCCTCAAGCACCGCACGGGTAAAATCCGCCTTTGTGCTCTGAGCGGAGGCACCGAAAAAGCAGCTTTTTGCTTTTTCATCATTTATCGGGCAGCGTTCCCCCTGAAGGTAAGGCAGATAAATAATTCCGTTTGCCCCGGCGGGGGATTTTTCGGCAAGAGCGTCAAGCTGACGGAAGACGGACTGCCCGTTTTCTTGAGCCTGAGCGGCTTCGTAATCGCCGAAGGTATTGCAAAACCAGCTGTATGAGCCTGCCGCCGCAAGTGTGACACCCATGATATGATAGCAATCGGGTATACATGCGCACGAAAACTGGAGCTTTGCGCCCTTGTTTTCAAAAAATTTATCCGTATGCATTGAAACAACGCCGGAAGTGCCGAGCATTATAGCTATTTTATCGGAGTCTCCAAGCCCCATGCCGATTGTTGAAAGCACTGCATCTCCGCCGCCGCCGGCAACGGGGCAGTTTTCGGGCAGACCTGTCAGGGCGGCGATTTCATCAGTCACCTCCGCACAGATTTCCGAAGATTCGCAGACTTCTGGGAAAAGTGTAATTGAAAGCCCGATTTTTTCGATAAGCTCCTTGCACCAGCGCCTGTTTTTGACATCGAAAAGCCCTGTCCCCGAAGCGTCAGAAACTTCGGTGAGCTTTGCGCCGGTCATACGGAACCTTATGTAGTCCTTTGGATTAAGAATCAGCTGCGTTTTATTATAGTTTTCAGGCTCGTTCTCTTTCATCCAGAGAATTTTGCCTGCGGTAAAGCCGGTAAGCAAGGGGTTGTTCGTGAGCTTTAAAAGCCCGTCTGTTCCGCCTGCACGGTCAACAATAAAATCGCACTGTTTTTTTGTTCTCTGGTCATTCCACAGAATAGCGGGGCGGACCGTATTATCCGAGCTGTCAAGCGCCACCATGCCGTGCATCTGACCCGAAAGCCCTATTGAGCAGACATTCCTGCCGCCGATTTGCGAAACGACCTCTTTAATTCCCTTGACCGTCGCTTCCCACCAGTCCTCCGGCACCTGCTCTGACCAGCCGACAAATGGAGCATAG
>CAZBHG010000008.1:0-25132 GCA_964491735.1 uncultured Eubacteriales bacterium
TGCAAAAACAAGAGCGTCACTGTCAAATCCGCTGCCCCTGAAATCTTTTTCGGTTTTCAGCTTTGATATTATCCTTGCCGCCGCCATTAAAGGATGCCCGGACAGAGCGACCTCTTTGACAGGCTTGAGCAGCGTTGCGCACTGCGGAATTTCAGGCAGGATATTGCACCAATCGGGGACAAGCGACAGGAACTCGCCTTTACGCGAAAACAGCAGCAAGTCAACATCATATCTGCTCGGATCAATGGAATTGATAAGCCCCGCAGCACTGCGTTCAATTCCGCCGACCTCCATGCTGCAGGCGGTGACAAGTATCTGTTTTTTCATTTTTCCCCCCTGAGCTTCGAAATAAAACCGGCTCCGAAAACCTTAATAAGACCTCTTTTTATGTCTGATTTGAGCCTTGTTCTTTTCGGGAGCCACAGCTTTGCAAAATGATGGATTGAATAACTGTTTTCGGTTATATAATTTCTGCCGTTAATATAGTCATAGGGGCTGAAAAAGGTTCGGGGATAAACGCTCACATCTTCAACGCACTGATACTCGTCATTTCTGACAAGCCCTTTCTGTTCAAGCATTTTTGTCAGAAGTACAACATTGGTGTCCGTATAAAATTTCCCGTCATCAAGAATGTAAGAAACGCTTTCGTAATGCTCCATATAGCTTTTTATTACCGGATGTTCCTTTTGCGCGCCCATTACACATGTGCCGACAAAAGCTTTTTCTTCAAACCCTACAAACATTTTTTCATGCAAAAAGCAATCGAAGCTTTTAAGAACCTCAACGTCAGTGTCAAGGTAAATACCGCCGTATTTATACAGAATTGACGCCCTTATGTAATCACTGACAAAGGCGTAATTTTTGTTGTCATATGCCTGCATTATAAATGTGTTTGAGTTAATATCAAAATTATCTTCATTCCACTCTTTTATCTCATAGCCTGAAAGCTGCTTTTCCCACGATGCAATACACTTCTTGACAAGCCCCGGCTTTTCGCCCCTGCCGAACCAACAGTAATGTATAACCTTCGGTATCAAGCCCATCCCTCCGATTTATGTAAAGTATTCGCTCCAGTAGTCATCAATGGAGTATCGCAGATTATAGAAATAATAGCAAAACATACCGACACACAATAAATAGACAACCTTAGCACTTTGTCGGTTGAAGCCTTGAGTTATAAGCCATGCTATCAGAATAATTAAATAAACCCCGAGGTAGATGGTAAATCTCGAAAAAATCCAGTTGTTAAGCGAAACAATTGAAATTGCTAAATTAATAACCGCCAGATTAACAAGAACATCGCCTTTCTTGCCGAGCATCGTCAGCCTTCGTCTTGCCATATAGGAGAGCACGACAGGCACAGCCATTACCAAAACCCTTGCGAAGCTTGAGCCGCCCTCACCGCTGCTTGTAAACCAGCCGTTTTCAACATATCGGTCATATTCCGTATCTTCAATCAAACCCAGAAACGACGGAAGAAGGTCGTTAAACATCATAACAATAAAAACGCTTGCTATTATTATCACAAAGGTAATGGGTGACCATGCCTTTCGCCTGGCTATAAAAAATATGGGAATCATTATTATAGCGCTCGAATGAAAAAGATAAGCTATCAGGGCAATGCTAATATACTTTACCCATGCCCCCTTTTCTTCCGAGAACATAAATTTTGTTCCCAAAATCATTATTCCGGCGGCAACATACTGCCTCATTCCGTTCATTGATAGAGAAAAATAACCTGTCGTGACAAAAAGGAACATGCTGATATCAAACGGATATGAGTATTTATAAATTACATACAAAACCGGTACAAGGCTGATGACTGCACAGATAAAAATAAAGGGCTGTGCATCATCCGTCACTCTGCGGCAAAGCCACTGAAGTATTTCGAACATCTCGTTGCCGCCAAAAGTGAACTTAGGCATACTCATATTATCAGGCAGCAGTTCATAGGAATGTATATAAAAAAATGTGTCGCCGCACAGTTGTCTTAGCCCTGAATAAGTTGTGAACATAATCGCAGGCACAATAAAACCTATGAAATTGGGTTTCGGATATCCCAAGCCGCCAAGCTTTCTCGAAGGCCTGCTCTCAGAAAACAAGGCAACCGAGAAGGCTATTATTGTCATTATAATTAAATCACTCATTCTGATACCTCTAAAACCTTGCGGATTATTTTTTTGCCCTTGCTTTATATTTGATATATATATATAGCATTAACCCGAACGGTGCGGCAAGCAGTGTTATAAGCTTTCGGGGCGACTCTTTGAGCCATGCCCTGTTCTTTAAAATGATACTGCTTGAAACATAGTGCATTGCCTGGTTGAATCGGAATTTAAAGCTGACGTCCGGAAGATTCATGCAAAGTTTCCTGCTGTAAGCAAAACCTTGGGGGTTTTTAAAATATTGCCTGAACATGTTACGTGATGAGCCATCCTGCAAATACTCAACAATACAGACGACTTCATTCATGTTAAGCAATTGATAATTTATATCAAGCAGGCTGTATTTTGTTGCAAGATTTACATATTTTTCACCCTCAAAAATTGGGTACGAATTATCCCTCGTAAGGTCTGTGCGAAGAATAAATTTTTTGTCGCCCTTTACGCCGAATTTGCAGTAATACTCATAAGAGGTTGCGCGTTTCACATCCTCCCGAATTTTTCCGCCGATAATCTCGCCGTTCGTGTAGGCATCAAGTGCAAGGAACCCGCATATCTTGTCGTCCCTTTCACAGGTCTGCCAGAAATTTACAATCTTTTCAACGGCATCGTCCGGCATATAGTCATCAGAGTCGATGCAGGTGTTGATTTCGGTGTCGATGTTTTCATATGCAAGGTTATGCGCGCCGTGCATTCCTTTGTTCGCCTGATAAAGATATCTCAATTCAAACCCGTTATCCTGCTTTAACCATTTCTCCGCAAGCTCCCTTGTGTTGTCCGTCGAGCCGTCATCAATAATGAGCCAGATAAAATCCTTGCAGGTCTGACGTTTCATTGCCTCATAGCATTGCGGCAATATATACGCTCTGTTATATGTAGGAGTAAAAACCGTCAGAAGAGGCAATTCAATCACTTCTTTCAATATAGCTGAGAGTTTTGCGGACAAGCGCCTCGCACGTCATACTTTCATCGTAATATCTTTTATTTTCACACATCATTTCGTATCTTCTTGCGCCGTCGAGAATTTCACCGATTCTACGGACACATTCAAATTCATCCTTAAATGACAGATAATTTCTGCCGTCGCTCAGACCGCCGTCCGAGGAATAGCAGAGAGGCTCCGAAACAATAGCCTTAGATGCCGCAAGATATTCAGCGAACTTCCACCCTGTCGATTTGTGCAGCCCCATAGTTGCGATATGAATATCAAAGCCTTTCATATGCCTGAGATAGGCATCCTTTTTTGAAACGGAAGCATCGCTGAGCACAAGGTCGCCGTATTCCCTCCTTGCAAAGTCCGAAGGAGTTATACCTCCGAAAAAGCTGTCACCAAATTCTTCTCTGCAAAGTCGTATGCATTTTGCGCGCCCCTGATTTATCTCATGCCTCTCCTCGCTTTTTTCTTCATTGAGCTGACCTTCAAATTCACCCCGAGGGTCCCATAGCCTTGCCATAAAAAGTATTTTCGGATTTTCGTTGAGAACAGGCTCCATCCTGAAATTCTCTTCATAGCAATGCCCATTATAAAACTCCGAACCAGGGAACATTCTTATAAGCTTTTTTGCCTTTTCTCTCCTGGGGTCACAGGGAACGGGGAAATGCGCGGGGCTTCCATTTATAGTAACAAAAAAATTCGGAGCTGTCATCTTAATTTTATGGTAATTATTAAGCTGAGAATTCATCTGCGTATTAAAGCTGCGTTTAAACAGACAATCACACCGCTCCAGCAGCCCGTTATAAAGCTCTCTCCAGTCCCCCTGCCCGATAACAAGGTTGTCGTAGCCGTCATTCATGTCATATATAAGCCGCTTGCCGTCAGCCGTAACCTCAAGCATGTTATAGGGCAGAACTTCCTTATCGCCAGGTTTTAACCTTTTGATTTCAAGCTCGATTTCGCCCTTTTTATTTAGTATTGAAAAACCCGCTATGATTTGATAAAGGTGAAGCGGAACTTCGCTGAGTTTCATTATGCATTTCACAGCAAAGCCTCCCGTCATTTTTTTGTGCAGCTGAGATAAAAAGTCTCAAGCTCTTTTGCGCTGGTGGCAATATCATAGCCCGAATCAATGACCTGCTGCGTAGTAATTTTTCTTTCGCCTTTGCTTTCATCAATAGCCTTTGCCCAAACGCCCGCATCATATATCGGCAGATATTTCACAAGCCCGCAGCCCAAATCGGACAGCGGAGAGATTGTATCCGCCGCAAGGCAGATAAGACCTGCCGCCTGAGCCTCAACAATAACCAGAGGAAGTCCCTCAAACAGTGACGGCAGCAAAAACAAGTCAAACCCCTGCATAATTCTGTCCACATCGCTTCTCAGCCCTAAAAACATAACCTTATTTTCAAGCCCCAGCCGTTTGACCTTTTCTCTGATTGATTCTTCCAGATATCCTTCTCCTACAAGCAGCAGAACAGAGTTATCATTAAGCTTTATATGTTCCGCAAAAACATCAATCAGAAAGCTGTGATTTTTTTGCTCATTAAATCTGCCGACGTGACCTATCACCTTGATATTATCGGCAATGCCCAATTCAGCACGAACCTCTTTTCGCACCTCTTCGTTATAAGCATATCTATCCGACAGAATGCCGTTTCTTATTAATACGGCTTCGCCTTTTTTGTCGCCGTACAACCATTCGCTTGCGAGATCCGAGCAGCTGAAAAGCTTTGTCGCATTCGGCACTATTTTTTTGCGGCAATAACTCTTGAAGGCATTCTCTGCGAATGCAGAGAGGCCTGCCCTTGTAAAACGCGAATTGTGGCTGTGCGCGATTCTCACCGACACCCCGGCTCTCTTCGCCTGTTTTAAAATAATACCCGTTGTTGTTTCAAGGTGTGAGTGAACGATTTTAAACTCCGGATGGTTTTTAAAAAATATGTAAAGCTGCCTTTCGTAAACGGGGGGAGTCAACTGTGTCAAAAACTTCATCCTGAATATTCTGCCGCCCAGTTCTTGTATTTCTTTTTCATAGAACATATCGTCAAAACAGTTGACAAGAAAATCAAACTGAATTTTTGAGCGGTCAATGCTTCTGAAAATATTCATAATAAGAGACTCAGCTCCGCCGCAGTTCATTGAGTGCAGCACATGCACAACTCGAACAGCCGCCATCAAACCCCTCATTTCATCTCAAATATAATCCGAATAAATCTTCTCAAGTTCGCACAGAACCTTATTTTTGCAGAAAGGGATAACAGCTTTAATTGCATTATCCGACATTTTATTATATATCATTCTGTCGCATAATAAAAGAGAAATTTTTTCCGCCATCTGCTTATAATCATTGACGCCTGTAAGGAAGCCTGTCCTTTCATTTTCAACCAAGGCTCTGTGCCCTCTGTTGTCGGCGGCTACAACAGGCAGCCCGCTTGCCATAGCCTCCATAATATTTACGGGCAAACCCTCTCTGAGGCTTGAGGCGACCGCAATATCGCAGGCGTTAAGAAGAATATCGACATCGTCCCTGCTGCCGAGAAAATCAATTTTTTCACTTATCCCCAATTCTTCGGAAAGGCTCTGATACCTACCGTCTAAGTTGTCGGAACCGGCAAGCAGCAGCCTGACATTCTGCCCGCTGTCAAGCAGTTCTTTGACAGCCCTAATCAGCATTGATTGATTTTTGTTTGAGTTAAGCTCCGCTACATATATGAGGAGTTTTTCGTTATCTGAATAGCCGAGCGAGCTGCGGATTTTCTGCTTTTCTTCCCGACTTGCCCTATGGAATTTCTCATTGTCACATCCGACTCCGTGAACATGTTCAACTCTGCCGCATCGCAACTTCCTCTTGGCAATCGAATAGTCTTCGTCATTAATTGTTATCAGGCAATCGGTATGCCTTGCAAGTAAGCTTTCAATCGGATAAAAAACAAGCCATGCAGCAATTGAAGCACCTTTATAAAAATGAAAGCCGTGGGCGGTATATATAACCTTTGTGCCGTTTTTTCTGGATTTTCCTGCGGCAAGCCTGGTCAATGCACCGCCGACGGGAGTATGGCAATGTATTATGTCATATTGATTTTCACTGATAATTTTTTTGAGCTGTTTATATGCCGCTATATTTTGAGACGAAAAAGGTGAGCGTGCAAACGGCAAATCAAAACGCCTGTCCACAAAATTCAACGGAAAATCTCCGGAACAGGCAACATGAACCTCCCAGCCCCATTTTTTGAACAATTCAAAGCATGGCTGATGAAAATAGAAAAAATGCTGTGAAACAGTTGCAACAAAAAGCACCTTTTTCACAGTATTTCTTCCCCCAAACAATTAATTTATCTGAACCGTCTCTTTACTGTTGTTGCCCATAAAATGTTCCATCGTCACGGCATTGTCACTGTTGATGCCTTCTCTTTTGATGATATTGACAATGGTTTTAAAGACAATTTTTGCATCCAGCATCAAACTGATGTTATCGACATAAAAAACATCAAGGTCAAACCGTTCATCCCACGTTATTGTGTTTCTTCCGTTGACCTGAGCCCACCCTGTTATCCCGGGCAGCACCTCATGCCTTCGCATCTGATATGTATCATATCTCTCCAGATATTCCGTGAGCAAAGGTCGCGGGCCTATGAAGCTCATGTCTCCCTTTAGCACGTTAAACAGCTGTGGAAGCTCGTCAATACTTGAAGCGCGAAGAATTCTGCCGATTTTCGTCATTCTGTCCATATCGGAAAGTTCCACGCCGTTTTCATCAGTCTGAGTTTTCATCGTTCTGAACTTATAAACCGTGAAGATTTTTTTGTCTTTCCCCGGTCTTTCCTGACGGAACAAAATAGGTCCGTCATCGCAAAGCGCAATCAAAAGCGAAACAATAATTAACACCGGCGACAGGACAGTCAGTATTATTAATGCCGCGCAAAAGTCCAGAACCCTTTTAATCTGCTTATACACAAAGGTCCCCCTTCCCCTGTTATATAAAAGTAATATTCAATTTTTCAAACAGCTATGTCGTGCGCACCGGCTGGTTTTTCCACAAAATTCGGAACAATTTTTTTGAGTATTTCTCTTACATTTGAAACATTGACATTTTTTAATTCCTCAAGGGTTCTAAGCAAAAGCTCGTGGTCAAATTCAACGGGAGCGGTAACGAAAATCTTTTCGTTAGCCGTCAAACGCCTTGAAATCTCCTCATCGAGTGAAAGCTCCTCATAAAGCTTTTCGCCCGGCCGCAAGCCCGTGAAAACTATATCAATGTCAACATACGGCTCATAGCCCGAAAGCCTGACTAGATTTTCAGCAAGTGAAAGGATTTTTACAGGTTCACCCATATCGAGAACAAAAACCTCTCCACCCCTTGACAGACCTCCTGCCTGCACAACAAGCTGGGCCGCCTCGGGAATTGTCATAAAGAAGCGGGTGATGTTTGCATCCGTAACAGTTACGGGTCCTCCTCTTTCAATCTGCTCCTTAAATATCGGGATAACGCTGCCGTTTGAGCCGAGAACGTTGCCGAACCTGACCGCGGAAAATTTTGTGTTTGGCGATATCTGGTTGAAGTGCTGGATTATAAGCTCCGTAACTCTTTTTGTGGCCCCCATAACATTTGCGGGATTGACAGCCTTGTCGGTAGAAAGAATAACAAAATTGCTGACCTCAAATTCTCCTGCAACCTTTGCGGTGTTATATGTACCAAAAATGTTGTTCTTAACTGCTTCGCAGGGGCTGTCCTCCATCAGGGGGACATGCTTATGCGCGGCCGCGTGAAAAACAACGGACGGTCTGAACTCTTTAAAGACTTCTCTGAGCCTTTTTTCATCCTGTACCGAACCGATTCTTATCTGAACATCAAGAGCGCATTCGTATTCATAATCAAGCGAATTTTTCAAATTGAAAGCGTTGTTTTCATAGTTGTCAAAAATTACAATCCTTGAAGGACCGTACTTTGCAACCTGACGGCAAAGCTCACTGCCTATCGAGCCGCCGCCGCCTGTTACAAGCACAGTCTGATCTTTCAGATATCGGCAAATTTTTGTGTCAAGCTTAATCTCCGGTCTTGATGAAGCCCCGCCTTTTCGCTTGTCATGTCCGTAAGCGAAGGGGCGGTTTTCAGGATGCATTTCGTCTGCATCGCAATCTGCATAATCTCAGACTTCCTGTCATTGGGCGCAGACGGAATTGCAAGAATTATTTCATCAATCTTATATTTCAAAACAAGATCAGGTATTTTTTCACATCCGCCGCGGATGGGTATACCGCAAAGCGTCCTACCCTGCTTGCCCTTGTTGTCATCAACAAAAACAATAGCCCTGCCCATACGATAGCCTCTTGCCTCAAGATCCTTGACAATAATCATGCCCATATCGCCCGCGCCGATTATCATCACTCTTTTTTCATTATCGCCGTTTCTTGAAAACACATTGCCGTTACTGATATATCTTCTGACAGCTCTGTATGACAGCCGCAGGGCGCAGACAAGAGCAATAATCAGCATCATGCTGCTGAAATAAACCAATGCGGGGAAATTGACCATGTGAAAAATTTCAAGATAGTTGCCGGCCTTGTCAATTCCGACACTTGCGACGCTGCCTATGGCAACAGCAAAGACACACTGAACGACCTCGGTTAGTCCAGCATACTTCCAGATGCTGTTGTAAAGCCCGAAGCCCCAAAGCAGAACAATATATATGACTGTGACGTATGGTATCCTTCCGATAAGCGCATAAGCTATTTCATCAGGCATGTCCGGTTTGTAATATAAAAAAGCGATAAATATATAACTGAAATTTATTATTATGATATCGGTAGCAGCAATTAAAAACTTTTTAACCCCAATTCCCATTGAAATCTTTTTCATTTTCCTACTATCCACTCCTCAAACATGTGCGATTTTTATTACAAAATTATTAAAAGTGTGCAAATTTTACCATATATAATTATTATTGTCAATAAAACCCATTTTGCGTGGTAAACGGCCAAAATAATCTATACAGCGTTAAACTTTGTGGAATTCTGCTCTCTGAACTGAAGAGGTGTGAGACCTGTTTCCCTCTTAAAATGCCTGATAAAATGGCTTTGGTCGTAATATGCAAGGTTCGTCCAAATCTCCGTTATGGAACTGTCCGAATTGATTAGTCTTTTTTTCGCTTCCTCAATCTTTATCCGCTGTATGTATTCTGTTATGCACACACCTGTATTTTCTTTGAATTTTGAGTTCAGATAGCTCGGATTCTTCTCAAAATAAGCTGCGATTTCAATTACCGAAATTTTTTCGTTAATATGGGAAGCTATGTATTCGCTGACGCTTATGACAAGGTTTTTATTGTTTTTAACTTTTCTTCTTGTTCTATCCGTCGTTTTTCCATGTTCTTCATTTTGCTTCATTTTTTTGCCATACATTGCAGCACCTCCTACCAGATTATAGCAAAAACGATGATTTATACAATACTATTCTGGAAATAAATGATAATATTTTTTTACATTACCAACCAAGTTTGGTAAAATAGGTGTAATAAAGGAGTAAATATTTATGATTGGTCTCGGTACATGGAGCTTTGATATTGACACGATGTTTTTCAACGGCGAAGCACAGATAAAAATTTTTGACAATAACGGTGCTTATGGTTTCGAAGTAAAAATCCCCGGTGAAGATATTCCGGAAATTGCTGTGAAGGATGTTGTTGAGGACGGCAATACACTTACCGCTGTAGGAAACATTTCTCTTCTCAAAGGCAAGGATGTTCCTATCTCGCTTACATTTGAGGGTGACACTGTGAACGGCTTCCTGAAGGTTCCCTATGTCGGCAAAATCAAGCTTACCGGCGGCAAAAAAATCGCTGACTGAAAAAGCGCATAAAAATCCGGGGCGGTCAATGACCGTCCCGTTTACTTTTCGTTATTATGTTAAGTGTCTGTCAAAAATCGTCCTTACAAACTCCGAATCCTTTTTTATCTGTGCGCTGAGTTCATCAAGAGTCGCGAACTTTTTTTCACCCCGCAAATATTTCAAAAGGCGTACTTCAATATTCCTGCCGTAAAGATCTCCCAAAAAATCAAGTATACAGGTTTCACTCCTCAATTCATCCGAGCTAAACGTCGGTCTTCTGCCTATATTGGTGACAGAGGCATGCCATCTGCCGTCAACATTTGTTTTTGAGGCATAGACGCCGAATTTCGGAACGACGAAGCTTTTAGGAAAAAACTGATTTATCGTCGGCGCTCCAATGAGCCGCCCGACTTTGTCCCCGCTCACTACCGTCAGATTGTATGAGAATTCCGTTCCCAGCATTGCGTTTGCATCCTCAATTTCCCCGTTTTCGATTGCCTGCCTGATTCTTGTTGAGCTTATCGGCTCCGACTGGTATTCTACTTTTTCAGCAATGCTTATCTCTATTGAGTATTTTCGGCATAAATCTCTGAGCAGCTCAGTGTCTCCGGCACCACCCTTGCCGAAATTATAATTATATCCGCAGCAGACTGCGCCCGCATTTAACCTGCCCGCAAGGTAATCACGGACAAACTCTTCTGGAGAAAGCCCGCATATTTCCTTAAAGCTCACGACAAGAGGAACGGCGCCGAGCTTTTCAACTGCCTTTATCTGCATTTCGGGGGTGAGAATTTCAGCCGGCGCAGCGCCGCTGATTATTTTTTGAGGATGCTCATCAAAAAGCAGAACACAGGGTGTCAAGCCCTTATTCTTATATAAAAGAGCGGCGTTTATTACAGCCATATGTCCTCTGTGCAGTCCGTCAAAGCAGCCCAGAGCAACTGCGCAGGGTGTTTTTCCGTATTGCGGCATGCTAATCACCTGCTGTTTTATTTGTTCCTGAACTGTTGTTTCATCCTTATCTCTTTTGCGAGAATTTTTTTGCGAAGCCTGAGCGATTTCGGAGTCACCTCCAGAAGCTCGTCGTCCTTGATAAATTCCATCGACTGCTCCAGGCTGAGAGTTGAATGCGGGATGAGCCTGAGTGCTTCATCGGAGCCTGAGGCGCGGGTATTGGTCATCTGCTTTTTCTTGCATACGTTGCAGACTACGTCCTCATTTTTTGCACATTCACCGACAATCATCCCCTCGTATACGTCAACACCGGGGCCGATAAACATCCTTCCTCTGTCCTGAGTGTTGAAAAGCCCATAGCCTGTGCTGGCGCCTGTTTCATGCGCAACAATCGAGCCGCGCTCACGTCCGGGTATGTCGCCCTTATATGGCTCATAACCTTCAAAAAGCTGGTTCATAATACCGTTGCCGTTTGTGTCCGTCATAAACTCGGAGCGATATCCGATAAGTCCCCTTGAAGGGATTCTGAATTCAAGGTGAGTCGAGCCGCCGTCACGGGTCCCCATGTTTTCAAGCTCTCCTTTTCGCGGGCCAAGCTTTTCGATTACGGCACCGACATACTGCTCCGGCACTTCAATAATCAAAAGCTCTATCGGCTCAAGTAGCTTGCCGTTGACCTCTTTAAATATAACCTTAGGGCGCGAAACCTGAAATTCAAAGCCCTGTCTTCTCATCGTTTCAATAAGTATGGACAGGTGAAGCTCACCTCTGCCGGAAACCTTGAAGGTGTCCGTTGTTTCGGTTTCCTCAACCCTCATGCTGACATTTGTTTCGATCTCTTTAAAAAGCCTGTCGCGGATGTTTCTGGAGGTAACAAACTTGCCCTCCTGACCTGCAAACGGGCTGTCGTTGACAAGAAAATTCATTGAAATCGTCGGTTCATCAATTTTAATAAACGGAAGCGGCTCAACGTTGTCAGCATCGCATGCCGTTTCACCGATATTCAAATCATCAATGCCCGAAACGCAGACTATATCGCCCGCCATCGCGCTTTCGACCTCAACCCTGTGAAGCCCCTCAAACTGATAAAGTCGGGAGATTCTCACGTTGCGGCTTAGCCCTTCGGTATCGCAAAGCACAACCTGCTGCCCTTTTTTGACAACCCCTCTTTCGACCCTTCCGATGCCTATTCTGCCGATATAGTCATCGTAATCCAGGCTCGAGAACAGTATCTGAAGCGCCCCCTCCGTGTCGCCCTTGGGAGCCTCGATGTTTTCAAGAATCGAGTCAAGAAGGGGACGCATATCCCCCTCCTTTGCATCCTTGTCAAGGGAAGAATAGCCCTCCCTCGCAGAGGAATAAACAACGGGGAATTCGAGCTGGTCATCATCTGCGCCAAGCTCTATGAAAAGGTCAAGCACCTCATCGACAACTTCATCGGGGCGCGCGCCCGGTCTGTCAACCTTGTTTATTACCACAAGGGCTTTTTTATGAAGTGCCAAAGCCTTTTTAAGCACAAACCGCGTCTGAGGCATACAGCCTTCAAAAGCGTCAACCAAAAGCAGAACGCCGTCGACCATCATCATAATACGCTCAACCTCGCCGCCAAAATCGGCATGGCCGGGCGTGTCAACAATATTAATTTTTGTGTCTTTGTAATGAATCGCCGTATTCTTTGACAGTATGGTTATTCCTCTCTCACGCTCAAGGTCGTTTGAGTCCATAACTCTTTCCTGTACCTGCTCGTTTGAACGGAAAATTCCGCTCTGTTTAAGCATTTCGTCAACCAGAGTTGTCTTGCCGTGGTCGACGTGCGCTATAATCGCAATGTTTCTGATATCGTTTCTCTGTGCCAAAAGAATTCACCTGTTTCATAAATGTAAGAATATTTTATGGCAAAATTCACGGGCGACCAAAGGCCGCCCTTAATTCATGCCGATTAAAATGAAAAGCTTATTCGCTCTTCATCCCGACAAGCTCCTGCTTGCCCGTAAACGCATCAACCGAGAGCTTAACTGAGTCAAAAATAGCTGCCTTGATATTATCGTCGGTAACTCCGAGGTCAACCGACCACTTTTTATCGATGAATGTGTTCATGCACATAATATCTGCAAGACCGACAGCATTAATACCTGAGTCCACATTCCTCTTTTTGTAAGCATTCATCATATGAACGCCAAAGAGCTGAAACATCCACTTTTGGATATGAATTATCTTTCTGTTCGGGACGCCCATTGCGGCATGGACTATTGTCAAAAAATCGTCCCACGAAAGGTTGAAATATCCTATCGGGTAGGCATTTGCGCCCCTGTTTTTTTCGGCTGCGCCGACAATTGCCTGCGCAACCTGGCGGACTGTCAGCATGGCTGTGCCGCCCTTGGGATACATTGTTACCTTGCCCATATTTGTAAGCTGTTCAATCAGGATAACCCAAACAGGCTTGCGTCCGGGCTGTGTGCCGAAAATATACGGCAGTTCAAGCACCGCAACATCCATGTTTTCATCAGACAATGCAAAGGCAGCTTCCTCCTGCTCAATTCTGCTGCGGATATACGGGTGCTTTTCGCACAGCTCCATTTCAGGGTATTCCTTCGCAAAATAGGAAAAATATGAGCCGAGAACAACGGATTTTTTAATCCCGCTTTCTTTTGCAAGAGCAATAAGTCTCTTAACAGGCTCGATATTAAACCTCCTGTAAGCTTCATATACGGGTGCGGGAAATTCGACCCTCTCGTCAACACCTGCCGCGAAAACAAAGCAGTCGCAGCCCTCCATCATTGCCATGATTTCATTGTCAGTCATTTCAAGATAGTTACCGAATTCAAGCTCCATTTCCTCCGGGATAGGAGCGCCGGCGGGCAAAGGAGGCAATGCCACTGATTTGACCTGATGACCTCTGTCTAAGAATATCTGCGCCGCCGCACAGCCCAGAAGCCCTGTTCCGCCAATCATAAATACCTTCATGCTTTAAAACCTCCCATGTTTTTTGACATATACAGTCTAATTGTATTGGAAGAAATAGTCAAGCATTAATATTGAAAGATGCTGTTTTTTTGAGTGTTCTTCATTCTACTACGTTTTATCCGATTCGTCAAATTATTTTTAATTCTCCACGCATTTAAAAACAGAATAGCATGGTGCAGGACTTCGTTAATTATATTCAGAAGCCCTGCACCGGAACAGGCTTTATTCAAATGTGTATAAAGCTTATAAATCGTCCGCATCCTGAACAGGCTGATAGTCGTCCTCCTCAAAAGCGTCATACGGTTTGCCCGTATAACCGCCCAAAGTATCGGAAGGGTCGGATTCCATAGCTGTTTCCCACAAATCCACAATATCTTTTACAGGCTTTTTGTTCGTCGCCGCTTTATCCTTTTTGTTTTTTTTCATTCCAATACCTCCAAAACTATATAATGTTGTGCAAATCAGCCATTTTCTGTTTTTTTAGGCTGGTAGTAATTATTATAACTTTTGATGTTGAAAAAATACTCGTTTGTGTTAAAATATTGGCATGAAAAAGAATTTCAAGAAAATTTTAATATCTGTGATTGTTTTGGTTTCGATTTTGGCTGCCGCCATATTTCTCAAGCCCTTGTTTCTCAGAGCTTACATGCATTTTACAAGGGCTCAAACAACGGCACCCGCAATTCAAACCGTTCGTATCACTTTCCCCGAAGGCTTCACTGTCCGTGAAATTGCGCAGAAGCTTGAAGAAAACGGGGTCTGCTCCGCGCAGGATTTTATCAACGCTGTCAACGCGCCCGAGCTTTCGGACGAGCTGTGGAATTTTGAAAACGGCGGCGACAGGGCTTATCTGCTTGAGGGATATATCTTCCCCGACACATATGATTTTTATGTCGATGAGGATGCTCAAAGCGTATTAAACCGTTTTCTCGAAAATTTCAAGAATAAAATCACAAGTGAGCATAAACAAAGAGCCGCAGAGCTTGGCTACTCAATGGACGAAATTATTACTATAGCCTCAATTGTTCAGGAGGAGGCAAGCGTTTACAAGGAGATGGGCAAGGTATCCTCCGTTTTGCACAACAGGCTCAAAAGCAATGCCTTCCCCGGGCTTCAGTGCGATGCCACGATTAATTATGTCAATCTTTATATGAAACCGTATTTTGACACACAGCTCAGTGAAAAATACGCATCATTATATAATACTTACAAATTCAAAGGGCTGCCCGCAGGGCCGATTACAAATCCCGGGCTTGCCGCAATAGAAGCTGCCCTAAATTATGAGGATACGGATTACTACTATTTTGTGACGGATGAAAACGGCAACTATTATTATGCCAAAACGTTTGCCGAGCATAACGAAAACTGCAGGGCGGCAGGGATTACGACGGACTAAATGGAAATCAGAAAAGATATTTGATTATATCAACCAACCTCAATAAGGCAAGAGCAAGCCCTTGCCCTACATATGACTAAAAAAATCCGCCTCAATCAAAGCTGACTGAGGCGGTAATTTTTTATTTCGTTTAACCCTTTTCCTGTTCGGCAAGCTTCTGAAGATCGTCGGCG
The DNA here is from genome assembly GCA_964491735.1 of uncultured Eubacteriales bacterium. Taxonomy (GTDB): domain Bacteria; phylum Bacillota; class Clostridia; order Oscillospirales; family Acutalibacteraceae; genus JAAZFZ01. Next base: position 15,413 of record CAZBHG010000008.1, read on the forward strand.
CGGATTTGAGTTCTCTTGATTTTACCGCTGCTTGTCTTGGGCAATTCGGCAACGAATTCAACCACTCTGGGGTATTTATAGGGTGCCGTTACCCTCTTGACATGATTCTGAAGCTCTTTTTTCAGTTCCTCGCTCGCCTTAAAATCCTTTGCAAGCACTATTGTTGCCTTGACAACCGAGCCTCTTATCGGGTCCGGATAAGCTGTGACGGCACATTCAAGCACTGAAGGATGCTCCATGAGCGCACTTTCAACCTCAAACGGCCCTATGCGATAACCTGAGCATTTGATAACATCGTCATTCCTGCCGACAAACCAGTAATAACCGTCAGCATCACGCCAGGCTGTATCGCCCGTGTTGTAAACGCCGTTCTTAAAGCTCTTTGCCATTGCCTCATCGTCCTGCCAATACTCTCTGAAGAGGCCTGTCGGGTGAAGCTTGTCAGTGCCCTTAATGCAGATTGAGCCGACAATACCGTCCTCACAGGAATTGCCGTTTTCATCCAGCAAATCAATATCATATATCGGCGCGGGCTTGCCCATTGAGCCGGGGCGAATATCAAACCACTCGAAGTTTGCAAGAAGAACCGAAGATTCGCTCTGACCGAAGCCCTCATGGATTCTCATCCCCGTCAGCTTCTCAATCTGACTGAAAACCTCGGGGTTGAGCGGCTCGCCGGCAACGCTTGCATGCTCGACAAAGCTGAAATCATAGCCCGACAAATCTTCTTTAATAAACACCCTGTATATTGTTGCGGGCGCACAAAAGGTGGCGGGACGCAGGCGGATAATCGCGTCAAGCATTGTCTGCGGATGGAATTTTTCCGTATCATATGCGCCGATGGCTGCGCCGCAAATCCACTGACCGTAAATTTTGCCCCATGCAAACTTTGCCCAGCCGGAATCCGTCTGTGTAAGATGCACCTTGTTTTCCTGAACGCACTGCCAGAATTTCGCCGTTGTAATCTGACCGAGAGGTGACGAAAAATCATGGCGGACCATTTTGGGCATACCTGTCGTGCCGGATGAAAAATATATGAGCATCGGGTCCGTGACGACAGTTTTTTCATCGCCTTGCGGGCGCGGGAATTCCTTTGAATAGCCGTCGATAACTTTGCGGTAGTCTATTGCGCCCTCGACCGTTTTGCCGCCGACAGTTATGTAGCTTTCAACCGACTTGCACTTGGGAATTGAATCCTTTGCATGACCGACAATTTCATCATCATCGACTGTTATGAGCATTTTTACATTCGCAGCTTCAAGCCTGAATATCAAATCCTTTACCGTCAGCTGGAATGAGCCGGGGATAACCACCGCGCCGATTTTGTGGAGTGCGGTAATTATGAACCAGACCTCGGGGCGCTGCTTCAAAACGAGCATCACAACATCGCCCTTTTTAATGCCTTTTGATTTGAACAGATTGGCTGCTTGATTGCTCTTTTCTTTTATATCCTTAAAGGTGAAGCTTTGCATCTCAGCCACGTCATTAGTCCAGACAAGGGCAAGCTTATCCGGCTCAATGTCTGCCCATGCGTCAACAACATCATATCCGAAATTGAAATCATCGGGGACATTGATGGTAAAATTCTCCTTCATGTCCTCATATGAGTCGAACTCATATCTGGGACAAAAGCGTTTGATTATTTCATTCATTACAAGCCCCCCTTATTCATTTATTACAGTCAGGAATTTTGTTGTGCCTCCCACGGCCGCCTGACCGTGTGGAAGTGACGGGTTGAAGTAAATGCTGTCACCCGTGTTAAGTACAAAGGATTTGTTGCCGACAGTCACCTTGACCGTGCCTTCGAGAACGTAGTTGAACTCCTGCCCCGCATGTATAACCAGAGCAGGCTCGACCTCCTGCACCTGCAGAGTAACAAGCATGGGCTCCATATCCCGCCCGATGAAATTATACGCAAGGCTTTCAAAATGATAGCCCGCATACCTGTCAACAGACACGCCCTCTCCTTTTCTCACGACCGTATGAGTATTCATCCTTGGTGATTCACCCGTCAGCAGTACGGTACAATCCGTGCCGAGAATTGCAGCGATTTCGTATAGAGTACTTATGGGGATATCCTTTTCACCGTTTTCGAGCTTGTTATACTGCTCAAGGCTAATCTCAAGCTTCGAAGCCATCTCCATTGCGGAAATTTCTAGAATTTCGCGCAGCTCCTTAATTCGTTTTGGGATTTGCAAAAGTTCACTGTTCATCTCAATTCTCCTTTCTGACTATCGCAATAGGTGTCTGTTGTGAAGCCTGTCCGAGTGGATTGTCCCTGAATACCTCCTTGCACATTTCAATGTCTACGTTCTCGTCGCTTATGCCCAGAACCTCCCTGCCGATGTCGTTTGCGTCCATAATCGCAACGTCGCAGCCCGTATGCTTTTTCAGCATTTCCGCCACAGCGTCGGGGTTTTTGGGCGCCATTTTTGCATAGTGATTGTAGGGAGGGAGCGTATAGCTGCACGGGCCGTCAATAGCCCTGCCCTTATCGCCCACAACTTTGTAGAATACACCTCTGACGCCGAAAGGTTTTGTGACCGCCGAGCAGAAGGCGGCAAGAAAAATCTTTGGTGCGCCGATGTCCCTGATTGCAAGCTCCATAGTCCACGGGCTGCCCAGACCTATTCCGTAGGGTGATTTGTAGACAAATTTGCACAAGGTATTTGCAAGCCTGGAGGGTTTTATATCATCTATGTCAAAAGCCCTGCCCTGACTTATTGCAACAATTTTTTCGCTGATAAATATCATATCGCCCTGCTGAATATAGGGCATAACGTATTTATCCATGATTTCCGTCAGGCTGTCGCCCGAGGAGACGACATGCGTTCTGACCGGATATCTCAGATAGTCCCCATATTTTGTGGAGATTTCAAGTTCTTTTCCCTCGTTGGGTGTGAGTGCCGTCATATCCATGGCTTTACTGACCTTCCCATAAAAAATTATTAAACTTAATTTTACTCCACAGTTACGGATTTTGCAAGACATCTTGGCTTATCTATATCACATTTTCTAAATTTTGCCGCAAAATAACTGAATAACTGCATTGGAATTACTTCAATTGACGGCATAATCAAGGGATGGCTGACAGGAACGGTTATTAAATCATCATAAATCACGCTGTTTTCTCTGCCCTCCGGAGCAACGCAAAGCACGTTTGCCCCCCTTGCCCTTACCTCCTCAACATTGCTGACGGTCTTTGCTAAAAGCCTTTCGCAGCAGCAAAGCGCAACAACGAGCGTGCCTTCCTCAATGAGTGAAATTGTACCGTGCTTGAGCTCGCCCGCCGCATAGGCCTCCGAATGGACATAGCTTATCTCTTTAAGCTTCAGAGATGCCTCAAGCGCGCTTGCATAGTCAAGATTTCTTCCGATATAGTAGGCATGGTCGCGGTCATAATATTTCCGCGCAAGCTCTTTGATTATTTCGGCGTCGCCGAGGCATTTTTCGACATACTCCGGCAGGGATGCAAGCTCATGCAGAAGCTTTTGAATCTCATTTTCATCAGTTTTGCCAAGCTCCAGCGCCATATATGCGGCAATCACATAAAGCACAGCGACCTGCGAGCTGTAAGCCTTTGTTGTGGCGACGGCAATTTCAACGCCCGCTCTTGTGAAAATGACATTTTCGCTCTCCCTTGCGATTGTGCTGCCCTCAACATTCACCACCGAGAGGATTTTCGCCCCTCTCTTTTTCGCCTCCCTGAGAGCGGCAATGGTATCCGCGGTTTCGCCGCTCTGGCTTATGAAGATGACAAGCGATTTTTCGTTGATGAGCGGATTTCTGTATCTTAATTCGGATGCTATATCAGCTTCAACAGGAATTCTTAAAAGCTCCTCCATTACATATTTGCCGACTATACCCGCATGATATGCCGAGCCGCAGCCGACAATATAAATCCTGTCAATATCATCCAAGGTTTTAAGATTTTTTGCGGCTTCACCGAGAGTTACCCTACCCTCGCTTTTGATATGCTCCGATATTGTGCTGCGGATAGCGTCCGGCTGCTCATAGATTTCCTTGAGCATAAAATGCTCGTAATCGCCCTTTTCGGCAGCCCTTGCGTTAAGATTGACGGTGGTTATTTCCTTTTTTATCTCCTGACAGTCCATGTTAAAAAACTTAACCGAATCCGCTGTCAGAACTCCCATCTCACCATCATCAAGCCTGTAAATATCCCTTGTGTAGGGCAGAATTGCGGTGATGTCGGATGCAATCATGCAGCCCTCATCGCTTACAGCCGCGAGAAGCGGAGATGTTTTTCTCGCGCAGAAAAGAGTGTTTGGAAAATCCCTGCAAAGCACGCCCAGCGCATATGAGCCGTGAAGCTTTTTGACTGTTCTGATAATCGTCTCAAGCGGATTCCCATCGTAAAGCTTGTCAAGAAGCTGCGCTATGACCTCGGTATCGGTTTCCGACCGGAATACAACGCCCTCTTTTTCAAGCTCGCTGCGAAGTCCGGCATAGTTTTCGATAATGCCATTGTGAACAATCGTAAAAATTCCCTTGCAGCCCTGATGCGGATGGGCATTTTTATCCGACGGCGCCCCGTGAGTTGCCCAGCGGGTATGACCGATGCCCGCGACACCTTTAGGCTCGCCCTCTTCCTCAACCTTTTGCTTTAAAACCGCCAGCCTGCCCTTTGATTTTATGATTTCAACGCCGGAGCTTTCAAAGACCGCAATCCCCGCAGAATCGTAGCCTCTGTATTCCAGCCTTTCAAGCCCGTCAAGCAAAATGGGAGCAGCAGATTTATTTCCTGTGTAGCCGATGATTCCGCACATAATAATACCTCGTTCTCATAATTATTTTTTTTATGAATAGAGCCAAAATCCACCACTCCGGAGAATGATAGCCCAATAAATATAAAAGCGACTACCTATTTGGTCAGTTCAGGTTTCTTCTGAACTGCTCAGAATCAGGTGGTCGTTATTATATTTCCTTAAAGCTGTGGAATATATTCGATTTAATGTCCTTAATATTTTTGATGGATTAAATTATGACCGGCTCAGTTCTTCATTTTTAATCCCCATTCAATTATCCATGCATCACAATCCGCGTCTGAAGGCATTCTCCAGTCACCTCTGGGCGACAGGCTGACAGAGCCGACCTTTGGCCCGTCGGGCAGGCAAGAGCGTTTGAACTGCTGTGAAAAAAATCTTTTAATAAACACAGTCAGCCAGCCCTTGAGCTGTTCGGTCGTGTATTTGCCGTTAAAGGCTCTTTCCGCCATCATAATAATTTTGTCGGGCGACGAGCCGTATCTCATAAAATGATAAAGAAAAAAGTCGTGAACCTCATACGGTCCTAACTGCTCTTCGGTTTTCTGGACTATATTCCCATCTTCGTCAGGCGGCAAAAGCTCCGGACTTATCGGGGTTTCCAATACGGATTTTAAAATTCTTGCCGTAGCGGCGTCACTGCTGCCTGCAATAAATTCAACCAGATGGCGGACAAGCGTTTTCGGCACACCGCAGTTTACTCCGTACATGCTCATATGGTCGGCATTATATGTGCACCAGCCCAGAGCAAGCTCACTCATATCACCCGTTCCTACAAGCAGTGCGCCCTCCTTGTTCGCCAAATCCATCAGGATTTGCGTGCGTTCCCTTGCCTGAACATTCTCATAGGTTGTGTCATGCACCTTAATGTCGTGGTTTATATCCTTCATGTGGCGAGTACATGCCGCTTCAATGCTTATTTCCATAAGCTCTGCACCGATGCATTTTGCAAGCTCAACCGCATTGTTCTTTGTATTTTTGGTAGTCCCAAAGCCCGGCATAGTGACGCAGATAATATTTTTCATCGGAAGCCCCAGCATATGCATAGCTTCGGAAGTAACCATAAATGCCAGAGTGGAGTCAAGCCCGCCCGAAAGACCGATAATTGTCTTTTTTAACCCTATATGGTTCAGACGTTTGGCAAGCCCCGTCGCCTGAATTGCAATAACCTCCCTGCACCTCTTGCTTCTCTGCGTCTCGTCCGCGGGGACAAAGGGATAAGGATTAAACTCCCGGTTAATTCCGGATACAAACAGATTTGCCAGCTCCGCCTTTATTGTTCTGCACCTGAATTGAGGAAGCGACTCATCCGCATTGTCAAAAAACGAGCTCTGTCTTCTGAGCGCGGCAAGCTTTTGAACATCTACGCAGCCGTAAATGAACGAGCCGTCCCTGCTGAATCTCTTTCCCTCCGCAATGCTAACCCCATTTTCAGCTATTGTGCACGCGCCCGAATAGACAAGGTCTGTCGTGCTTTCGCCGATACCTGCGGAGGCATACGCGTATCCGCAAATAGATTTCGCGCTCTGCTGAGCGATAAGCTCATGCCTGTAGTCGTTTTTTGTAACTATTTCGTTGCTTGCTGAAGGGTTAAGAATAATATTTGCACCCTCAAGCGTCATTAATGAGCTTGGCGGAACGGACACCCATAAATCCTCACAAATCTCAATTCCTACCCGAACATCTTCGGAAAGCTCAAAAATCAGGTTGCCGAACGGAACCTCTCTGCCGCAAAGGGTGATACTATCAATCCCGCACCCTCTGCCGGAAACAAACCATCTTTTTTCATAATATTCGTTGTAATTGGGCAGATAACTTTTCGGCACAACGCCCAGAATTTCCCCTGACTGAATAGCTGCCGCACAGTTAAAAAGCCTATCCCTGACTTTGACGGGGAGACCTATAACCGTAAAAGCTTTTACGTTTTTTGTTTTTTCTAAAAGCCATTCAAGTGCCTTTTCACAATCGCTTATCAGGGTTTCCTGAAAAAACAAGTCGCCGCAGGTATATGCGGATATATGAAGCTCAGGCAGGACTATTATTTGAGCCTGCTCGTCTTTTGCCCTGTTAATCGCTTCAAGCGCACTTTTAATATTTATATCGGGGCCGGCAACTACTACCCTTGGAGACAACGCCGCGATTTTGACAAACCCGAGCTTAGTCATTGAAACCATCCTCCCAGAATATTTATTAAAGTGAGCATCGTATTTTCAGACATAAATTGGATTATATCATGTCATACTTTTCAACTTATTGTCAACACTTATTTTTATAAATGTTAAAGTATTTTTTCATTATTAGTTTGCGGAGGATATTACTTTGGATTTTGTAATTAATCTGAATGAAAAAATAAGCTCCTTTGTGTGGGGCACGCCGATGCTTGTCGCTTTTCTTTTTGTTGGTTTTCTCATTTCAATTCAGTCGGGCTTTTTTCAGATTCGCCACCTTCCGCTGTGGTTTTCGCAGACATTCGCGGCGGCTTTCAGGGACAGGAGCATAAGAAAAGCGCGGGACGAAAAATCCATTTCACAGCTTCAGGCACTTACCGCCGCGCTTGCCGCCTGCATGGGAACAGGCAATATAGTCGGCGTCGCAACGGCAATTTTTTCGGGCGGGGCGGGCGCGGTTTTCTGGATGTGGGTTTCAGCTTTTCTGGGCATGATGACCTGCTGTGCGGAAAACATACTCGGCATCAAATACCGCTATAAAAACAGCCGCGGTGAATGGACAGGCGGAGCGATGATATACATAAAAAACGGGCTTGGTATGAAAAAAACCGCCGCCGCCTTTTCCGCTTTGCTGGTGTTTGCCTCATTTGGCATCGGCAACATGACGCAGGCAAATTCCATCGCAGGCGCACTCAAAGATTCTTTTGATTTTCCGCCGATGATAACAGGCGCGGTAGTCGCGCTTCTTGTCGGGCTTGTCATTATCGGAGGAATAAAACGAATTGCGGGCGTTGCTGAAAAAATTGTCCCCCTGATTTCGACAATTTTTATTATTGCTTCATTGGCTGTAATTGTTGTCAACATCAGAAGCATCCCGTCAATTTTTGCGTCAATAATAAAAGACGCATTTTCGTTTAAATCCGTAACGGGAGGGACGGCGGGCTACGGCATTGCAAAAGCCGCCCGTTTCGGAATTGCCAGGGGCGTTTTTTCGAATGAAGCGGGGCTTGGCAGCTCGGCTGTCATCCATGCCGCCGCCGATGTCAAGGAGCCGACCGTTCAGGGAATGTGGGGAATTGCAGAGGTGTTTATTGACACGATTCTGATGTGTACCGTCACCGCGTTTGTCATTCTCTCATCGGGCGTTTTTTCACCGTCGGGCACGCTCAACGGCGTAACGCTGAGCGCTGCCGCATATGAATCGGTTTTTGGGAATGCCGGCAAATATTTTGTCTGCATTTCAATTGTGCTTTTTGCCTTTGCAACTCTCATCGGCTGGTCATACTACGGCGAAAAAGGTTCCGAATATCTTTTTGGGCTCAGAAGCGTTCCTTACTATAAAGCTCTTTTCCTCGCCGCCATCGTGCTGGGCTGCGCCGCAAACCTTGAAACCGTCTGGAGCATTTCCGACACTCTCAACGGCCTTATGGCCGTGCCGAACCTTTTTGCCGTCACCATGCTCTCCGGTCAGGTCAGGCGTGAAATTAAGGGGTACCTTTCACGGCGGGTATAATCATCCCTGTTCAATACCGAGAAGCCTTGCCGCGTTGCCGCCTAAAACCATATTTTCCTGCTCCGTTGAAAGTCCGAGACCTTTTATAAATATCATCTCGTTTTGGGGAGTGCTCCAGGGCATATCGCTGCCCAGGAGTATTCTTTCTGCTCCGTGCATTTCTATAAGCTGTTTCGCCCAAGGCACCGGCATGTTCGCAAAACAGTAAGCGGTGTCAAAATATATATCCAGCCCTTCAAGCTCTTTTATAGCTTCCTTCCACATAATATATCCGCCCATATGCGCCGCTATGACAGGCGCGCCGCCGAAATAAGGTAAAATTTTTCTTATTGCCTTAGCCGGGCAATGAACAGGCTCCGGTATACCGATATCAACTCCCGTATGAAAAACCGAAATAAGCCCCAGCTCGCCCGCTTTTTCATAGATAGGGAACATCTTTTTTTCATCGGCAAAAAAGCCCTGATAGTCGGGGTGGAATTTTATGCCCTTTAGCCCTGCCGCTTTTATTCTTTCAAGCTCACTGAGAGCATCGGGCGAATCCGGGTGGACACTGCCAAAGGCGACAATGCCGGGCAGAGAATTAATTTCAATTGCAAAATTGTTGACCGAAGTCTGCTGTTTCGGATTTGTCGAGATATTAAGCACGACCGAAGCGTCGACACCCATCTTTTTCATTTTTGCGCTGAGCGAGCCGACACTGCCGTTATGCTGGGCTATCACATTGCCGGAACAGCGTGATAATTCTTCAATCGCTTTCTTAGCAATCTTTTCGGGAAAGCAATGCGTGTGGAAGTCAATAACCATTTAAAATTCCTCCAGGCAAATATGTTTTCGTCCTGTATTGTGTCGAACATTATAACACATCCTGATGTTTTTGGGGATGCTTTTGGTTACAATATAACAGTAAAAAAATTAAATAATATAGTCAAAATGTCAGATGTATCGTCATAAATTCAGTTTGGCAAAATATTCCGGAGGCATTTGGCGTTTTTTCCGTTTTCTATTACTTTTTTCATTAAAAAACTTGATAACAAACCTCTTAATTGCTATAATATTTTAGATTGAGCCGAACATAGACAAGCTCAGTCCATAATCGTTTTATTAAACCGAAAGGAGAACAAATATGAATTATTCCCACGAAGTGGAAAATATGTGCGCCGTGGCGAGAGGACCCAAGCACGGTCCCGCCGCCATACCCGAGGAGGGCAGATGGGTGCACGCCAAAGAGATATCCGATATCTCCGGTCTGACGCAC
>CAZBHG010000009.1:0-12245 GCA_964491735.1 uncultured Eubacteriales bacterium
ACTCGTCCGGCCCGTTGCAGCCGTAGCCATGCGCAAGAATTACAAAGCGGTTAGTCGGCTTTTCCGCAGGCGCATACCACCCGCGGAGCAACAGGCCGTCGGCATTCACAATTGAGACATCCTCAGGATTATGTGAATAAAGAAAGGCGTTGTTCTTTGCTCTGACCTTTTCACGGGTTACATACTTTTCATCCGTATAAATCTTTTTCTTTTTTTTGCGATTAATTGAAATACTGAATGCAACATCCGTAGCAATAAGAAGCAACACAATGACTACTGCTATGACAAGCAAAACCCATTTCATAACCAATCCTCCAAAAAACATATTCGTTAAGTAATTATAACATATTTTCCCTAATCATTCCACTTATTATACCATATAATGGCCGATTTTCTTGATGTGCTTTGAAAATTATGGTAGAATTATTTTGTGAAATTTTAAGGAGGAGACGATATGACATTTGATTTTACTGGGTTTTCGATAATTGCCCAAGGCGAAATCCCTTTAAAGGCCGCAAAGATGTTCGCTGAAGAGATATTTGACAGAACCGGAGTTGAACCTGAGGTTTTAAATGAGGGCAAGCCGCCATTTATCTGTTTAAAACTGAGCGAATGTGGCGCCGTCAGCAACAAGGACACTTACATAATTAATCAGGACGGCAATTCACTTACAATCACCGCTCTCGGCATCAGGGGGCTTATTTTCGGCTATTCCTACTTTCTCCGAAAAACCGAGTACAATGGAAAGACTGTCACTCTCATAAAAAACATCAGCGGTGAATACACACCGGATAAAAGAATCAGAGGTCATCAGCTTGGTTACAGGTCCTGCCCGAACACCTATGACGCATGGGATATTGAGAACTATCGCCGCTACTACCGTGATATTATGATGTTCGGCTGCAACACCTGTGAGCATATTCCGTCTGAAAAAGACGAGGCAAGCACAAACCCCCTGATGAAATACAAACAAAACGATTTGCTCGTTATGGCGACCGCAATGGCGGATGAGTTTGACCTTGATGTTTCCATCTGGTGTCCAAACCATGACGGAGAGACCGACGAGCAGGCTGTTACGGTCAGAAGAAAGCTCGTTGAGATGACGCCGAGAATAAACGCATTTTTCCCTCCCGGAGGGGATCCCGGCGAGATGGAGGCAAAGGATTTTGTTGACCGCTGTGTTCTCATTTCAAAAACTATCAAGGCGGTTAAGCCGGATATCGGGATGTGGCCGTCGGCACAGCAGCCCCATTCAATGCCTGATTGGGGAAATGAACTCATTGAAGCCCTCAAAAACCAGCCCGACGAAATTGACGGTATTATCACGGGGCCGAACAGAGCCTTTCAGCTCGATGAACTCAGACGAAAAGTGCCGATGAAATACCCGATAAGACTCTACCCTGACATTACGCATAATGTCAGGTGCGAATATCCCGTACATTTCAACAGGGATGACTGGCATTATTCCCTCACAACCGCCCTGAGCCGTGAATGTATCAATCCCAGACCGACGGAGTACAGAACAATACATCGCCTTACGCGCCGCTATGTTGTCGGCAGTGTGTCATACTCTGAAGGCGTCAACGACGATATCAATAAAATGGTCTGGAGCGATATGGATTTCTTCCCCGATGTTTCTCTTTGCGATACCCTGTGTGATTACTCGAGAGCGTTTTTCCCCGGCGTTCCCGCTCAAAAGACGGCAGACGGAATCCTCGGGCTTGAGCAGAACTGGGAGGGAGACCCTGTTGAAAACCCGTCCATCGAAAGTACGCTGTATCTCTGGCTTTCGCTTGCTGAGGGTTATCCAAAGCTTTTGAAAAATTGGAGATTTGTGCAGTGCCTTTTCCGCGCAAAGTGTGATGCCCTTATCAGAAGGCGCAGGATATTCGAGCTTTCGCTCATCGAACAGGCAAGACCGGCGTTAGTAGCCCATGATATGGACACCGCGCTTTCAATGCTCGGCGCCGACTATCCCGACGACTGCAAACAGCTCAGAGAGGATATTTCACGCCACGCCGACGAACTGTTCAAAATGATAGGGCTTCAGCTGGACGTTGAGCATTACCATGCCGCCTCATGGGAGAGAGGCGCAACTCTCGAAACAATTGATTTGCCGATAACCGACAGGGCTTGGCTTATAAACAGGCTTGGCTATGCCATGACGCTTGACGAAGCCGAACGTGCGGGCTTCATAGACCGTTTGTTGAACAGAAATAGAGTGGATAGTGATGAATACTATTTTTCATTTGCCGAGCATGGATTTGATGTTTTGGGCGTCAGACAGGACGTCGATTTCTACATGAACTTTCAGGGCGACAGACCGAATGTAAATAATGGCACAATACCAATGTCAATGCTCAAGCTCTATGACCACTTCACATTTAAGTGCAAGCTGGGAGGCTTTAAGCCTGACACGGATTACAAGTTAAGAGTTGCATTTTCGTCAAATAAACATCCTATTCTCAAGCATTTCACAGTTACGGCAAACGGCAAGACAATATATGAAGGCGCACCCTATGGCGGTGAGGGCGATAAAATATTTGACAGTGAATTGCTTGCGCCCGGTTTTGAATCGGCGGCCTATATCCTGCCCGCAGAGGTTTTTGAAAACGGATGCCTCGATTTAAAAATTGCCGAACCGGTTGCGGGAGTTATGCTCAGTGAATTCTGGATTCTCAAAGCATAAAAAACAAAAGACGCTGCGTAAACTGTTTTCCGCAGCGCCTTTCTGTTCTATTTCTTAACGGCAGATATTTTAATCTCTTTTATCTTTCTTTTGCAGTACGGTTCGCGTTTATTAGTTTTGTGATATTGAATACATTCACTGCACTTCCCGTGCCTTTCACAGTTTTTCTTTTTGCAGGTGCATTTTTCAAGCCCATTCTCCACCTTTTTTATCCTCGTCAGTATTTCTTTCTCAGGTTTTCTATCAGCCTGCTCTTTTCATCGTATAGTGCCTGTGAAATGTCCACATAATAATTATGCGGGTTTTCAAATCGGATGACCTCATTCCAAAGGGTGTTGACCTGTGAATCGCAGTAATTCCTCATCTGTGCCAAAGTCTGCTGATTGTATACCGGCACACCCTTGTCAAATATTCTTTTCAACAAAGACCTTGCAACAAAATTTTCAACCGTCTTGCGTTTCCACGTATAGTTTGGGTCAAACAGCTCATAAGTCTGCTTTTCGTCAATCTCCTCATCGGCAAGGGTCACAAGGTCAGCCAACGCCTTGCCTGTGTCGCGGTCAAACAGCCTGTAAACCTTTTTTATGCCCGGAAGCGTTATCTTCGTTACGTTCTCGCTGAGCTTTATTTTCGGCTCGATTTTTCCGCCGCGTTCAAGGGCGCTGAGCTTATATACGCCGTCAAAAACAGGCGAGGATGCGGATGTGATAAGCCTTTCCCCTACGCCGAAAGTATCCACCCTCGCTCCCTGAAGAAGCATGTCTCTGATAATATATTCATCAAGTGAGTTCGACGCAACAATTTCACAGTCGGGAAAACCTGCCTCATCAAGCATTTTTCTGACCTTGCGTGAAAGATACGCAATATCTCCGCTGTCAATCCTCACCGCCTTTGGTCTGTACCCGCCGGGGACAAGCACCTTGTTGAATGCCTCAATAGCATTAGGAATACCTGATTTCAATGTGTTATACGTATCCACAAGCAGGGTGCAGCAATCGGGATTTTCTGAAGCGTATGTGCAGAAAGCATCAAGCTCACTGTCAAACATCTGAACCCAGTTGTGTGTCATAGACTCGAATACGGGGATATCAAACATCTCGGCTGCAAGGGTGCAGGAGGTTGCATCACAGCCGCCTATATATGCAGCTCTGGCGCCCAGAACCGCCGCGTCAATACCCTGCGCTCTCATTGAGCCGAACTCCACAACGCTGTGCCCCTGAGAGGCCCTTGCTATTCTGTTGGCTTTTGTTGCAATAAGGCTTTGATGATTGATTGAGAGCAGAATTATCGTTTCTATGAGCTGTGCCTGAATGGCGGGGCCTCTTACTGTTACAATCGGCTCGCCCGGGAAGATTGGAGTACCCTCCGGCACCGCCCATACGTCACAGCAAAATTTGAAGTTTTTCAAATAGTCAAGGAACCCGCTGCTCATACCCTTGCGGCGAAGGAATTCAATGTCATCCGCCGAAAAACTGAGGTTTTTTAGATGCTCCGCCATCTGCTCGACGCCTGCCATAATTGCGAAACCGCCGTTATCCGGGTTTGTTCTGAAAAACATGTCATAATATGCAATGTCAGAGTCCCGTCCGCTTTCAAAGCTACTGTTGGATACAGACAGTGAATGGAAGTCAATCAGCAAATGCTTTGCATATTCAGAATCCTTATCCACAATATAAGGCCCCCTTTTTAAAAATATATCTACAAAATGCATTATACCATATTTAGGACATTTTAGCAAATTTACTCAAAAAATTAATTGTTGTGAACATTTACCACATATTTTTGGTGATTTATTGTAAAAATATTTAAAGTGACGCAAATAATATGCAAATGTTTTGAAATAATAATAAAAAAGAACTTGCATTAAAAATTATATTGTGATATAATATGCCCACACAGTGAACAAATTGTAGGACTGTATTTGCACAGGGTGCAAATAGTTTATACAATGCGTATAACTTCGTTAAAAGACTTGTTATAGGTAGGTCACCACTTACCGTTTCGTCAGAAATTAAAAAAAAGGAGAATGGTTATGAGAATCAGGAAACAAGCATTGGGCGATCGTAACGTCGTAGGCGCTAAGATCGAACAAAAACGCAAGGAAATGGGGCTGAAGCAGAAGGATCTACTTACTCAGCTCCAAATTAAGGGCATTGACCTTAATGCATCCGGTCTCTCAAAGCTTGAAGGTCAGCTTCGTTTTGTGACTGACTTTGAGCTCAAGGCAATCGCTGAAGTTCTGGGCGTAACAGTCAACTGGCTTCTTGGGATTGAGGACTAATCGGTACTGAGTCATCGGCAATCGGTGCTCCCTCAAAACACAAAACAGTTGTGTTTTGAGGGGGTGCTTTTTGCGCCTCAGTTTAGCTGAGCTTATTCTATAATTCAAAAAGCCGCAAGTCGTTTTATTCGGCATACATTTTTGGCTTGAATTAGAAGTAATAATCTGCTATGCTGATTAACAGTGTCTTAGAGAAGTTTTCTTTATACTTTACCTTAGAATCAGCATGAAGTATACTAATTCCATATATAATACTACTGTGCATGGAGGTGTTTGTTTTGCCGATAAAAATTGATAACGGATTACCAGCGAAGCGCTCCCTTGAAATGGAGAATATCTTTGTCATGACGGAATCAAGGGCGTTGAGCCAAGACATACGTCCCCTGCAGATATTGATTCTGAACCTTATGCCGACAAAGATTGAAACTGAAACGCAGCTTCTCAGGCTTCTGAGTAATTCACCGATTCAGGTCGAGGTTGACCTTCTGCAGACCGCGACACATGATGCAAAGAACGCTTCGAAAGAACATATGCTCAACTTCTATAAGGTCTTTGATGATATCAAAGAGCGGAAGTTTGACGGAATGGTCGTAACAGGTGCGCCTGTTGAACATATGCCATTCGAGCAGGTTGATTATTGGGATGAGCTTTGCTCGATTTTCGAGTGGACGAAAACCAATGTTTATTCAACATTTCACATCTGCTGGGGTGCTCAAGCGGGACTTTATTATCACTACGGTGTGCCGAAATACGATTTGAAAGAAAAACTGTTCGGCGTTTTCCCGCACAGGTCGCTTGATAATTATCATCCCATTTTGCGGGGCTTTGACGATGTGTTTTATGTCCCCCACTCAAGGCATACAGAGATTCGCAGGAGCGACATTGCTCTTGTTAAGGATTTGCAGATTCTCTCATACTCCGACATGGCAGGTGTGCATCTTATTTCGGACATGGAGTGCAGGAACTTTTATGCCACAGGTCACTCGGAATATGACAGGAATACGCTTGCGCTTGAATATTACAGAGACCAGAATAAGGGTCTGGATATTAAGGTGCCATACAACTACTTCCCCGATGACGACCCGAAAAGGTCGCCCGTTATGAAATGGCGCGGTTCGGCCAGCCTGCTCTTTACAAACTGGCTCAACTACTTTGTTTATCAGAAAACGCCATATGATTTGGCAAATCTTTAAAAGCATACATATAATACGGGGCTGTACCATAACTCTTTTTTTAATAAGAAAAGCACCCATCCCTTGATATGGACAGGCGCTATATATTTTGGCAAAAACAAATTCATTAATCGAAATTAAACCAAGTCTCACTTGCATCAGTACTTGTAATGGCAGGTGTTACAGTAATCATTGATTTATCATCATTAAATTCAATGGTAAAAGTATCGTAATCCTTACCAAATCTCTTGATTTTTATTTTATTTCCGCTAATTATTTTATAATCATAAGTACCTAATGTAGAATCCATCCAGCTATATCCAGTTTCCAATTTATATTCTACTTCGTCATTGGAAAAATCCAGCACTTTTATAATTGAATCATCGACATCTTTCCAATCCCTTAATAGCTCGTTCTTAAGATGAGATTTTTGAATCTCATTCACAGTAAACAATACAGCCAGTACTGCAAAAATAATACTGATAATCCATATAACCTTTTTTGATATTTTTCTTTTCGTAATTTTTCGTTCTATTGCCATATCATTCATCTTTGCAGAGGAATAGACAATAGCTTGCTCATTTTCGCTTTTTTCGCTGAGATTAGCTTGACATATAGGACAAGCAGAACTTCCATCTGGAATAGCTTTTCCGCACTTAGTACAAAACATTATAAATCCTCCTATTATTGATAGTCAAGAAGACTTACGGTACAAGATGATATTTTGCTATTTTTAGTAACTGACAATCTAAATGTAGATGATTCACCAGGTGCTAATCCTTCAGAGCCTGCTGCATATGTCCAATCAGTATCAACAACATTTCCGGAAGAATCTTTAAAGGCTCCCTTAACTTCAACATATTTATAAGTATTTTTACCGTTGTTTTTTACACTGCCAGTACAAATCGTATATCCCGAGTTACTTGTTACACTATCAATAGTTATCTTCAAAACAGATGAGCCGCTTTCATAGGAATTAGCTGAATAATCTGAATTTGAAGATGACATATATCCTCCTTTTTTATACACATCGTTGTCTTGCTTTATTGTACCATCGCTTTTTACGACATATGTTTGAAATGTCTTGAATGTACCTTGTGATGGATTCCACGTAATATCGGATTTAATATCACTACTGCCACTATACTTCCAAACAATTGTGCAGGAATCACCACTTATTACAATTTGCCTCATGGCATCACCATTATCATTATAATAAGTCCATGTCCCTTGCAGAGCGGTTTTCATTTCGCTTGCTGATTTATAAGTTGTACGACTGCTCATTATCGAGCCATATATTATTAATATTAAAAATGCTATTCCAACTATTGTACCTATGGCTATTTTAATGTTTCGCTTTTTTTGTGCCTTTTTTGCTGTAGCTTCTTCCTCGGATTTTTTCTTCTTATGATTTTCAACCAAAACTTCAATTGATTCATAAGAAACGATAGAAAATGTTTGCTCTTTTTCTTTATGACATTGTTTACAAATACTTTCTTCATTACTGTTATATCTTCCACAAAGACAAATCCATCCATCTTCAAGTTGTAATGGCATGTTATTGGAAGATGGCTCATAGTCTTTAATTGCACTGAGTTTTTCTTTATCTTCTGCGTTTTCATTATCAAATATATCTATGTCGCATTCAATAATACATTTGCCTGAATATGTACAAACGGATCCATTGGCAAGACATATTTGAGATTCTTCTAATTCAAGTTTCCTTATATCGCTACTCGGTAATATAACTTTATACTTTTCGACATTATTATTCGAATCAATGGAAATATCTTGTATAATTAATAGAAATGTTTCCTTTCTATCAATATAAACTGCATCACCAAAAGAATTATAACCTTTGGCATTAAACTTTACAGCTGTAATGGTATCTTTGCATAGACTCTTAAAAGAAATAAATGCAACAGCTTTATTTTCTATTATTTCCACATTAGAAGTCACATCGCCAACATTTGCATTTATATCAAACATTATATGTTGCTTGATCATTATCAATAGCCCTCCTCAAATATATCTAAAGCAGTCGACAATATACCTTGCCGCAAATATCTATATTTTAAATATTGTATCATATAAAGAAAAATACGTCAATATTTGGCGATTAATGGCTCTTTTCCTGACTCCGTGAAAGTGGTATAATTTTCGCGGTGATGAGAAATGCATGAATTTGAGAATTACGAGAGCATGTTTGCGCAAATCCATCGGGGTGGTTGAGCCGTGGAGAATAGAGCAGACCGAATTTGACGAAGTTAAACACGAAGTGCATGTAACGGTAACGGCTCGCAAGACGGCATTTTCTCAAACTGCGTTTCACAAACGCGGTTTGTTCAGTGAGCATTAAATAATGCCCTCTGTGCAGACCGCGCTGATTATACCCTCATTAATTTTTACCCAAGCACCCCGTCCAGCCAGTCGAAGCACATCTTCAGCCAGCGTTTTGTATATGCGTTTGCTTTAAGGCTGTCTTCGTTTGAGAAGACGACTTTTGTTGCGATAGAAAACCCGTGGCCGCCGTTCTGAAAAATATGCATCTCAAAGGGGATTTTATATCTGTCAAGGGCAGACGCATATTCCAGTGAGTTTTCAATCGGCACAGAGGTATCGTTTGATGCCGAAAAGATGAATGTCGGGGGCGTTTTATCGTCAACCTCTTTTTCAAGGGAAGGGATAGGCTCGGCAAGCACATCGCTTGACGTGTCGAGAATGCACGGATAGCCCAGAATTGCGGCGTTGGGGCGTACCCTGCCCATTGTTGAAAGTGCGGCAGCGAGGTGACCGCCCGCAGAAAAGCCGATAACCGCAATCTTATCCTCATATATGCACCATTCGTCCGCATTCTTCCTGATAAGCTCTAGTGCTTCCTCCGCGTCATTAAGCGGCCGGGGGAATTTTGACGCACCCTTGCCCAGCGAATAACGCAACACAAAAGCATTGTAACCCTGCGCGAGGAACGCCATTGCCACCGGCTCCGCCTCTCTGTCTGAACAAAACCTATATGCTCCGCCGGGGCAAATAAGAACCGCGCGCTTTTTCAACATATTGCTCATTTCTTTCGAGCTGTCGAGAATATAGGCAGTCAATGTAACCTTTTCTCCGCCCGAAAGCTTGACTGTCTGAATCTTCATGTGTTTTCCCCCTCTTAATATACATAGACAATATCTTTAGCAGGGCATGCCGCTCCGAGCGGTCTGTCCTTGCCTGTGCCCAGAAATGAATTGTTGCCATAGAATTCCTGCTCCAGAACATTGACCTTATCCAGATACTTGAGCTTTGGTGAAATTGAACCAGTAACATTCCCCACGCCTTTGAGATACATATATGAGCAGTTTCCGCCGTTGAGCATAAAGGCTTTTTGGACACCGTAGTCGAGCATGACCGCGACCATTTCACGTATACGCATGAATTCCCCCGCGACCATGACGTAATGGGTGCTGTCAATCTGCCCTATCATTGTGCGGTTTCGGGTTTGAGCGGCGGTTTCATTCTTCATCTCATCGTTAATCATGCTTTTGCCGCCCCAGATTACCTGATACTGCGGCAGCAGAGTGAAGCTCAGCCCGTTATTTATCAGAGAATTTACGTTTGAGTTGCTGACCGCTATGGGCTCTGCCCATGTTCCACTCTTATATATCAGGAAGTAGTTGCAGCTGCCGCCGGATTTTTGAACTATTTCGCCATTTTTGACGACAGGTCCCTCTCCGTCGAATTTTTTCTCTTTAACACTGTCATCCCAATGCCCTGTATATCCCTCACAGTTCACGGCTACGAGCGCGCCGGCGGATTTTGCCATGTCATTGACCAGACCCTCTTCCTTATTAAGGAGCTGTTCGGAACATTCAGACTTGAAATGATTTGCAGGGCAGGTAATAACAGCTATGTTGCATATCTCCTGATAGTTCATAGTCTTAGTAACGTCTTTATATGTAATTTTCCTCTTTTCCGGAGAACCATAGGCAAGCTTATGCACTTCGACAGTTGTACTGCCTGATTTTATACGCCACGCCCTCTGAACCCTTGTGTTTGCAGCTTTAGCCTTGACTGATGATGCACTGATTTCAATACCCGAGGTAACAGTCGCTTTTTTGGTTGTCGTAGGTTTAGTCGTTGTCTTCTTTGTTGTTGAAGTTGCTGCTGCTTTCTTCGTTGTCGAAGCAGCGGACGATTTTTTTGTTGTTGTTATTTGACTATCAAGCTTCAGCGTTGTCGGCACAATCTCGGTTGTCATTTTAAAGGTTGCCGTTTCGTCGTCAGCAGCCACGGCTGTCGGCTGTGTTTCGGTTTCTTTAATACTTGACTGAGAAACTGTGGCAAGCCCCTCTTCTTCACCGATTGTATTAAAAATCCGAGAACATGCCGATGTCGAAGCCATAACAATACTGAGAACGACTACGGACGCTATTAATTTTTTCATATGTAACCCTCCGAACATTTCAAAATTTACGGGTTCCATTAAAAATGCATCAAAAACATGCTGAAATGATATGTAAAGTGGTTTGAACTTACATTTTTCAAATATGCCATGAAGCAATCCTTAATTATCAACGCTGTAAAGTATAATTGCTTTACAGTATCGAATGATACCATGCGCATTATTCAGCAATTTTCCTGCCTCCGGCGGGGCAAACCTTCAAACATATTCCGCAAACGGCTCCCCTGCCGATATTTTTAAACTCGGTTTTCATAAACTCGCTGCACTTTTCAGGTGAGAACATTTCTTCTCTTGTTATATGAGGCGACCATTTAATGCCCTTAATCGCACCGCACGGGCAGGCTTTGACGCAAATGTCGCAATTCATGCAATAATCAAAAGTATCAAGCGGCTTTTCTTCAAGCGGGCAATCAGTGAAAACAGTACCCAGCCTCACCCTTGCTCCGAAATCCTTATGTAAAAACAAAGAGTTTTTTCCTATTACGCCAAGACCCGCCATGCAAGCAGCCTTTTTGTGAGAGTATCTGCCCATATAGCTCCACCCGTCACTGTTAATGCTTTGAGAAGCCGCAACGGTGATATATTTATAGCCTCTTTTTTCAAGAAACATTCCGGCTTGAAGTAATACACTGTCAATATAAGCATTTACCGACCTATAATGGTTAAAATATGTATATGTCGGTGAATCATCAATTTCATCGACAATTGCATCGGAAAGCTTAACAACTATGCTCACAGCATATTTGCAGCTGCCAAAATCCCCATCTTCAACAACCGAAAAGCCGACATCGCTGACACCTTTTTCCGTCAGGAATGCTCTTAATTCATCTTTTATCATATACTGGTTCCTGTCTTTACAGGTCAAAAATATTCAGCCCTGTTATTTCGTCAATTTTTCTGTCAATGCTCCCGTAGACTAATTTGACAAATATCTCACATGTCGCACTGATTCTTGCCTCGTTGAGATGACCACCGCATACATTCCCTTCGCCGTCTGCAAAGCTGGCGTGAAGATGAATGTATGGTTCACAGTCTTTTAATGTTATATTACCGCACAGAGATACAATTTCAAGTGGTTTGGAGACTGTATTCTCCTTATATTCGCGCTTTTCAACATTGTAGAGGCCGAACACCGCATAGTCTACAGCGCCGATTGCGGATACTGTGGCAAGCTTGATTCCCTCGCTTTTGCTTAATGCCATGATTGAACCTACAATTTCTTCCCCGCGTTCGAGTCGGACTGCGATTGTGTCCCCGATTCTTTTAAATTTCATATTTTTATCTCCTATATTTTCCATAATTTTTTGTCTATATTTTCAAGTAATTATCAAACAATATACAATATAATTTGATATTTGTTCCCATATATACAAACGGAGCGGGTCAACCGCTCCAAAAATTTCAGAATATAGGTGATAACAGTGACTAAACGTCAATACCTTGAAGCACGCATTGCCGAAGTCAATGACACCCTCAAGAGCAGAACACTAAGCGTAAACCACAGGGTAAGTCAGCAAAGAGCGCTCTTAATCTATAAATTGGACTTGGAGCGTGAAGTCGCAAGGGAAAAATACAATAGCGAGATAAACAATTAGCTTTTTACATTGATAGTCAAATAACCTGATATTTCGCCAACGAGAGTGTCGTTTTCATACG
>CAZBHG010000009.1:12255-20978 GCA_964491735.1 uncultured Eubacteriales bacterium
GCATTTGCGGTATATACACAATTATATATGCCCTCTTTAAGCCTAACACTCAATTTATCGCTCGTAATATACTGACCGGGCTCAATTGAATCGGACGTGTAAATCAACTGGCTTGTGCTTTCAATATAGAAACAAAACTTCAGGTTATATTTGCAGGCCTTAGGATTTTCAAGCATAACGTCACCCTTTGAATATCCGTTTTCAAAAGTGATGTTATTGTTGATTCTGTATCTGATTTGTCCGTCAGGGATACTCGTTAAATCGGAGCCATCATCCGTTGAAACAGACAAGGTCCCATCCTCAGCTTTTGCTGCAGGCAAAAAACGCCAGCCCATTATTTCAAATGCATTATATGAAATCATTAAAAATACACAGACCGCAGCCAAAATGACAGCTGATATAGAAATTATTGCTATTTTCTTATGAGCCGTTTTTTCATAGCTCAGCGACCGTTGTTTGTGTTTCCTCTTCAGGGTTGTACTCAATTCCTATCACCAAACTCATTTGTGTATATTGAACACCGATCATTTCTTTCGTTTTGGGGTCATAGCCTGCAACAACTAAAGTGACATCATAAGTGCCATATGGTATTTCATAGAATAATTTTATCCTTGGAATCAGTTTATTTGCTTCTAATCCTTTTGAACGGTAAAGCAAATTGCCATCTTTATCAAGCATTGACACAATAAGCACACACTCATTTGTTGAAACACTTCCGAAGGAGAACGTGGATTCCTCATACCACTCATTAAAAACAAGCTTATCCTTGACAAAAAATTTGAAAGCTTTTTTATCGCCTTTTACTTTTAACTCTTTTGCTCTTTCCAGCTGCTCATTTATACCAATGTTGATATCCCTTATATCACGCTCATCTTCATTAACTCCGGCATATTCCTGCAGGGCCGCCTGTGGAATATCATATGCGGTGGCAAAATGGTAAAATGTAAATCCCCCCGCAGCTAAAGCTATTATAACAAAACCGACAATTATTGCAACAAACTTTTTTGGAATCCGCGAGACCTTTAACATAAGCTTATGCAAAGGTCTTTTTCTTTCACGCATTGGAGTTTGCTTTTTTGCTTTCGTCGGTTTTTTTTCTGCTCGTTTGAGCTTATTATTAAGCTTTATAGTTTTTTCTGTTTCATGCAATTTTACTTTTCTTAATAACTTACCCTTTGATACCGTCTTGGCTTTACCGTCTCTCTTTTCGGAATCGGGGCGGTAAACAGCTTTATTCTTTACCTGATTAGAGTTCCTGTTAATCTGCTGAACATTTCTGTTCTTTGCAGAGCTTTGCTTTCTTTTTTTCTTCGATTTTTTTTTGTTAGCCATTAGGAGAACTCCAATTCAATTATGGTGATGTTGTCACAAGATTAATACTTGTGCTTGATGATGCGCCCGGCCACGGCAGCTCCGTCATACCCCAGAACTGCGGATATCTGTTGAACTGAACCGCCTCAACTTCAATAGCAATCTTCAGGGATGCGCCGGAAAAAGCAGCTTCATCAAACTGCGTATCATCAAAGCCTGTGATGAACGGGATTTCGGCTGACGTACTGTTGCTTGATGTATAAACAGCCGATGCCAGATAGAAGCAATAGTCGTTCTTCCTGTTATCGTACCACTTTCTGCAGTTGCCGACGTCGGTGTTTAAATACGGTGTACTGATGGTGTAGGGTAATTCAGCGTTGTATTGCAACGATAAATCATCTCCGCCGGTGACACCTTCCTTAACAAACTGATGAGTCATTTTCACCCTTAAAAAAGCTTCGCCATAGCCGGTATAGCTGATATTAACCCTGAGCTTTCCTATATAATTTATTGATGTGGAATTTACAAAATCAACATTTACTGTGCCATCAGTGATGTTTTGGTAAGAGGCTGCGTCATACTCTGTTTCATTATGCCAAAAATACATTTCAACAGTGGGTACGGCAAAGCTTGAAATCTTAAATTTATACGCTCCGGTAACTTCCCCCTGGTCCATAACAAACCAAGCCACAGTTGATGAAACTGCGACAATTAAAGCCACGATGGCAATCATCACCGATGACGGCGACCTCTTTTTTACACGTTTTTCCACTTTTGCCACCTCCTAAAAATCAGGGATTGACTATTATTTGTCTGGTTTCAACATTGAAGGCTCCGTCCGTATCCTGAGTTGCCGACAGTCTGAATGTTGCCATAAAAGACGCATATGTTGATGCGTATAGATTGTTCTCTGCATCAGTAAGGATTTCACCCTCTGACCCTTCAATCCAAACAGCGATTTTGATTGTCTCTGTGGTGTTCGGCTCAACAACAACATAACCATTTTCAAGATAATCGTCAAGAATTGCATCTGAATCGGTTGTGTAATCGGTGACCGAAGACGGAAGTTGTTGTGAATAATCTATAAGCTCAAGGCCTCCATCCACCAGAACCTTTTCAATCTCTTCTTTAAAAGAGACCTCTTCGCCGCCGACCTCTTCGCCGACAAAGAAATAGTGCATACCGGTGTTTGTATCTTGGGAGGTATAAGTTACATATACTCTCGCCGGTACATTACCTGCATTCTGCGCCTCTATTGTCGCAACTGCTACCGCATCATCAAACAGAACCTCACCCGAATCCGCAAAAGCCGTTGCGCCCCTCATGGTCAACCATGAATAATCAATATACTCCTCCGGCAGGTCAAGGTCCAAATCAAGATCACCGAAAACAAAAGAATTTTCAAGTTCATCCGCGCTGTAATACCAAGCGCTTGTCGGGGAAAGCATTGCAAAATAACAAACAGACAGTGTGAAAAGAACCGCCACAGTCATGGATAACAAGCTTTTTGATTTACTTTTCATAACTGTCACCTCGCTTTTTGGATTTTTTTATTATAACAATAATTACTCTGCCGACCACTGATGCACCGGCGACAGAAGCAATGATAATCAGCAATGTATTTCTGTAAATATGCAATGAAATCTGACCTAAATATGGGATTTTAAACCACATTTTTCCAACCAGCCTGCTTGATGAGGAGGGGTAAGGATCCTCATCTTCATTCGCATCCCCTTTTGTGTATATAAGCCCCTGCTCCAAATCCACCCTAACAACGCGGTGTGTAAAATAACCGCTGTTGTCAATATATGCAATGGTTACAATATCATCTGCCTGAATCTGTTCGATAGCCGCGGGTCTTACAAACACAACATCGCCGGTTTTAAGCTCCGGAAACATACTGTCGGTCGAAACCGAAAAGGCTCTGGTCTGTGTCACAAGCATTGTGCCAACGAATGCAGCAAGAATGATTGTAATTATTATGAAAACATTGAACAGAACATTACGGATTTTTATCTTTTGCATATTTTCAATCCCGATTTATAAATTAAGCTGTGTTATATCTTCCCAGTCTACATAGTAAGCCTGTTTTGCCTGAAGTGTAATTGTCACGCTGACCTCTTTGCCTTCATAGGTCTTGTCATGCATATCGCCCTTGTAATACATGTCTTCAATAAGCACGACCTCTTCATATTCACTCAGCACCGAGGTTGTTGTTTCATCCGTTGTGCCGGTGCTATCTTCAGAATTGATAGCGGGAATAACACCGTCGGAAATCGAACAATACCAATATCCGTCTGAAGAATTGTAACTGTATGTAAGGCCTGTCGGGAAATTCACCTGAAGCTTCTCTGATGATGCCCCCTGATAGACTGCAGATGAAGCGGTGGGATCGGAAGAACTGTTATAGTAAGTGTATTCAATCTTTATGCGGACCTGAGAGTCAATTGTTGAGTAATTTTTCAACATAAGGGGACTCCCCTCAAATGTAAAGGAGGGACCGCCCGTCGTCTGCTCTTCCTCGTCGCCTGTGGTAGTTTCTTCCAAGACCGGCACTACAATTAGATTTTGTCCGGGGACGATAAGAGCCTTACCCAGAGCATTGTGGTAGTTTGAGTTAAGCTCCCCTACAACATCATATTTCAGCTGACCGATATCAAGCATATGTGTTTTAACTTCGTCCACAAAAGAAATCCATGCAAAAGAGCCCTTGACCACAGCCATGCAGGCAAGAATCGAAAGTGAAAGCACTATACATAAAATTCTCTTTTTCATTAAGATACGCCTGCTTTCCCACGTTTTGTTCTGAAAAGTTCGATTTCAATCGCTATCCAAATAATATATCCCGCGGCAATCATAACTTTACCCGCCGCTGAATCAATCAGCATTGACAAATAGCCTAAAAACGGGATTGTATATTTAACCCTGCCCTCAACATACTCATAACCTGTCGGCTTTGGGTCATTTGCTGTGCCGGCATCACCTCTTGTGATAAAGAAGCGAAATTCACTGTTAATCTCAACAACCCTGTGTGTGAAGGTTGAGCCCTTCTGAGCATCCTCAAATGTAATGATATCACCAACACTTATATCCTCAAAGCTTACTTCTTCGAGAATCACCATGCTGCCGCGCATTATGGTTTTCTCCATGCTCCCTGTTGAGACATAATAAACCTTATATCCGAGAATCTGCGGCAGCAGGGAAATTAAAAGTATCAGAACGAGAAAAATAACTGCAAATGCTGAGGCTGTTTTTCGCGCAGTGCTACTCCTTATTGTCGGTCTGTTCATTTCCTTCATCACAAGCGGGCTTTTCGTCCGTTTCCTTCTCATCTCCGCCGTCATCCTTTTGATTGACAACGCGGAAAAAATTCTTAACCTCTAAAGCGGCAATTACAATAACCGGAACCAGTAAGAAGATAAAGAACTTGAAATCACTTTGAAAAAAGTTAATAATCCTGTTGACCCCGTAAATTTTTCCCTCAACTCTGCCGATAATCCTATCGGCGCTCACCGGATATTCATCCTTTTCGGAATTGGCGTCGCCCTTTGTAATAAAGGACAGGCTGCCATCGTCATTTTTGATAATCTCAGCTATCCTGTGAGTGTTGGGAATATCCTTAATTGTCGGGTCATCGGAGTAGAAGCTTATTATATCACCGACAGCCAATGCCCCTGCATCAACTTCTTTTGCGAAAATCAAATCTCCAACCGAATATACCGGAGCCATACTCCCTGTTGTAACCCTTAAAAAACTCACGCCGAAAATATTGGGGACTCCGCTGCCTTTTGTAGAAACGGCGATTACAAAAACAGCCGCGCTTAGTGCAAAGACTAACGTAATTAATATGCTGCCTGTTATGGACAAAAATCTTTTTATTCCGGTCTTCTTCAAAGAATAATTCCCCTATAAATTAATTTACTATTCGGGGGTGGTAACTGTAAACCCAATAGCATCAATGCTAACTCTAGCACCTTGGAAGCCATCTGTCAAATGTAAAGCATTCTCAGCTGTGGTTGCTTCTGAACCGTCAAGACCAATCTGATAATAGATGGAAACCGTTTTACTGTCGCCCAATTCAAATTGAGGTACAAGCAGAGCGCAGACCGTCCCCGAAGTGGGGATTGATGACCCGCCGGTGTAATCAAGAATATAATCCTTTAATGTATAGCTATCCATACTGGGTGTTATTACTACCCCTTCCGGTGCGTCACAGCTTATTGCAATATTAATAGCTTCGTACAGCTCATCGACTGTTACAGATTCACCTTCAATTTCAGGAACGATATTGTTCAGCAGCAATGTAAAATCATTTGCGGCAAATGCTGTCACATCAATACGGTAGAAATTTGTCTTGCCTGGTGTCATGTCTGTAATATCCAAGGATGTACCGCCGGAAATCTTTTCATACGGCTCCGTCAATTCAGTTATTGCCCCGTCATGGTTTGCATCAACTGCTTCGAAATATTCAATAACATATTCCTTTGCAGGTACATCTACGCTTATTTCGTTTATCTCTGCGGTTTGGGAACTAGAAGCAAACCATGCCAATGTTGCAGCCACAAGTACGAGGGCTGTAACAATCGTAAACGCTAAATTTTTGTATATCTTTTTGCTGTCAGTCATGCTTTAGCCCCCGACTTTCAAATAAATTGCATAATCCCGAATTATAAATCAACCAGACTGTTCCAGATTCTCCTCAAGCCCCATATCTCCGGAGAAATTGCAACAATTTCAATCTTAATTGAAATAGCATTTGTTAAAGTAATTGATGAGATATTAACATAGGTGCCGTATTCATTCTCCTGAGTCTCAGTGCATTCGATGTACTCACCGCCTGTCAACAGGCTTACCCTATATTTATACCCATCAGGCAGGTTCGAGCCTATGTAGAAACCGTTGGACGAAACTGATATTTCGTCAAAAACAGGCTTGTCGGCTGCATTTACTTTGGTCAATATGTCTGACGAAGATGTGTATGTGCCGCCATGCTTGTTTTTGAGAAGGATACCGACTGTTTTGGAATTCAATAGGTAAACACCGCTGGAATTAATAAGCTGATAGCTGACTGTAATTGTTCTTGAAAGCCTCGGCTCAACATATCTGGTGACTTCGTTTGTCAAATCACCAATTGAGAAGACAACACCTGTGTAAATAACTGAAGTATCAATCAAATCAGTCGGCAGGGTAAAGACTGTTTCTGCTGACAAAGTCTGAACACCAAGGACATCGCTTGCACCTCTTGGGGTTTCATCAGCAGTCACTTCATCGCCCGCACTCGTTTCTGCCGGAACGCTGAGCTGACCGAACGAGAAAATCGTTGCTTCATCGCCGCTTGAAGTAGTCAATTCAACCGGCATTGAAATGAATGATATTGCCGAAGCATACACGCTGTTTGCCGCGCCCGAAGTTAAACCTGTCGGAACGGGATAGTTGCCTGTAACTTTTGTCCAGTCAGTCGAATAAACAGTAACATTAATAAGGCTGGGAGTGAAGTGATCATAAAAGTTGCTCAGCTGAGAGGTATTGCCGGTATTACCAATATAAGCATCAACCACTGCAAGCGAAGTGTCATAATACACATTGTCGATTTCACATGTGCATCTGCCCGCGATGTTGCCCACATTATTTGAAGTATTGGCAGTGTTGCTTAACCTTGCTGCTGTGTCAAGAGCCGAGCCTGCAAACATACCGTTTGTAAGTGTTGATGAGTTTGTCAACACTCCGACAAGACCGCCGATATTGCCGACACCAAGGACATAGTCTGTTGAAAATACATCTGTCAAATCTGCCGTATCGGCATATCCGACAATACCGCCTGTTGCACAGTCGCTATCGTTTACGCTGCAGATAATTCTTCCTGTGGTTGCACAGTCTTGAATCTCCGCGCCCGGACCTGCATAGCCGACCAGACCGCCAACATAAACTGTCGGGGTATCTTCTTCTGTTTCTGCTGTGATATTCATCTCACCGACTGCTGTGCAATTTTCAACACTTGCATCAGTACCTTGGACGCTGCCTGCCAAAAGCCCATAGTAGAGCGCTATGGTTGAGTTTTCAACCACCGCAGACAAATTCACTCCGAAAAGAGCGAGGTCTGAAACTGAACCATCAATTATATCACCGAACAGACCGCTATTATTTTCAACGGTATAATCACTGATTGAGTGATAATTACCATCAAAGTTGCCCCTGAATGTTTTAATCGCGTCAGTGTCATTGCCGGCAAAATCAAGGTCAGCAATAAGCTCGTATGACGTGTCAAGCTCACTTCCGTAATATGAAAGGTATGAAAATGTTTCTTCACTGTCAATGTTGTATGGATTTGACAATGAGCCGTCTCCGTACAACGAAGAGCCGTCAAGCGCGAAATTGGGGTTGCGCCCGCCATAGGTTATCGGCATCTCAGCATCCACTGTCATTGTATCCGAGTTAATCACAACATCCAAAGAGGCGGTCAATACCGCGCTGCCTGCCAATGTCGGAACAGTAAGTATATTATCTGAAATCACAGCATTTTCATCGCTTGACGTCCAGGTTACATCGCCGTCACTGCTCAGAGCATTAAAGCTTCCCAACGCAAGAGTATTAACATACTGAGCATAAGCGGTGTTGAGCGAATACACGCTCATTTGTGAATACGCCTTCAAAAGCTTTGATTTGGCATATTCATAACTGCCATCTGTAATCATAAGATCTGCGATTTCGGTGAGCTGCGGATAGGTGCTTTCATCAGCGTTTGTTGCAAAGCATTCCTTTGCGGTGCTGCTGAAATCCGAAAGATTTATTATTTCCTCCGTGGTCGCGGCATTCGTCATAACGTCATAGAGCGAAGAGCCTGACATTGCCTTGTCAAATACGACATCCGTTTCAACCGAACTGACTCCGTTGGAACCCGAGAATGCAGTGCTTTGTGTGGATGACGTGTTTGTAACAGTTGCGCTGCCTGCGGCATATGCAACTTCAATGCTGCCGTTATTGACACCGGCAAATGTGCCGACATTGTCATAGCCTGTTGAATTCGTTCTCGAATACGCATTTTCAATACTGCCGTTGTTCACTCCGGCAAAGCCGCCGACATTTGTAGCTGTCGAGCCTGTCTGAAGCCCGATTGAGCCATAGGAGAAGCTGTTTGTAATGGATGCGGTAGTATTATTCAAACCGACAAATCCACCGATAGCAGCCGAGCCGGATGCGCATGTAGTCATATCGCAGCCGGAGACGCAAGTTGAGATTTCACCGGAGTTTTCTGCTGCAATACCGCCGATATATGTGCCGCCTTCAATTGTAACATCTGCAATTGAATTGGCAATTGTGCCGCTATTTAAGATTGCAATACCTGCCGCATAAGCGGTTGTGGTGAATATCCTTGAGCTTTCGCCGCTGTTTCTGACAACAACACCGTCAACTGT
>CAZBHG010000009.1:20988-24825 GCA_964491735.1 uncultured Eubacteriales bacterium
GATAAGTGCCGCATTGCCGACGGAATTAATTGCTATATCCTCAAAAATAACGTCTTTAATCTCGGACTCGGTATCAAGCGTTGTAATAAACGGAGCAGTCCCTGTGAAATGTTTAATCTCGAAATCATATCCGTCAATCGACATACCCTGATATGTGACATAATCATTGAGTTCCATAGTGGTTTCATCCAGAATACCCAAACTTGCATCCAGAGTCAACGGCTCGATAACATGTGAATCCGGCGTTGCGGCATTGTTGTAAGTTATTGTAATTTCACCCTCGTCCAAAGCGACGTCCATTGTCATATCCACATCACTCATCAGGCGATAATAAACCTTACCTGAATAGTTCTTGCCTAAATAGTTAATTGGGGACAACCACTGGTCATAGAAATACGGGTATTCGTGCCCTGTGATATCTCCGGAATCCTGACCAATATGCTGAAGGTCAAGCTTTGTTGAAATCAGATACGGGTTATCTTCGGTGCCCATCATATCAGCGCACTGGCGGTTATATTCTCTGGTGCCGTATTCCTCGTTATCGGTAACGCCCACGATAAGCCCCATCGTCTGATTAAGGTTTGCCGTTCTGATAGGCGCATAAGTATTATTGCCAAGCTCAATGATGCCGGTGCCTGAAGTATCGGAGCTGTCCCATGTCAGGTTATATGTTACACCGGAAATAATGAGCGATGAAGGCATCTGAATAGCCATAGAAATACCGAGACCGCCATTGGCTAAATTATCGCGGTTGTCGGGAGTAACAGCGACAACGCTCAGAACCGCAGGGTACTTAATCCAGTCGGAAACACCCTCAGCAAAGAAATTAACCAAATACGGATAGGCGTTATTGTTTACGCCCCAATACGTTTCGTCCAGACCGAGCTGTGTATTAGCCATTGTCGTACCGAAGAAACCCTCGGTGTAAACGCCCTTGATGTCCGAGCTATTATCAGCGACTCCGCCGATAGCCGTGAGAGTCTGGTCATTATTGTTTGTCTTATCAAAATAAAGCTGCTCATATTCTACTTCATTATCCGTTGCATTGCCGATAACGCCGCCTATTGTCTTTGTGCCGACTGGGTCCGAATAATTGGTTCTGTCAACATAGCCTGAAGAATAAGCGTCACTGAGCAGCTCGTTCTCAATACCGATGACACCGCCTACACCAAGGACTGTTGAGCTGTCAGTAACAACGGTCTGATAAGTAACGGTATTCAGATAATCAACTTCAATTGCCGAGCTTGAGTAGCAGGACGAAATTGTAGCGTCTGAAACACCGATAAGCCCGCCGACACCTAATTTCTTGGAAGCAATGCTGTTGACGAATCCGCCAACCGTAACTTTGCCGCTTGAGAAAACAACTGTTGTAATGTCGTCCAAATCGGCAGTAATATAGCCTACAAACCCGCCGACGCCCATTTCCAGACAATCTGCGTGTGGGTCAACAGAGCTGACAATAACATTGCTTGAAGCAAATGAATAGGAAGCCTTTGATTTAAGGACACCCGCAAAGCCGCCGATACCGCGGCAAAGCTCCTCATACGGTGTGGCTCCGACATAATATGTTATTGTGTCAGAGTCAAAGCAGCCTGTAACGCTGCCGTTTGCATAGCAGTTTGAAACCGGATTTGTTGCGCAGCCGACGAAGCCTCCCGCGAGATTCCTGCCGACTACCTCAACATTAGCGCCGCTGCTCTGCTCAATCTGAGTATATACATCTGCGCCTGCAACTCTAGCATAGGAATATCCTATATAGCTTTCACACCTGCCTATAAGTCCGCCAACATAGTCGTTGCCTGTTACAAAGTTATTGTTTATACCATCATTAACAACAGAGCAGTTATTAATCAAAACGCCCTCGTTTGTATATCCCGCAAGTGTTCCGACACAGTTTCCGACAACGTTGCTGGTGACCGAAGAGTTTGCAAAAACGATATCCTCAATGGTCATTCTGTCCGCAAGACTTGTATTGTACGATAAGCTGGAAAAGAACCCGACATTATCACTGTAACTGTTGATATTCAAGTTCGCAATTGTAAACCCGTTGCCGTCAAACTTCTTGCCTGTGAAGCCTGATATCGGTGTGAAGTCATCATCGCAGAGATTTATATCAGCGCAAATGTTAACATAGACGTTGGCATTTGCAACGGGATTAATAATCCCTCTGTAGTAATTGAACTTGGTTTCTGTTCCCCCTGTGTCGGTAATGGCACGGAGCTGACGCTCAGTCGAAATATAGTAATAGTAATTACCCAACGCTGTGCTTGTATCATCAACATATGGAATTCTGACATTTCTCGTCGCGACAGTTATTTCGTTTTCGTCTTTTATCTGATAGGTGACAACAGGAGTCCTCGGCGTCTCAAAGCCTAACGCACCGCTAGAAGAGTTAAACGATTTCCCGAATATATTTCTGTATGTATAAATGAAATCGTTTTCATTCTTGAACAGCACATCGGATATACGGTTTATATCGTTGCCATACAAATCTTCATCATAGTCCGTATCGTATGCCAATGTATCTTTATAGTCTACCGAGTTGATTGTTGTATTGTATTCTGAGGAATATGTGGTGGATGTGGGAACAACGTCGTATTCCACACTTGAAACGCTGAGAGTCTGCTGAACCTTCACCGGGAACATAATTCCGTCCGATGAAACAGCTCCGTTGGTTGTATCCATTTCATCATCGTCAGTTTCCACAACCTGTGTTCTGACATTTTCAACAACAATATTGATTGTTTTTGTCATATTAAGTCTTGGATAACTTCCCGCCGAATACTGCCATCCATTCGCTGTGGTCAGACCTGTTATGGGATTTTCGCTTGTGCCGCTTGTGAGCGTCGAGGTGCTTAAAGCAGTCTCACCGTTTGAATAGGTCGTCCCCAACGTGCCGAGCATCGCGCTGTCATAATATATATTGCAGGAGGTAGCATCAAGTGTGAGGTGGAACATGTTTATCGCGTTGCTGAAATGGACATTTGTCCCCGCAGTATATATATTCTGGACGATAACAGTACCGTCCGAATTGGATAACGAGTAGCCGACAAGAATTGTCGAGTAAGTGGTTACACCATTCGAGACACTGCCGTTAAAGAAACAATCCTTAATCAAAGCAGTATAACCGTTTGCAACATATCCGACAAATCCACCTGCGGCAGCATTTGCATGAACGATGCTGGTTGAGAAGCAGTTGGTTATTTCGGCTGTAAGCGATGCGCCTGAATACAGAACCTTGCCCGCAATGCCGCCAGCCTGTGAAGTGCCTGAATTTGTAGTGGTCGAATAGACGGTTGAGGTTGTGAAACAGCCATCAACAGAGCCGTCAAGCAGACCGACAAGACCGCCGACAGTCGTCGAGCCGGTAATTACGCCGTAAGCGACGGAGCAGTTCTCAATAACTTCCTCCGAACAGTAGCTGCCGGCAAGACCTCCGACATATCCCAAGCCCGTAATGCCTTCAAGGTATGTCATTTCAGATATTTCAAGGTGAATATTCTTTAAGGATGCGCCCTCGCCGACATTGCCGAACAAACCGACATAGGATTCCTCCGGCCGATTGATGTAGAGACCGGAAATAACGTATCCGGAACCGTCGAAATGGCCTTCAAACGCATATAATTCGGAACCAATCGGGGCAAAGCCCTTGCCCTCATTATAGAACATACCGCCCTCAATAGCATAATCGGTAGATAATATATCTATATCCTGAGTCTGTTCCCAATACAAATCATACGGCAAGTCTCCGATAATCTTCAGGATTGCGACACTGTCTACCAAGAACGGGTCTTCTTCAATTCCCGAACCATCAATATTATAGGAAATGACCATGAC